>NZ_JAYMDY010000002.1:0-516738 GCF_037027245.1 Pseudoalteromonas sp. CH_XMU1449-3
ATCGCCACTCTTTACAAAACACAGGCTCGATGATTCAGGTCCAGTACGACCCACCATTTACTTTTTGAAGCAAAGAGCATCGCAACTCTTTACAACGAAAAGGCTCGGTGGTTAAGTTCAGTAAAACCAACCATTTAATCTTAAAACAAAATTTATATGTGGGTCGTTAGCTCAGTTGGGAGAGCATCGCCCTTACAAGGCGAGGGTCACTGGTTCAAGTCCAGTACGACCCACCACATATAACAACCGCTTCTACTATCTAACTTCTACTATCTAACTTCTACTATCTAACTTCTACTATCTAACTTCTACTATCTAACTTCTACTATCTAACTTCTACTATCTAACTTCTAAAATCTAACTGCTAATATCTATCACTCACTACTCCCTTTATTGATATGACCCAAAGCTAAACTTTAAATCATTGCAAAAGCTGTAATTTGCCTTGTCAGCAGCTAGACTGTTTATTATAGTCATCGTTAATGTCACTTAGTCGCAAGTCCAATGCCTGCAAAGATTTTTTCGAAAGCCAAAATTTTAATAGTTGAAGAGCAGCCACTTGCTCAAAGCTATATGAAACAGTCCTTAGAGGGATTGGGGTTTCGTCAGTTGCGTTTTGCTGAGCATGCAATTGCAGCAAAAGAACAATGTCAAATTGAGCAATTTGATCTCATCGTTTGTTCCTTTAACCTTAGTAAACATCAAGATGGTTATCAGCTTTATGAAGAGCTGAAAATGAAGCGCCTTATAAAAAACTCTACCGGCTTTATTTTTATTTCAGCTGAAACAAGCGGCTCGTTAGTTCACAGTGTACTCGAGCTACAACCAGATGATTTCTTAGTTAAACCCTTTACAATTAACGAATTAAAAAATCGTATTGAAAAAGTGTTATTGCGCAAAAGTAACCTACATCAAATTTATCAACTTATTGATGATGGGAATGACTCCAAAGCAATTAAACAAATTGATGCCTTGCTGCAAAACAAAGGTAATAGTTACAGCGCCATTCTGTTGAGATTAAAAGGCGACGCCCTACTTCGCCTTAAGCGCTTTGAAGAGGCCAAAACATTCTTTAAATCAGTGCTCGATATTCAAAAATTTACTTGGGCAAAAGTTGGTTTAGTCGAAGCGCTTATTGCTAATAATGAACATACCCTAGCACACCGCATGCTTAAGACGATGTTGCAGCGCAGTGAAACGAGACTAGTTGCGCTTGATTTACTGGGTCGATTAGAAATTAAACTCAATAAGTTTGATGAGGCTCAGGACTTTTTTAGTAAAGCTGTTGAGATTGCCCCACGTAACATTGACCGCCAAAAAGCCCTGAGTCATGTATCATTGCTTAATCATGATTATGAAAAGAATTATTTAACGCAAAAAGATATTGCCAGTTACGCAAAGCACTCAATTCACGATAACCCTGATATATATTTAAATGCGGCGCGCGCAGGGATTGATTTTGCTTTAACGACGGATCAAACCGATCAAGTTAATCGCATTTCGAGACAGACAAACCAGTACTTAAGTGATTTAAAAAAGCAGTTTCCGAATAGTAATAATCAAACACAAATTGATGTTCTCAATGCGCGTTTGCATTATTTAAAGGATGAACATCAAAAGGCTAAAGCACTTATCAATCAACTTGATGAAAGTGACACTCAAATTCGTTCAGTAGATGGTGCGCTCGATAAGGCGAAAGCGTTTCATGAGCTTGGTTTTCACCACAAAGCACAGATGCTATTTAACCAAATAATCACTCACTGTGAACGCCACCCATCAGTTAGCGATCCGGTGTATTTACGTTATATTCAACAACAACAAACTGAACGACGAGATATCAAGCTCGGTCCGAAAGAGCTCAATAATCACGCTGTAACACAATTTAATAAAGGTCAGCTCAATACGGCGCTAGAAGCCTTCACCCAAGCATTTAGGATCATGCCTAAAAATGCCAGCATCGCTTTAAACCTACTGCAATGTTTATTCGATACAAATAACCAAGGCCAATCATTTAATTTAGCGCTCGCGAAAAAATGTTTTGCCTTGCTCGATGCGCAAACATTAGAAGATGAACAAGCAATCCGCTTTGAAAAAATTAAAGCCCTGGCTGCAAAGTTAAAAATTAAGCTTGCTGAGTAATTGCGTATGGCATCTTCTTTGTTTAAATTTAAAAAGCCCCTCCTAAGCGTTGCGCTTTTAATATTTTGCCAATACAGCTTTGCCTCAGCAACATTACAACATTGGCAACAAGCCAGTATCAATTGGCAAAGTAAAGCAGGTAGCCATATCAATATTTTGGCTGATGAGCAGCCTGCATTTATGGCGTTAAAACCCTACATTCCTTTATTTGAGCAGCTAACAGGGATTTCTGTTGGCTTTCATGCTTTAGAACAATCACAAATGCGTGTTCGTCGCCATCAAGATTTAAGTGAAGCTTCAGGGCTTTACGATGTACTGCCGATGGGGATTACCTTTTTAGGTGAAGCGCAAAGCCAAGGCTGGATTGAGCCCCTGCAGCCTTACATTGATAGCCCAAAACTGACAGACAAAACTTGGTATCAGTTAGAAGACATTAGTGAACGTAGCCTAGCGCTTTGTAAAATTGATAACACGCTATATTCGTTACCGTTTGATTTTTCTGCGCCGATTTATTTTTATCGCAAAGATCTTTTCGAACGTTTTAACTTAGCAGTTCCCGATACCTACGAGCAACTACAAGCAACCAAGGTTAAGTTACAACGAGAAATCGACCGTACTCCTTCTTTAAATGGTATGCATGCATTTGCCTCACGTACGCTGCCGGGGGCAGGGTTAAACACTTGGACTGTGTTACCTGTTATGCGTGCTTATGGCGCTGAAGTTATCGACGCGCAGGGCCAGTCTGTTTTTAATAGCCCTGAAACGGCACAAAGCCTACAAGTGTATCGCGACCTAGTAACAGGGTTCGGCAATCCAGATAACAGCCGCTTACTGCATTTTTATGAAATTCGTCGCCTGTTTAAAGAAGGCCGCCTTGCCTCGGCCTTTTTGGCTTCTCATTTTTATAATGAAATAGATACCGCCGAAGAGTCAGATATTTGGAATAAATGGGAAGCAGCCCCCTTGCCTGCAGGTCCAATCGCCAGAGAAACATCTCCTTGGGCATGGGCATTTGCAATTAATAGCAAATCAACTAACAAAGATGCTGCATGGTTATTTATTCAATGGGCAACCAGTGAGCAGACAGCCGCACTACTTAGTACAGGAGGTTCACCGCCTAGACAAAAAGTGTGGCACGAAAAGCTGTTTACTCTAGTAAACAAACCTGGCTTTAATAAAGCCATGTTATGGGTGTTTGAGCATGCAACGCCTGATCGCCTTCAGGCTGGCATGGTCGAGTTTCCGGTTATTGGCGAAATTATTTCGCAAACCTTTAGCCAAATTTTCTATGGTGCAGATATAAAACAATCAATCAAAAGCACAGACGCAAAAATCAACGCTAATATGCAAGCATTAAAAGTACGGAGCAATATTGAGCAATGAGAATTAGTATTGCCCACAAAATTTTAATGATCATTGGCTTTACCATTACCCTTATTTTAGGGGCAAGTACGTCGTTGCATGTAATGGAGCTTAAAGAGCAAACACTTTTGAACATGAGTGAAAAAGCTGATGCGATTGTCTCGCCCATGTTGTCAGAAATAAATAGCCTCACAAAAGATAATACCGTGGGGAGTTGGGTGCTTAAAATTCAGGGTCTTACCCTAAAGAACATTTTAAAAAATAATACTTTTGATGATTTAAAAACGATTTACTTTATCGACCAAAATAATTTTATCGCCGCCCACCCGGATAACAGTAAAGTAGATACCCTAGAAACTAACCAAGAGCTGCTAAAACAGCTCAATCCTAAGCATAATGTCATTGTAGCCATGGAGCAGCAATATGTTGTTGCTGTGCCAATTAGCAACTTTCAGGGCGAAAATATCGGTTACGTTATGGTGAGTTTTTCAGATAAAGACTTAGCGTTAAAGACCAAATCGATTATTAGCAATGCGGTTTCGCTGTTTGCTATTTACCTGTTAACCGCACTTATCATCGCCTATATCATTATTCGCCGTATTATCTTGCAGCCAATTGATCAGCTCGTGGAGTTTTCTCATGCCGTGACCACTGGTGATTTAAACTGCCCTATTAATATAAAGAGCCAAGATGAAATAGGTACTCTCGCCAGTGGCTTTAAAATGATGCGCGCTGCGGTTAGACAGCAGATAAACAGCATGCATGAACAACATAGTTTACTTGAAGACACCGTTGCAAAGCGCACTCAAGAGTACCTTGACGCTAAAGAGCAAGCTGAACAATCAAATCAGGCTAAAAGTCGCTTTTTAGCTAATATGTCGCATGAGTTAAGAACTCCGCTCAATGCAGTGCTAGGTTTTAGCCAATTACTACAAGATAGCGAAACAGATAAAAATAAGCGTCGTTATTTAGAAGCAATATCAATCTCTGGTAATTCACTGCTTAATGTTTTGAATGACATTCTCGATTTATCAAAAATCGATGCTGGTAAAATGCAACTCGATATTGAGCGTGTAGAAATCCCTAAAATGTGCCATGAGCTTAATATGATGTTTTTACAACTCAGTGCGCAAAAGGATCTCGACTTACAAATAACCTCTCACCCAGAGTTAACAACCCCTGTGTTGCTTGATAGCAATAAAGTTCGCCAAGTACTAACCAACTTAATCAGTAATGCCATTAAGTTCACTGCACAAGGCAGTGTTAAAGTGTATTTCGATTTTAAAGCCCACGATGACAACAGCAATATTGATATCAAAATTCATGTCACAGACACAGGTAAAGGTATTCCTAAAGATCAACAAGATCTTATTTTTAATGATTTTGAACAAGTACAAGGCCAACGTAGTTCGGAGTTTGGTGGAACGGGATTAGGTCTTGCGATTTCACTGCGTTTTATCAAGCTAATGGGTGGTGAGTTATCGGTGATCAGCGATAAAGATAAAGGCAGTGAGTTTATCGTGTCGTTACCAAATGTTGAATTAGCAGAGTCTAAAAATGAAGTGAAACATCGTAACTACCCCGCTATTTCGAGCTACCACTTTAATCCTGCTCGAATTTTGATTGTTGATGATATTCCCTACAACCGTGACTATTTAGAGTCCTTTTTATCGCGCTGGAGCTTTACCGTAGACACGGCTATCAATGGTGAAGATGCCCTTAAAAAAATTGAGCAGCATCAGCCTGATTTAATCATCATGGATTTAAAAATGCCGGTAATGGGCGGATTAGAAGCAAGTCAGTTAATTCGCAGTGATGATCGCTTCAAGCATATTCCGATCATTGCGGTTACAGCATCGGTATTAAAAGATGATAAGGCGCAATCCAGTATTTTGACAGACTACATAATCAGTAAGCCAATTCACCGTGAGCACCTTATTTTCATCATTGCTCAATACTTAGATTAGGTAATGATTAGATAGAGATTAAACACGCATTAGTCGCGTTTTTTCATCGCTATAGCATTCATGCAATAGCGTAAGCCACTTGGCGGTGGACCATCAGGAAATACATGTCCTAAGTGTGCATCGCAAACATTACATACGGCTTCAATGCGCTGCATACCATGGCTAGAGTCCGCGATATAGGCAATGCTTTCAACACTGCTAGGCTGAGTAAATGACGGCCAGCCGGTGCCACTATCGAACTTTTCATCGCCATCAAAAAGTAAGTTGTCACAACATACACACGCATATTGACCTGGTTCAAATATCGTACATGAATCAGAGCTGTGCGGACGTTCGGTGCCTTTTAAACGGGTTACATAGAATGCATCTTGTTCGAGCTCAGCTTGCCATTCAGATGACGATTTTTCGACTCGACGTGAAGGTGTTGGGTTACCGTTATGGGCAAACTCTAAAATATCTTGCCAAGTTAACATAATGCTCCCTCAGGGTTGAATACAACAGTTGCACAGTACATCACAAGCACTACGAAGGGCAAGCAACGCGCGTCTAGTTATTACTGTGTTTGCAGCCGAATATCTATTTGTGCACGTTCACGCTCAGAAAGTAGCTGTGCTAAATGACTATTTATTTGGCTGCTGTTAACACTTAATACGGCTGTTATCAGCTGGTCATTGACATCAGTTACATGGATTATCCCTTCGCCGATTTCAATCTGCTTAATTTGGCCAATTAATACAAACTCAGCTTTGCGTTTAAAATCAAATAAACCAGCCAGACTTATCAGCGCTAGCTGATTTACATCACGCTTTAGTAAATCAGTAATGGGATTACGCGCTACAAATAACGGAGTTACCCGATAAAGGCTTGATAAAGTAATAAAGCCCCATAACATCGCAAACAACGAAAATGCAGCACTGTGCCAAAGTGGCGTAAATACCCATAAAGCAATTAATACCAGCGCGATAGTGAGTGAAATTTTTGCTAAAAGCTTATTAATTGCCAACATATTGCAGCCCTATTTCTTTTCAATTGGATCTGGCCAATCATTAAAAAAGACCGACAGATATCTGCTTTTTAATAAATATAACAGTACCCATAACACCAGCACCATTTGACAGGCTAAGAAAAAAGAAAACTGATAGTGACTGTGCGCAGCCTGATAGGTTAACCAACTTAAATCTGTGATTGCACACAAAATTAATGGCCAGCGCATAAATCGCCAAATAGACGCGAGACGTTTCGCACCTTCAGCATTTTCTTGAGGTCGGCGTAAACAAAAGATCACCGCCGGTAATAAGGCGATTGCAGCTATGGCAATGGCTGTAAAGAAATCGTTTTTCGACTTAAAAAACAGCGACATGATATCTAAATCAGGGCGACGACTCAGCGCCGCCATAATCCATATAAAGTAACTGCGTAACAACACTAACAAAGTTAAATGAAACGCTACAGGGGTTCGATAAGCGCCGTGTTTATCCCAGTATTCTGGACCGTAGCGATTCATATTTGGTTCTTCTTATCGGCAATGATGCCAAGTACAAAAAACGCAGCTGTTAGTGTAAGCGCCAGCCATTTAACACCGAGTAGCAGTAGCAACTTACTTAAAAATGGAGTTACAAACACCACAAGTAAGCCCATGCCAAACCCTGTGACCAACACAAAGCAAAGCACGCGAATAATAAAGTGACGACGCGCGACAAAGCGCTTGGTCAGTTTAATAATATCGTTTGCATACAAGGATATAAAACACACCACCAGCAATAATGAAATATTGTAAAGGTGTGGTTGCAGCCAGCTGCCAATTGTTAAAGCAACTGACGACAATGCCTGCAATAGACTATCCATTGTGCTCACTTAAAAGTGCAATGAGGTCAGCCTCAGTTAACACATCAATGCCTAAGTCTTGTGCTTTGGTTAATTTTGAGCCTGCTTTTTCACCCGCAATCAGTGCATCTGTTTTCGCCGATACACTACCCGAAACTTTTGCACCTAACGCTTGTAAACGTGCTTTTGCATCATTACGATTAAGCTCACTCAATGTGCCGGTCAGTACGTAAGTTAAGCCAGCTAATGGCTGCGCATCGGCGCTCGGCGCGGTTAATTCTGGCCAGTGAATACCTTGCTCAACTAACGCATTTACAACTGCCATATTGTGCTCTTCGCTAAAGAAGCCACGTACATGCTTAGCAACGATCTCACCTACGTCACTTACTTCAGTTAACGCATCAACGCTTGCTTGAGTGATTTTTTCTAGAGTTAAAAAATGGTTTGCTAAGTTTTGCGCGGTTGCTTCACCCACTTCACGAATACCTAACGAATATAGGAATTTAGCTAAGGTTGTTTGTTTCGCATCTTGTAGTGCATTAACTAAATTCTTAGCAGATTTAGGGCCCATTCGCTCTAGTGATTCAAAATGCCCTTGTTTAAGGATAAATAAATCAGCAGGCGTTTTGATAAGCTCACGATCAACAAGTTGATCAACAATTTTGTCGCCCAAGCCATCAACATCAAGTGCTTTACGTGACGCAAAATGTTTAATAGCTTGCTTACGCTGAGCTTGGCACACTAAACCACCAGTACAACGGGCAACCGCTTCACCTTCAATGCGCTCCACATGTGAGTCACAAATTGGGCAGGTAGCAGGAAATTCAATGTCTTTAGCATCGTCTGGACGACGCTCAAGGACAACTTGGGTAATTTGTGGAATAACATCACCTGCACGGCGAATAATCACGGTATCGCCAATTTTAACGCCTAAACGGGCAATTTCATCGCCATTATGAAGCGTTGCGTTAGATACCGTTACGCCACCTACAAATACTGGCTCTAATCGTGCTACAGGGGTGATTGCACCTGTGCGCCCTACCTGGAATTCAACATCAAGTAATTTGGTGATTTCTTCTTGTGCTGGGAATTTAAAAGCAATTGCCCAGCGCGGTGCACGTGCCACAAAGCCTAAACGCTCTTGTAGTTTTTTGTCGTTTACTTTAATAACTACACCGTCAATTTCGTAGGCAAGGCTGCTTCGACGCGTCAAGATATCTTGATAATAATCAAGTGCAGCTTGCTGACCTTCAACCAGTTTTGTTTCTGGGCAAAGTGGTAAACCCCAATCGGTAAGTTTAGCAAGCTGTTGGTAATGATCTTCTGGTAACTGCCCATCGGCAACAAGCCCTGTGCTGTAGGCATAAAACATCAGTGGACGTTTTGCTGTTACTTTAGAGTCAAGCTGACGTAAGCTACCGGCAGCAGCATTACGCGGGTTAACGAAAACTTTGTCGCCACGCTTTTCGGCTTCACTGTTTAGTTTGGCAAAACCGGCACTATCCATAAATACTTCACCGCGCACTTCAAGCTCTGCCGGGAAGTCATCGCCACGTAACTTAAGCGGCACATTACGAATTGTTTTCACGTTTTGAGTGATGTTTTCACCCACCATACCATCACCACGGGTAGCCGCTTGAACTAACACACCATCACGATAAATAATCGATACCGCTAAACCATCAAGCTTTGGCTCACAACAAAAAGTCAGCTCATTGTTGTCCATTAAACGCTCTTTGATACGGCGGTTAAATGCGGCAAACTCTTCTTCTGAAAAGGCATTATCAAGTGACAGCATTGGCACTTGGTGAGTGACTTGCTCGAACTTATCAAGTGCTGCGCCACCGACTTTTTGGCTTGGTGAGTCAGGGCTTTGAAACTCAGGATTAGCTTGCTCAAGGGCGCTTAATTCGCGCATTAAACGGTCATATTCAGCATCAGGAATGCTAGGTGCATCCAGCACATAATAATTATGGTTATGCTCTTCTAACTGGGCACGAAGTTGGCTAATTTGCTCAAAGATAGGGCTGGACATGAAAACCTCAAAAATCTACATAAAAAAGCCACTTCGACGACTTAACGCCAAGTGGCCTATTACTTATACTCTGTGTGTGCGACTAAGCTGAAAAGCTGCGTACTTTCTCAACATACTCACGAACGCTTTCAACCGTCATTTCTTCACGGTTGCTATCTAAAATAGTTGCACCAAATTCATCGGCTAGCTTTTTAGCTGCACTGTGCAACATATTGAATGCACTTAGACCATCGCCATCACATGGTAAGGTCATAAATAAACTAACACCTGCCGTACTAAACTGTTCCATATTATCAATATCGAACGTGCCTGGGTTGTACATATTCACTAAACGGAATAACACCGGGCCTGTGCCTGCTGGGTCTAAGTGACGGTTAAAAAAACCTTCTTCAGAATACTTAAAGCCTAACATATTAACGGCTGGCAATAATTGGCTGCCATCCATTGTTAAGCCCTCTGGCATTTGTAAATGCACAATAATGAAATCGGTTGGAGCTTGTGCATCTGCTGGCTCTTCTTCAACTTCTTGTTGCTTAGCTTCAGGCTCTTCAACAACCTGTTCTGAAACAGCTGGTTCGTCGTGACTTTCTGCTGAAAAGCTTAAATCACCAAACTCTGGCTCATCACGTTCTTGCGGTTTTGCAGTTGCAGGCTCTTGAACCTCGCTGGTTGTTTCGTTCGGTTCAACCCGTTCAACTGAAGGCGTATCTGGGCTGTCCTTTTTACGCACCGACCATAAGCCGTGAATTAATAAACCACCAATGACAAATACACTGATTACGATTAAAGCCCATCTTAATTCTTCGGCCATCCCCTCACCTTTATTATTTGATATGCCTAAATTTTATGCATGTGCCATTTGCACAGCTTGTTCTATATCTACAGCGACCATACGTGATACACCTGGTTCAGCCATAGTTACACCGGTCAACCTGCCTGCCATTTCCATAGCAATTTTGTTATGACTGATATAAATAAATTGTACTGATTGTGACATCTCTTCTACCAAACGGCAAAAACGACTCACATTCGCATCATCCAATGGCGCATCCACTTCATCTAGCATACAGAATGGAGCTGGATTGAGCCTGAATATTGAAAACACCAATGATAATGCGGTCAGCGCTTTTTCTCCACCACTAAGCAGGTGAATTGTCGAATTTTTCTTGCCTGGTGGCCTTGCCATGATGCTCACCCCACTTTCAAGTAGATCATCACTGGTCAATTCAAGGTAAGCACTACCGCCACCAAACACTTTTGGGAATAACTCCCCAAAGTCTGTATTTACTTGTTCAAAGGTCGCCTTGAAACGATTTTTTGTTTCTCGGTCGATTTTTTGAATCGCCCCTTCAAGGGTATTTAATGCTTGTGTTAAGTCATCAAGCTGCTGATTTAAATAATCGCTGCGCTGTTTAGCCTGCTCAAACTCATCTATTGCCGCTAAGTTCACCGCGCCAAGTTCATTTAATGCTTGCGTGGTTTTTGTAAGCCTCGTTTGCATGCTATTTAAATTGGCATTGTCAGGCAGTTCTTCAAGTACTGTTTTTAAATTTTGTTCCAGTTCTTCAAGTGGCTCTAACGCAGCTTGCGCCTTCACGATTAAACTTTGCTCATCCAGCGCCAATGCTTGCAACTGCTCTTGTAACGTCACCAACTCAGATTGCGATGATTTCAGCGCTGTTTGCTTATCAGCAAGCTCCTTTTTAGCTTGACTCAAGGCCGCTTGCAAGTTTTTCAGTTCAACGTCACTTTGTTGATGCTTTTCAAGCAATAGCATAATCTGCTCTGCTACTTCTTCAAGCGGGATCACTAGCTCTTCTAGTTGCTCGTTGAGCTCCAATACAGCTTCACTGGCAGCACTTTGGGCGGCATTAGCATGCTGTAGTTTGGTTTCGCTAAGTTGACACTCACTGCGAGCTTTTTGTTCAGCCAAATTTGCTTGATGTGCTTGCGTTTTATATTGCTCAAGCATAGAAGCCACTTGGCGATAGCGGTTATTTGCCTCAGCTTGTAGGTGTTTTGCTTGCTCTAACTCAGTTTCAAGTTCTAATTGCTGCTCTAACAGTTGTTCAAGTAAACACTGCTGAGTTTGTTGCTGTTCGTCAGCATTTTGCTTTTGCTCAGCCAGTAAGGTTTGACGCTGTTGCAACTTAACAAGCTGGTTTTGCCACTGGGTTTGCTGCTCTAATAACATATCGCGTCGAGTGCTGGCCGATGCAATCTGCTGAGCTGCTTGGTGAATTCGTTCTCTGTATTGCTCTTTGTCAGCGATAAGTGTTTTCTTGTGAGCTAGATGCTCATTTAGCAATTGATGCTTAGTTTCTAATTGCTCGTTGAGTTCTTCATCTAACTGCTGTGCATCACTTAGCTGAGCATGCTTTAAAAGCAAAGAATTGTCGGCGTCTTTATTGGCATCGGTATGAAAGTTACGACCATGCATACAGCCCTCTTCATCAATCACAGCCAGCCAATATGGATCCGCCAAAATAGCGTCATCAAAACAAGGTTGAAATGCAAACCGTGCTAATAAATCAGGGTAAGCACCCGATTCGATATAATTAGCTAATGACTCTTTTGGTAACTCATCATCAGATGCAGGCCAAACACTATTCGGCTCTTTATGTTGACTGACCTTTAGATGCTCAAGGCCAAGTAGGGCTTGTTCAATTAGCGGCTCAAAGCCAGAAGCCACCTTTAACTGCGCCAATAGAGAGACACTTTCGTTGTCGGTTTGCTCTGATAACAAAGAGTTAAGCGCAGCTATGCTGGCTCTGTTTTCATTACTGTGCTGCTGAACCCGCTTTAAGTCCTGCTCTAAGTGCTGTTGCTCTTTATCCGCTTGTTCTAGATTTTGAGTGAGCTTATTCAGCGCACTTTGTTGCTGCGCAAGCTCTTTCGTCAGTGATTGAATTTGCTGTTGTTGCTCTGCAATTTGCGCTGCAACTGGAGTCGCTTCAAGTTCATTAATTTCAGCGGCAAGTTGTGCCTGCTGAGACTCAAGTTGCGCAACAGTCTGGGCAAAGTGAGCCTGTTGACTCTTTGCAACATTAATATCACTGCTATGAGCTTGGCTTTTCTGTAAGGTGCTTTGATATTGCTCATTGGCGCTTTGCATTTGTTGCTGTTGCTGTGCGACTTGCTCTTCAACCTCTGCAACTTGCTCGGCGCACAGTAAACTTTGCTCAATCGCTTCTTGTAGCTGCTCTTGTAAAATGGCGGCTGAGGCGTGTTGCTCTTCTTGCAGCTCTTTATTTTGTAACTGCAGTTGTTGCTGTTTGATAAGGTTTTGGCTAAGTGTTTGCTGTTGCTGCTTTAAGCTGATCTGTTGCTGCTCTTTGCGGGTTAAATCAGTATGAGTTTGATGCTGAGCCTGCTGTGCGTCTTGCAGTTTTTGCTGCTCAAGCTGCACCTGATTTTCAAGGCTTGCTAAAACGTCATCGTGGCCAGAGTGCGCTTCTCTAAAGAACTGAATTTGCTCTTTAAGTTTATTAATTTGCTCAGCTTTATCAATTTGTTGTTGGTGTAACTTCTGCCACTTTAAAACCGCAATTTGCCCTTTTAAGGTGCGCTCAGTAGCTTTTAGTTCTCGGTATTTTTTTGCATCGACTGATTGCACTGCAAGTTTATCAAGTTGTGTTTGCAACTCTTGCCTTACATCAAGCAATCGTTCAAGGTTTTCGCGGGTGCTTTTAATGCGGGTTTGCGTTTCACGACGACGCTCTTTGTATTTTGAAACTCCCGCGGCTTCTTCTAAAAAAACACGCAAGTCAGCCGGTTTGCTCTCTATTAAACGCGAGATCATGCCCTGCTCAATAATCGCATAACTGCGCGGGCCAAGACCTGTGCCTAAAAAGATATCGGTAATATCACGCTTACGGCATTTACTGCCATTTAGAAAATAAATTGACTGGCCATCTCGAGTCACTAAGCGTTTGATCGCCACTTGGTTTCGATCAGCAAAGGTATTCGGTAAATGGCCACTGGTGTTATCAAACACCAACTCAACAGAGGCTTGTGAAATAGGTTTTCGATTAGTTGAGCCGTTAAAAATAACATCGGTCATGGCATCGCCACGTAAGTTTTTAGCTGAGCTTTCACCTAGCACCCAACGCACTGCATCAATGACATTTGATTTGCCACAGCCGTTCGGGCCGACAACACATGTCATCTGATCAGGGAATGGGATCTTAGTGGGTTCAACAAACGATTTGAAACCCGCTAATTTTATGGTGCTTAAGCGCATCTAATTGTTTTACCGATTTTTATTGTTATTCTTCAATTTAACCCATTTTAGGGTAAAAGGTTAAGCGTGGCGCTTAAAATTATCTAAAATAATACCCGTTGCCATCGCTACATTAAGCGATTCTGCTTGGCCATAAGCCGGAATAGTGATTTTATCAGTAACTAAGCTTTCGCAATCAGTACGTATACCATGAGATTCACTGCCCATTAGTAATACGGCATCTTGTTTAAGAGCAGTTTTGTGGATGTTCTCACCTTCTAAAAATGCACCATACACAGGAAGATTTAAGCTAGGTAAGTAACTGGTTAAGTCGGTTTGTGAGACACACACGCGAGCAAATGAACCCATGGTTGCGCTGATGGTTTTCGGGTTATAAGCATCCGCACTGTCTGTGCTGGTAACAATATGCTTAATACCATACCAATCAGCAACACGAATAATCGTACCCAAATTACCCGGATCCGACACGCCATCAAGGGCTAAAATAAGTCCCGATGTTGGTAATGCTTGCTGACTTGGCATATCAACAACAGCAATTGCGGCGTTGTTACTAACAAGCGTACTGGCTTTGGTAAGGCTGTCTTCATCTGCTTCAATGACTTGATGGGCTGCAAGCGCTGATTGGTGCGCAGAAATAAATGCAGGAGTCGCAAATATATGAGCAATACTTAACCCACTGTTTAGTAATTCAAGTACATTTTTTTCGCCTTGAACAAGGTACTGGTTATATTGCTTACGGTATTTCTTTTGACCTAATGCACGAATTAGTTTCAGTTGGTTTTTTGAAATCATAACAGCCTCATAAAATGATGGTTTAGTATATCAGATTCTGTACTCGAAAAACCAAGGGGAAAGTGCCAATTGCTTATTCAATCAGCACTTTTAACAGGCACTAGCTAATAAGAGGTATTAACTAATTTTCGTCAGCCACTCATTTAACCATGGCTCAGTTACAGGCCAAGGTTCAAAATCTTCACAGGCATCAATTTCTAAACGATGACCAACAGGTTTTGCCTGTAAATCGCGAAATAGCTCATCAAAGCTGCGACCTGCACCACAAAACGTATCGCCATAGCTGCGGTCGCCCATAGCAATAATGCCGTATTGCTTGCCTGTTAACAGTGGGAATTGATCATTTAATTGGCTATATAAAGCGATTAAGTTATCAGGAATATCGCCCTGACCCGTCGTTGAAGTGATCACTAAAATATGTGACGCAGCCAGCATGTCATCGACCGTGCCATTTTCAACTAATTGCGCTTGATGCTCAGACTTTTCAATAACTTCAATAACTTGTTCGCTTAAACGCTCAGCACCGCCGTAAACACTGCCGACAAAAATACTAATGGTTGCCATAATAATCCTTTTCTTCTGTTGGCCAGCCAAGTTGCTGGCAAATCGTTAACATTGCATCGCCTAATGGCGCTCTAATTGTTATTGGTTGCTTGCTATAAGGGTGCACAAACTTTAATTCAGAGGCAAATAACATTAAACGACGAAGCTGAAAATGCTCTCTAAAAAATTGATTATGCTGATTATCACCATGATTTACATCACCAATAATTGGCAATGATAAATGTTTTAAATGACGACGAATTTGATGTTTGCGGCCAGTTTTTGGAAAACATTCCACCAGCGAATAACGAACTGTTGGGTATTTACCAATTGGAATAGGCAAGCTTGCTTGGTGCAGGCAATGAAATTGCGTTTGTGCTTCTTGCGGTGCTTTATTTTGATCAGCAAACTTATCAGCAATTTTATCAAGCTCTTCTTTTAAAGGTTTATCTAAGAAGATTGATTCGTTTAAAAAGCCTCTTACTAAAGCTAAATAACGCTTTTCAATTTGCCCATCAATAAATAACTGGTTCATATCACGGGCTGCTTCTGAACTTAACGCAAACAGTAATACGCCTGAGGTTGGTCTATCTAACCGATGTACAGGAAACACGTGTTGACCAATTTGGTCACGCAGCATTTGCATTGCAAATTGGGTTTCGTGTTTGTCTAAAAACGAACGGTGAACCAATAAACCGGATGGCTTATCAATCGCAATGTAATTTTCATCGCGGTACAGAATCGTTAACTCATCAAATTGTGGCTTAACACTCTCTTGCATCTTAGTCATCACTCAAAAGTTGATCGAGTTTTTGTAAAACGTTAATCACATCATTACCGCCGCTGTGTTGTGCCAGCATCATTTCAGCCATTGGCGCAATTGCAAAATTACGGGGTAATGGCTGAGCGTGCGTGATTAAGGCATGCATTTTTTTAAGAAAAACAAATTGCAGCCATTGCTCAAAAGCCATGGTGTCATGACAAAACGGCACACTAGAATTGAGTGCACTTGGGTCAATCGGCGTTGTTTGCCAAAGTGAATGGCGTTGTAATGTGGATTCTAATTCGCGCAGCAGCGCCAAAGTCTGTTGATGCATTGT
Organism: Pseudoalteromonas sp. CH_XMU1449-3; assembly: GCF_037027245.1. NCBI lineage: Bacteria > Pseudomonadati > Pseudomonadota > Gammaproteobacteria > Alteromonadales > Pseudoalteromonadaceae > Pseudoalteromonas > Pseudoalteromonas sp. CH_XMU1449-3. Next base: position 16,006 of record NZ_JAYMDY010000002.1, read on the forward strand.
AAAACTCTTAATACCTTTGTGCTTAGTATACCCTGTTCCAAGGCGCCATGGTATGGCGTATAATTCGCGGCTGATATAGATTAATTACGGTAATTGAGATTTTATGACTGAGCAGATCGCCACTTTAGGGCAACTTCTGGATGCAGCAGGTACCACTTGGCGTGCCTTCGATATTGGCAGACACATCACGAAATTAGACAAAAAACAATTTCTTGCCATTGAAGAAACAAAAATCCCTTACCCATACCCGCTTGCTGGTCATGCTTGGCTTGCTATTCAATTTTGGGATGTGAAAGCGTCTAAAGAACCTTATGTATGGTTTTTAAAATTCCCCCTAGATGAGCAAAGCCGTCTTGTAAGCGCAAGCCGCGATCACTTCGCAAATATGGTAATTGAAGCGCTTGGTACAGAAATTACCGGTGAAAATGCCGAAGGCAAATTAGACAACAACCCGTATGTATTTACACCAAACGCCAACAAGTTAGCGGCATTTAATGCACAGGTTAAATGTTTGCTTAAACAAAGTGCTTCACAGTATTACGAATATGCGCAGCTGTATTTTTCAGGCAAACTAGGATTTGATAATTGGCAAAGTGTTGCAGTACAAGGTATTGCAGACTTTGCGATGCGTTTAGATAACGACAACAATTTAGCAAATCTACAAGCCGCTTGGGGGCAACTACCAGTCGAAGTATTACAGCCGCTAAGTGCAATGCTTGAACATGTTGCAATCGAACCCGTGTTTGCAGAGCAATTGTTAGCCTATGGTTTAAACGCCATAGAGCATAAAGACGACATCGCCCTTGTTGCAGCCCTTAGAAGCCTATCAAAAACACCAGCACAAGGTTTAACTGCGCAACTTGTTGATGCTGTATTACGCTCTGATATGAACACCCAATCAGATGTACTATTAACGATTGCTGGGCGCTGTTTTAGCACACTTGAAGACCCAGAACGCTTACACGTGTTTATGGATTGCTGTGCACACCACACTAAAATTGAACAACTGTTTGTGAGTATTTTCACCGATTTAGTTGCAATTCCTAGTATTCGCCCTCACCTACTAGGTTTATTAAGAAAAGAAAATCGTAGCGAAACACTCGCTCGAGCAATAGGAAGGTTATTTTCGTAAATGGCAGGCTTGTGGACACTCATCATCATTGGCAGCATCATCTACTTTTTTTGGTTAAACAGAAAAGTGGCCGAAGCAGCTAATCTTCATGCACAAAGACAAATTGAGCAATTAAATGTGCAATTGATGAGTGTTGCTTGCAATAAGCGCCGACTTGGCATTTTAAAAAGCGGTAAACCAGGTATAAAAAGCGAATTTATTTTTGAGTTTTCAAGTGATGGACAAAACGTGTATCAAGGCGTTTTGATCATGGAAAACGAATTACTTAAAAGCGTAGTAATACCGCCGCATAAGATTTAAGTTGCGAGTTGCGAGTTGCGAGTTGCGAGTTGCGAGTTGCGAGTTTTACAAGAATAATTGCCTGTTTGAGAAGTGCGACCTCCAGAAAGAACTAAGGCGTAGCTAATAGCCACGCCCCAATCTTGCTACTTCCATGATTAAGTATCCTTACTTATGCCGAAGCTGCCTTTTTATCTTTCCCCTGAACGGGTATACATCCGATACACCCACCATGCTACTTCATGTAACATTTAACACATCCTAGTGCCGTCCTCTTGCCGTCAATGGCTATCCACTTCGTTTTCCAAACGCTCCTTTAGCTTCCTGCTAAAATCATCCTTTGGTCAGTCCTTTTCAATCGCTCCGCGATTGTACTGCATCCTGGCAGTGTCCTCGTTCTTCCTTGCTTCCCTAGCTCTTGTCCCTTTGCTTCCTGCTAAGCTTCTTGCTTAGTTGCCATAATCCTAATCCTTGGCATCAGTTCAATCGTTGAACCTGCGTCTTCTTGACATGATTAAGTTTAGAGAAATGCGGATATCTTGGTAGGCATAAAAAGTAATTTTTTCTAAGTCACAAAAATGACAAAAACAATAAATCCTTTAAAATCATTACAATAAGCAATTATGGGTACAAATTTAAAGGCATTAAACTGATAAAACGCACAGCAATGTGAGATTTATCTCACATTGCTATTTCCAAAACGTCCTTTTGTCAATTTGCTGCTTTGAACATCAAGTCACCTTCAACTTGGTTAAAGCTTAATGCTTTGAACACTTCAAACCCTTCAGAGCTAAAGAATTCGCGCTGTTCAGAGCGGGTAACAAATACGGCTAAACCACTTGCTTGATTGCTTGACTCAACTAAATCATCAAGCCCTCGTAGCAGATATCTGCCTAAACCTTGCCCTTGAAAATGTGGGTCAACGGCTATAAAGGCTAAAAACAGATAATGGCCTTTACTCGAGAGCGCTTCACGAATAGTGCGCTCCTTTTCTATAAGCTGATTGGTTTGCAAGTAACCCGCACTAAGCATCAGCTTTAATCGCCAATGCCAGTATCGCTCAGCTTGCAGTTCACTTGCCGAATCAAATACACACGCAATAGCTTTTAATCTACTTTGTGAGTAAAGGCCTATTAGAGGCTGCTTTTCTTGCCAGAAACTTGCTAGCTCTTCACGCACTAAGGCACGTAGTTTAGTTTCATATTTACTTGGGTTATCTTGTTGAAAACCTAATACATTCTGAAGAACGGGATCATCATGATAGGCTTGATAAATAAGGCTTGCGGCAGTGCTAATATCTTCAGCACTAAGGTATTGCACACTTAAGGTTTCGGGTTCAGCAACTGTCAAAATACTCATCCTTTTATTTGTTTTATTATTTTCGTACTAGACTATAAGGTATATACCCAACAGCGATTAAAGACAAATTCAGCGTAAGTTAAACTGCGGTTCATCATCATTAAGTTTAAGCAGTAATAATTATCGCCATACACAAGGAGCAGAACTATGGATACGACAAAACATGATATTTCGACCCTATTTGCACAACTTGGTTTACCGAGCAAAGAAAGTGAAATAGATGCTTTTATAGCATCCCATCAACTGTCTGATACAACCCTATTGCAGGAAGCGCCTTTTTGGGATGAAGCTCAGCAACACTTTTTAGCAGAATCACTTGCAGAAGATGGTGCTTGGAGCGAGGTGATTGATGAATTAGACGCAAGGTTACGCCAGTAACGCCTGCGACCTAATTTACGAGCTTAAATAACATTCTTTTAGCTCGTAGATTAGGAAAGTAATTTCACTCCACATCTATTATTGCTACCATACGCGCGCACTGCAGCCCATATACTGCGGTGCTTTTTAGTCTTTATAAAAGAGTTTATACAAAAATGAATGCCGTTGTATTTGATGCAATTAAAACCCTTCTTGATGAAGGTAAAACCCCGACAGTTGCCTTAACTAAAAGTAAGCTAGCCCAACCAATGCCGATGCCTGTGATCATCGCTGCGGTTAGCCAATATAAAAACAATCCGGATTCAATTAATAATTTCATCAATAACCCGTCAAATGAACAACTGAGTACACCAAAAGAAAGTCAATTGGATCGTATTGAAGCTAAATTAGATAGGTTATTAGCACTGCTTGAGAAAAAATAATGTTTGTTGTCGATCTGACTTTTGATTGCTACCAAGATACTACCTTAGAGCTTGCTGAGCAGGCGATAAACCGCCTAGTGAATGCGCTTCGTTTTAACGGCCAAATAATTGGTGATGAATTTCCAACGGTTTTAAAAGATGGATTTTTCATTACTCGTGTAATGTGCCCAACCGAAGATGCGATGCATCCGCTCAACCATAGCCCGTTTGTAAAACATAGCATTGAGCAATTAAACACTGCAGGCTTACTGGCACCAAAAGTTAAAGTGGTCGGCCAAGACATTCACTCAAATGGCGCTGACATGTGCAATGATCCATCGTGCTATATTTTGTATACCACGTACGTGCACACCTGTAGCCCGCTTTATTGTGGTGATGACTTTTTACCAGTACCGTTATTTCGCATTCCAGCAATTGCCAATGGCGATTACAAAACACTCATTAAATGGCAAGAAGACTGGCAAGCGTGCGATCAAATTCAGATCAATGGTGCAACCCGTTGTGAATTTCCTGCGCTTGAAGAACTAACTAGCATCAAGAGTGACTTATACCGCCGTGGTCGCGATATCACTAAACGTATTAGTTTTCTAACCAAGAAGCCGGTTTATTACTATTTATACCGTGTAGGCGGCGTTGACAAAGAGTCAGAGCTTAAACGTCGCTGCCCAAGCTGCGATGGCGAGTGGAAATTACCAGAGCCATGGTTTGGCTTATTTGATTTTCGTTGCGAGCCCTGTGGCATTGTTTCGAATATCTCGTGGGACTTTCAATAACCTAATAAAGGTAATAACCAGATACACGAAAGGGGCAACCGCCCCTTTTACTTATTGAATTTACACCGTTACTTTGTCTAAAAACTCACTGATGCTATTCGCTAGCACATGATGTGGTTTTTTACCCACATACTCTAAGCAAACCTCACCGCTTTCGACTAATACAGTGATCAGCAGATCATCTTGCTCTGTAAGACCAATAAATACGGTTTCTGGCTGCTTTAGCTTGCGCTTCATTAACACATGACCGGTAATATTTTGCTGTAAGCGGCTAAAATCATCTTCATTCCATGCTTGTAGCAGTTCAATGTGATGATCATCAACACTCAATAACAAATTACCCGCATAGACATGACCAAACAATGGGCTTAAATCTTCAGGAAACGATAGCTCTAGCGCCTTGGCTAAGTCTTCTAAACTGCCAGAAGGCTGTTGTGGAACTGCACACCACTGAATAAGCCCCTGATTATCAACTTCGCCCTGCTCACATGGACTTGGCCATGCTGTATCATGTTCAATAACAGGAAGCTTTCCTGTGCGTTCTAGGCATTTTTCACTAAATGCTTGATGTAACTTATCTAGTTTTGTAGAAACAGACATACTGCGAAACTCATTGGCTTTAGGTATAATGCCGCCATTGTAACTACAAAAGTGTAAAGATGACAGATTACAGCAACTCACCCGAACTGAAAAACAGTGTTCTTGGTAAAAGCACAGAGTATGTAGATACCTACACACCAAGTTTACTGTTTCCTATTGCCCGTAAATTAAACCGTGATGCATTAGGTGTTAGCGAAGATAACTTACCGTTTAAAGGCCAAGATATTTGGACTGGCTATGAATTATCGTGGCTAAATAGCAAGGGTAAGCCAATGGTCGCTGTGGCAACATTTGTATTTCCTTGTCAGAGCAGCCATATCATTGAGTCAAAGTCATTCAAACTGTACCTAAATAGCTTTAATCAAACACGCTTTGAGACGCTAGATGACGTTCACCAAGCACTGAGTAAAGACTTATCCGCTGCAGTTAATGCACCGGTGGTCGTTACTTTATACCAAGCAGATGATTTCAATTGTTTGCCATTTTCAGCGTTACCGGGCGAATGTATTGATGATCTGGATATCGAAATCACCAGCTATGATATTGATGCAAGCTCACTTCGCCATAATGGTGATGAGATTGTCTCAGAAACCCTACACAGTCACTTACTAAAATCGAACTGTTTGATCACCTCACAGCCTGATTGGGCGAGTGTGATTATTCGTTATAAAGGCCAAGCAATTTGCTATGAAGCATTATTAAAATACTTAATTTCGTTTCGAACTCACAATGAGTTTCATGAGCAATGTGTAGAGCGTATCTACTGCGATTTAATGCAGCAGTTAAACCTCGAAGAGCTAGAAGTGTATGCCCGTTATACACGCCGTGGTGGTTTAGATATCAACCCTTATCGCTCAACGAATCAAGATAAAACACCCTTCAAGGTAAAAATTAATCGCCAATAACTTTGGTGACAATAAAAAACCGAGTTGTGAACTCGGTTTTTTATTGTCTGAAGATTCGTTACAGATAATTACTCGTCTTTAAAAATACCCACATACGTTGGTGATGTATTTGATTTACTCGCACGGTACATACCAGCGGTGTTAAACGGCAAGCTAATGTTACCCTTAGCATCAATAATGATCACACCGCCTGTGCCACCTATAGGCATTAATACATCGTGGATCACTTCGTTACCTGCTTCCACAATGGTTTTACCTTGGTATTTTACGCGAGCACAAATATCAGCTGCCACATTGTAGCGAATAAAGTACTCACCATGCCCTGTCGCAGATACTGCACATGATTCATTTTCAGCAAAGGTACCTGCACCAATCACAGGTGAATCGCCCACACGGCCAAAACGTTTTGCTGTCATACCACCTGTAGAAGTACCTGCAGCGATATTACCGTTTTTATCAAGTGCAACTGCACCGACAGTGCCCATTTTGTAATTAACCGGCAGGGCTTTGTGTGCAGCTTGGTAGTCTTTGCTAGTTACTTTTTGTTTATCGAGCTTTTCTTTTGCTTTTAATAAGGCTTTATAACGGTGCTCAGTATCAAATAGGTTGTTTTCAACCAGCGGCATACCTTGAGTTTTTGCAAACTCTTCAGCACCTTGGCCGCTGAGCATAACATGCACTGATTTTTCCATCACTAAGCGCGCCAAGTTAATTGGGTTTTCAATGTGTTTAACCCCAGCAACAGCTCCTGCTTGGCGTGTACGACCATCCATAATCGATGCGTCAAGCTCATGTGCACCGTCATAAGTATATACAGCACCGCGACCAGCGTTGAAATACGGCGAGTTCTCCAGCACATTAATTGCCGCAGTGATAGCATCTAGGCTCTCACCGCCCTTTTCAAGCACGGCATAGCCTGTTTCAACGGCTTCTTTTAGTTTTGCACGGTAAGCTTTTTCTTGCTCTGGCGTGAAGCGGCTCTTTTCAATCGTTCCTGCACCACCATGAATGGCGATAGCAAAAGGTTGATCACTACTGTAGCTTAAAGTACTAAATGATAATGCGCTTAGCGCAATGGCTGAGGTGAGTAATGTTTTTAACATAGGGGCACTTATATTTATTTTAGTTTGTAAGCCCAATGTGAATAATTCGGCGCTGCATTTCAAGCTTTAACCGACGAAAGAAACAAAAAAAGCGCCAAATGGCGCTTTTTTTCAGCTGTTTAAAATTAAGCTTTAGCTGCTTTTAAACGTGCTAAACGTGCTACTTGATGAGTAGACGTTAAGAAAGAGTAGATAGGTGCTAGGTAGCCACGCTTACGAAGGTCTAAGAACTCTTCATCGCTTAGTGAGTTAAGTTTTTTCTCGTCAACAAGGTAGATACCGTTGATGTCTTTTTTCTCACCTTTGATTTCTACAGTTAGCGTTTGAGCTACTAGTAGTTCTTTGTCTGCAAGGTACTTAGTGAATGCTTCAGTTACCTGAGAGAACTCGATGAAAGAAACAAGTGCTTCTTTACGACGCTTAAGGTATTCAGTTTCTTCACCGTTTTCGAAAAGTGCATTACCTGTTTCTTCGCTTACAAGTGGGCTTGCTTCGTCGATTACGATACCAAATTGGTCAGCTTCTGGGTGCTTAACAAGACCTAGTGGGTAACGAGTCATAGACATAGGTGCAAATGCAGCTGTCCATTTGTCGTCTTGAATGAAAAGGTTCTCGCCTGGCTCTAGACCAAATAAAGCAACTGCTTGGAATTGACCTGATTCGTTGTTTTTAACAAATGCCATTGGGAATTCATTTGCGATGCGTGCAAATTCGTGTGCAACCACAGGTACTAAGTGCTGAGTTTTCATGAACTCAATGTTGATGCCATTTTGAATTTTAGTGTTGGCATGTTTTTCGTTATGTAAAGGCTGTACTTGTTGCTCCGCCATGATACTGCTCCATTAATTTTATAATATGTTTTTGCTGTTAGTGCCCAAAGCCTATAGGTTTTGGCAACAAAAAGGAAGTGAAAATTTTGTGGCAGTTTGTACATTATAAATTAACAAATTTACCTACATTACCAATCAACCCCAAATGATGAAAAAACAAGCTATAAGCAAGTAAATATTATCACGCATAAGCCACTATTTTTGTTAGTATATTCAACAAACACGGAATGACTGAGGCAAATAATGGAAAGCTATCAATTAAATAAAGACTATAAAGTAAGCCAAGTGTTTATTGATGAAATTAATGAGACTGTCATTATTGTTGATGACTTTTTACACAGCCTTGAGCCTATTTATCAATTTGCCACAGATACGGCCTATTTCCAGCCTTTTGGCAGTGATGGAACACTCTACCCCGGTAAGCGAGATGAAATGCCTGCGCCTTACTACAGAGCTTTTGAGCAGCTACTTAACGAGCTTTTAGAGCAAGGGATCATTACAAGCGGTGAAAATAATTTATATCTTCACCGCTGTAAGCTTTCATTAGTTACTCAAAATGCGGATGATTTAAATACCTTGCAGCGTATGCCACATATTGATTCAACGGATGATAAAACATTTGCAGCAGTGCATTATTTGTCTCCTAAAGAATGGGGCGGCACAGGCATATACAAATACCTGCCTGAGAATATTATTAAAGTGACAGCTTATAACCAAAATAGCGTGCATAACATGATTGCTGATACAGAAAAACACAGCGCAACTCATCAAGGCTATTTAAATGAAACAACAGCGCTTTTTGAAAAAGTGGTGGATATTGAAGCCAAGATCAATAGGCTCGTAATTTATAAGAGCAACCTACTGCATAGCGCAGCTCTTTTTAATCACAAAAAGTACAGTAATGATCTAAGCAACAGCCGTTTATCTATCTCTTCGTTTTTTAGAATTAGCTAAGCTGGCTAATACTTTTTTAGCCAGCTCAGTTAATAAAGTTAGTACTTCTGTAAGCCAAATTTCTTTATTTTATCTAACAGTTCTCTGTGCTTAGGTAGCTCGCTTAATAGCTGATTGACGCGCTGCTGTTTAAATTCAGCAACTTGTTGGTTGTTGCTCTGCTTAGATTGCTGTTTGGCAGGTACATAATGCATACCAAACAGTACGTATAAGTAGTTTTCTAAGTCGAACAAATCGAACTTACTGGCAAAGTCTTCTCGTACCGGTGTAAAGCGCTGCCAGCGTGCTAGGTTATTTTTTAGTTTTTCTGATAACTGCTCGGTTTTTTTGTTATCACGCCAAAAGGCTGAATCAGTTCTATCCGAAATACAGTAATGCATTTTTATAAAATCGAACGTTTGTTGCCATACATAATTCACCTGCTGATTATAATCATCAGCAACTAAGTTAATGTCATCTCGGGTACGCGGAAAACGCTTTGCTAATAACCCCGCAGAAAAGTCTGCAATTAAGATGGCAGTTGCTTCAAGTGGCTCAACAAATCCTTGCGACAACCCTATAGCGACACAGTTTTTGTGCCACATTTTTTCTCTGTGCCCTACTTTCATCGGGATCTTTCTTGGCGTTAAGTGCTCAAATTTATTACCTAAATAATGATGCAATTTAGCGTGTGCTTGCTCATCGCTCATATACTTAGATGAATAAACAAACCCCACTCCTCTTCGCTCTGTGAGCGCAATATCCCAGATCCAACCGGCTTGGTGTGCCGTAGCAATAGTGTAAGGCGGTATTTCATCATCGTTTTGTGTCGGTACTTGCAATGTGATTGCAGTATCAGTTAATAAACTATCTGACTTATCAACAAAGCCCACCCCTAGTTTTTGCCCAATAAAGGCAGCCGAAAAACCGGAGCAATCAATAATAAAGTCAAACTCTAAGGCGTTACCTTCTGAGTCGATTAGGTGTGTAATAAAACCTTGCTCATCACAGCTGACATCTTTAATTTCTGCAAACAGGTGTTTTACAGCAAAATGTTGCGTGGCATGGCTTCCTAAGAATGCAGCAAACTTTTTAGCATCAAAATGATAGGCATACCCGTTTATACCTGCATATTGAGGTGTCGCAATTGTTTTCGGTGCTAGGTTATTTTCACAACACGCATGTTGCTTAGAAACAAAGTCTGCGTAATCATTACCGTTACCCTCAGCTAGCCACTGCTGAGTTAACTCCTCACCGAATATATGTGGGTGATCAAATAAATGATGGTAAAAGTTAGCACCATGTTTGTGTTTATCTAGCCAATTTACAAACTTGATTGACTGCTTAAAAGTAACATCACATTCATTGATAAAGTCACTTTCACTGATACCAAACTTTTGCAAAGAGTTGCGCATCGAAGGAACAGTACCTTCACCGACACCTATGCTGGCAATATTAGGAGACTCGATTAACGTGATCTCAATGCCACTTTGCAAAAGCGCATGACCCAAATGGTTAGCGGCTAACCAACCTGCTGTTCCGCCACCAACAATTGCGATTTTTTTTATCATTTTTACTCGCCCACTTTTATACCAATTTGCTTAATTAAATAGTCTATTTTGAGGTAAGAAAACCTCGTTGATAACAAGGCAAAAATTTCGTTATTTAGTTGTTCTAAATCAGAAATTTTTAACGCAGTTAGCGACAGGTTTAATCCCTCAAAATGACTAAGTATTATTGCGAATTGGTATTACTCACAAAAAAGCCCAGTGCGAGCTGGGCTTTCTTAATTTCGTTATCTAAATCAGATTAGAAACGTAGTGATACACCTAGCTTGTAGCGTGCTTCACCTTCAAAGCTCCATGCTGGGTAGCCGTTACGAAGCTCAGGAACTACTTCTGCATCAGAAGGAGCAACACCGATTTGTACGCTGTCTTCTTCAGTTAAGTTAACAGCTTCAAACGTTACGTCAATGTTATCAGTTACGCTGTAGTTAGCACTGAAATCAAGCGTACCGTATGATTGGTGCTCACGGTTACCGTAGAAACCAGGTAGCTCACGGATCATGTACTCTGAACGCCAGTTATAAGCTAAACGTGCTGAGTAAGTATCTGTTTCATAGTAACCCACTAAGTTCACAGTATGCTTAGACGAATCTGAGAATAATGGGATCATATCTGGGTAGTTTTCAGCTTCTGATGGTGCATCTACGAATGTGTAGTTTGCTGAGTAACCAAAGCCACTGTCAAAGCCATCTTGAATTTGTAGCTCGATACCTTCGATTTGGCCACCACTTGCATTAAGCTTAGTAGATAGCGTCCAGTTATCACCTTGAGTATCTGGGTCTACAACACCGATTTGTTGATTCAAGATTTGGCTTGAAGTAACAAATGATGTGATGTCTTTGAAGAAGTAAGTTGCACTTACCATACCGTCACCATCAAAGTACCACTCGATACCTAAATCAGCTTGAGTTGCTTTGAATGGGTTAAGGCCTACGTTACCTTTAGTTAGTACTTCGTTATTTGCTGTACCATCAGCGTAACCTGCAAAAGATGATGCAGAGAACATATCTGTGTAGTTAGGACGTGCAATAACCTGAGCAGCAGAGGTACGTAAAATTACATCTTCAGCTAAATCGAATGCGATATTGATGCTAGGTAATACGTCGTTGTAGCTCGCTTTATCTGTGCTTAGTGAACTTTCGTACTCACCATTTGCAAAACCGTAGTAATCTGATTCTGCATCTGTAGAGATATAACGTAAACCGAAGTTACCGCGGATAGATTCTGCAGAGAACTCAGCCATTGCGTAAACTGCGAAGTTTTCTTCTTCGATTGTACCGTAACCTGAGCGGTATACAGCTGAATCATTATCGAAGCTTGCAATTGCAGCGCGTGCATCAGCTACCATTTTGTCAAAATCTGGCTCAGGTAAAGTGAAACCTGCACCTGATGACATTGTACCTGAGTAGTAAGTCTCACCATCACCACTTGGTAATGTATCAACTAAAGTAGTTGAGTAAGTCTCTTGTTTTACTTCATGGTCAGCCCAACGGAAACCTGTTTTGATTGCTGTGATAGCACCAAAATCAACAGGGAATGAAAGGTCTAACTGTGCGTAAGTTTCTTCATCTGTGTTAGGTTGCTTTTTAAGTGCCCAACCAGCTGGAGATAATGGACCTGCAAAATCTGATGCTTCAAAGTATTTGTTATTGATATCAATTTTGATTACATCACCAGTAGCATCATAAGTACCAGCGTAATCAGATGGAACACCGATGAAGTTACCGTAGTTTGCTGTTAGGTCTGTACCACCTTCTGATTCAGTTGTACCGAAACGACCTTTTAATGTGAAGTTTTCACCTTCGTATTTAAGGCTGAAATCAGCAGTGTCAGATGACATGCTTGCGATACGTGCCCAAGTTTGAGTCCAACCTGGATTTACACCTTCACCAGTACGACGGTAGAAAGTACATGTACCTGATGCATTTGTTTGCTCACAAGCTGCTTCTTTGTCGTCAGGGAACATTACGAAGTTTGAGGTATTTGCATTGTTTGCATCTAACTCAAGGCTCATGATGTTTAAACCTAGCTCTAGGTTTTCTGTAGGACGATACTGGAAAGTTGCATTTAATGCTGTACGCTCACGCTCTTGTTGGAACGTAGTAGGAACAATATCACCCCAACCGATCAGTGATTCGATACCGTTACGTTGGTAGTTTGTTTCAGCCCAAGATACTGAACCTAATAAACCGAATGTTTCTTCGTCATTTTTCCAGCTAAATAAGCCAGAAACTTGAGGGTCTGTTTCTTCAGAGATTGTGCCGTAATCGCCTTTTGCACTTAAGAAAGTTGTACCAGCGTCAAGATCAAGTGGCTTACGAGTGTTAACAATAACAGTACCACCAACACCACCTTCTACAACGTCAGCTTGAGAAGATTTATAAACTTGGATTTCACCAACTAATTCAGGTGGTAAAAGCGTGTAGTTGAAGCTACGGTCGATTGATTGTTGGTCATACCAACCTGTTGATGCAACAGTTTGACCGTTTAAAAGTGTGCGTGTTAATTGGCTTGAAGCACCACGAATAGAAACTTGCTGACCTTGACCGAATTGACGGTTAACAGCAACACCTGAAATACGACCAAGTGCTTCACCTACATCGCCATCAGGAAACTTACCGATGTCTTCTGCAGAAACAGCATCGACAACGCTGTCAGCAAAGCGCTTAGTATTCATTGAAGCTTCAAGTGAACGGCGAATACCGCGAACTTCAATTACTTCAACATCTTCTTGAACTTTAGTTTCTTCTGCTGCGTATGCAGCGCCAGTGAACCCAGCACTCATTACGAGGCCGATATTAACTGCTAATAAGCTTTTCTTAAAATTTTTAGCTAACACAGGATTCCCCTTGAATCATTTTGTTGGTTTTTTATATCACTTCTGCCCAGTGATGATGACAACGCTGTCATCTAGTAACAAACCATACACTCTAAATTACATTTGTGCTACATCTTTTTGGTTAATTTGTGCAAAAAATTTACAACGAAATAATCAAGCTATTGATATAACTAATATTTAATATTGAGTTTTTAAGAATTGTTACAAATAAACGGCGCAAATATAGCATGAGTGATATTGCAGATGAAAAGATCAAAAGGATGAGTTTTTGAAATTTGCTAAAAATTACATGTGTTTTTGTAAGCTTTAGTTTCCACTGGGTATTTATTAACCATAACTAAAAGTTATATAAAACCTGTTATCTAACAATAAATTAGCCTAAAAAACTAACCTATTCCTAAAAGCACGCTGTCATGTACAAATTATTTTTAACTTTTTCTGGGCAGAATGAGTTAAAGGGAATATTGAGAATAACAACCAATAACAATGACAGCGTTGTCATTTTTAATTATATAGAGCCATTTTGTACTTGTCTAACACTTTATCGAGCTATTTAAAAAAGCGTATTTATGCAAAATCATTTGTTAAAGATGAGAATTTAAAACAAAAAAGCGAGCATAATAGCTCGCTTTTGACATTGACTTTAATCAGGCGATTAAGGCGCCCAATAAACTTCAATATTGATATGCGGGTGATTCAATACAGCACGTAAAGGCATGTCAGCAACTGCACCGCCCTCTTTCGCTTGCTTGTAAACAGCGAGTTTTTCTTCACCGCTAATTAAAAGCTTCACTACTTTAGAGTCTGCGATAGCAGCTAAAGTTAACGTCATACGCTCAGTGATTTTACCCGTCACGTCGCTTTCAATGGCGTTAATTGCACATACTAAATCATCTGTCGCAAGACCGTGTTCTAAACCTTCAGCATGAGGGAAAAGAGAAGCCGTATGACCATCTGGACCCATGCCTAAAATTGTCACATCAAAAGGACGCTTTAATGCTTTGTATGCAGCTTCACATTCTGCTACACCATTTTGTGCCGTTAATGCGTCATTTTTCATTGTTACGAAATTAGCTGCAGCGCCATGGTTTTGTAATAGCGTGCTTTTGATAAATGCTTCATTACTTTTTTCATGATCAGCATCAACCCAACGCTCATCAACCATAGCAACATCAATGTTTGCCCAATCAAGTTCAAGGTTCGATAAGTGCTTATAAGCAGGTGCTGGCGATGAGCCACCCGATACCATTAGTACCGCACGACCATCTTCTTTAATACCAGCAACAAGGCTTTGTTCAAGGCTTGAAGAAAGCTCAGCTGTTAATTCGTCTTTGTTTGCAAAGAATTTTTCAACAATTGTTGCCATCTTAATTACGCCTTATCGCCTGTGTTAAACCAAACGTGGTTGTTTTCTTCTAAAAGCTCATCGGCATCTTCAGGGCCCCATGTACCAGCTCGGTATAACGATGGTGCACCTTTTTCTTGCCAACGCTCAATGATTGGGTCAATCCATTTCCATGCTTGACGCACTTCATCACGGTGAATAAACAGTGATGGGTTATTTGCTGCGGCATCTAACATTAAGCGCTTGTAAGCATCTGAATGGAAACCATTACTGTACGCTTGCGATAACTCAATGTTCATGGTTACTGGTTCTAATTGCATCTCAAGGTTATCAAGGCGCTTAGACATCAGTGTTAATTGAATTGTTTCTTCTGGTTGCAGACGAATAACAAGACGATTTGGCTCAATGTTACCTACGTTGTCGGTATAAACGTTGTGAGATACTTTTTTGTATTCAACAACGATTTCAGCACAACGCTTTTTCATACGTTTACCAGTACGAAGGTAGAAAGGAACACCTGCCCAACGCCAGTTATCGATGTGCGCACGAATAGCAACAAAAGTTTCTGTTTTGCTCGCACCTTCGTTTAATTCTTCTAAGTAACCTGGGACGATTTTACCGTCTAAGTTACCTGGTACATACTGACCACGTACAATGTTTGCATCAACATCTTCAGCCACTAACGGACGTAACGACTCAAGTACTTTTAATTTCTCAGTACGGATGCTGTTCGCGTTTAATTTGTTTGGTGATTCCATTGCCACTAAGCAAAGTAATTGTAACAAGTGGTTTTGTACCATATCGCGTAATGCACCCGCTTTATCGTAGAAACCAGCGCGGCTTTCTAGGCCCACTGTTTCTGATAAGCTAATTTGGATGTTATCGATTGATTTTGCATCCCACAGGTTTTCAAACAGTGAGTTTGAAAAACGCAGTGCCATTAAGTTTTGTACTGTTTCTTTACCTAAGTAATGGTCAATACGGAATACTTGCTCTTCTTTGAAGTATTCAGCAATTTTTGCATTGATTGCTTCAGCAGACTCACCACAGTAACCAATCGGTTTTTCAACAACAACACGTGACGTTTCTGTGATCAGACCTTTCTTAGATAAGATTTCACAACAGCTACCGTACACTGCAGGTGGTAATGAAAGGTAAAAAACACGAGACTTATCAGCATCGTGTTCATCAAGGATATCTTTTAGTTTATCCCAGTCGTCATCAGCTTCAGTTACATTCGTTACAACTGGCACAAGATAAGCTGAAAATGCTTTCCAATCTTTTGCGTTGTACTCACCTTTACCTAAAAAGTCTTGTAACGCTTTATGTGCTGTTTCGATGTATTCTTTACGTTTGCTTTCTTCACGTACCGTAGGAAGGATACGAGAACCTTGAGGAAGGTTGCCCTCTTGATAAGCGCGATACATTGCAGGAAGTAACTTACGTAACGCAAGATCACCGCCGCCCCCAAAAATTACGATATCAAATGGATTTAACATATATCACTCTCTACATTGGCAATGCCATGTTAATCGACTCATGCAGTATGGCAGTGCGTGTTGTTATCTGGTTGATTGGCTGTGTTAGATGATCCCTTTAACAAAGCCTGTTGAATTTGTTGTAAGTAGTTTACTCATTATTCTTATGTTGGCTGAAGTAAATGAGTCTTAGGGGCTCTGTAAATCCTCTCACAAAAATACAGGCCCTAAGAACTCCAGCGCTACCCGTTCAAAGGTATTCGGTTTGCAGCTGTTGCTGCGAATCTATTACTGCTTACGATGTGTTTTATAGTAAGCGATCAGTCCGTTGGTTGAGCTATCGTGTGGATGACTTACTTCGTCATCAAATAATTCAGCTTCAATTTTAGAGGCAAGTCCCTTACCTAGCTCTACACCCCATTGGTCAAATGAACAGATTTCTAAGATAATGCCTTGGCAGAAGATCTTGTGCTCATAAAGCGCAATTAAACGTCCTACCGTTTTCGCATCAACTTTATCTAACAACATTGACGTTGTTGGGCGATTGCCTTGGTGAATCTTATGATTCAATAATTCTGCAATTTCTGCTTCAGATTTACCTTTTGCGGTTAAATCTGCAGTTACTTGCTCTGCATCAACACCGGCCATCATTGCTTCGGTTTGTGCAAAGAAGTTTGATAATAAAATATCATGGTGCTTACCAACATTGACTTGCGGCTCAATTGAGGCAATAAAGTCAGCAGGTACGATTACATTACCTTGGTGCAGACATTGGTAAAAAGCATGTTGGCCATTAATACCTGTCATACCCCAAATAATTGGAACCGTCGTGTAAGGAACCGTTTCACCAGCAAAGGTAACGTGTTTACCGTTACTTTCCATCTCACCTTGCTGTAAATACGCAGGTAACATGTGTAGTGCTTGGTCATACGGTAAAATAGCTTGTGCCGTATAACCTAAAAAGCTAGTGTTCCAAACACTTAAAAGCGCCATTAACAATGGTACGTTATTTTCAAATTCAGCATTTTTAAAATGCTCATCAATTTCAAACGCACCTTCTAGGATCTCTTCGAACGCGTCGAAGCCTAGGTACAGGGCGATTGGTAATCCTATCGCACTCCATAAAGAAAAGCGACCGCCTACCCAATCCCACATTGTGAATACGTTTTCATCAGCGATACCAAAGGCCGCTGTTTTTTCTAAATTGGTGCTTACAGCTACAAAGTGCTTAGCAATATGTTCTTGCGCTTGTGCTGTTTGTAAAAACCACTCAACAGCCGATTTAGCGTTAGTCATGGTTTCTGAGGTTGTAAATGTTTTAGATGAGATAACAAATAATGTTGTCTCAACATCTAAACCTTGTAAAACAGATGCAATTTGAACACCATCAACATTTGATACATAGTGAACATTTAATGTGTCGTCAGCATAAGCAGCAAGTGCTTCGGTTGCCATTTGCGGACCAAGGTTTGAACCACCTACACCAATAGCAACAACATCTTTTACAGCTTTACCTGTGTAGCCTAGCCACTCGCCACTGCGTACTTTGCCAACAAAGGCTTTCATTTTAGCAAGCTCAGCGTTAACAGCGTCTGTTACGTTTTCACCATCAACCATTACAGCTGTGTTAGCGCGGTTACGTAAAGCAGTATGAAGTACAGCACGGTCTTCAGTAATGTTAATTTTCTCACCACTGAACATCTTGTCGCGCCATGCGCTGATATCGCACTCTTTCGCTAAAGCAATTAATTTTTCAAAAACAGTTTTATCAATTTGTTGTTTTGAGTAATCGAATAATACACCTGGGATCTGAGCAGAGAATTGCTCGAAACGCGTGCTATCTTTGGCAAATAAATCTTTAAGATGAATTTGTTTCATCTTCTTGGCACTTTCAGATAGTGCTTGCCAACTAGCTAATTGCGAACGGCTGCTCATATATATAATCCCCTCAAAACTTGCAACAAACTGATTTTTAACTATCTTTTTATTAATGTTGAATAAAGACAGCAATTAAAAATACGATGAAAATTAACACTAAGTTAAAATGACAACGCTGTCAATGTTCTACTTTTACATTTTATAGTCGAGATAATAGCGCAATTTTTCTCTTTTGACACCGGTATCATAAAAATTATCTCAATTATTTTACTGCTAATTTGGTAGAACATTAGATACACTAACTAACTTATATTAAATATTAATGTACCTATTAAGAAAAAGCGCTCTGGTGAACACTTTTCGATATTATTATAATACAAATATAACTAACTATAAAGTAACAGTATGAAAGTAACCATAAATGATGTAGCCAAGCTCGCTGGTGTTTCAATGAAAACCGTTTCGCGAGTAATTAATAAAGAGCCATCGGTCAGAAAAAAAACGTACGACATAGTGATGGACGCTGTTAACACGTTGAACTATCAACCAAACCTTGCAGCTCGTAACCTAGCAGGCACATCGTCTTTTACTGTTGGTTTAGTTTATGACAACCCGAATGCTTATTATGTCATCGATATGCAAAATGGTGTGTTGTCGCGCTGTAAAGAAGAAGGCTATGAGCTGGTGATTCATCCATGTAACTACCTTGATGGCAACATGGAAGAAGACTTTAAAACCATGATCAAGCGCTCTCGCTTAGCAGGCCTTGTATTAACGCCACCGCTGTCAGAGCAAAATAGCATTATCGATATGCTAGATGAAATGGGCATTCATTATGTACGCGTACTCTCTGGTCGCCCTACAGAAGAAGACCAAGACACTTGTATCTATGTGAACGACTACGCCGCTGCGTACGAAATTACTTCTCACCTACTCTCGCTAGGCCATAAGAATATTGGTTTTTTATGTGGTGACAAAGAGCATAAATCAACAACTGAACGCTTAGAGGGTTATCAGGCCGCATTAAAAGATCACAGCATCTCGATGAATGATGAGCTGATCTATGAAGGCCAGTATTCTTTTGAATCAGGTGTAGAAGGTGCAAAAGCATTGCTGGGTGAAAATAACCCGAAAAACATCACTGCCCTTCTTGGCGGTAACGATGAAATGGCAGCAGGCGCGTTATTCGCCTCACGCTTAATGGGGATCGAAATTCCACAGCAGTTATCAATTACCGGCTTCGAGGACTCACCGTTCTCGCGTCAGACTTGGCCTAAACTCACTACAGCTCATCAGGCGAATGATGTGATTTCGCAGCATGCAGCGCGTTTACTGTTTAGAAAAACCCGTGGTGCACGTAATCAAGATAAAGACATCATCACGACCTTTACCCCTTCATTAGTGGTACGGGAAAGCTCAGGCCCTACAACGGCCTAGTTTATACAAGTTACGAAAAAGCCGCTCTATAGCGGCTTTTTTAATGACTGAATTGGTATTACTTATTAAAGCAATGCTAAACCGCCATTTAAGTTATAAACGTTTTCAAACCCTAACTGCGACAGATTGTTTGCCGCTTGTTTTGAACGATTACCACTTCGGCAAACCAAAATATAACTATGGTCTTTCTCAAGCTGCCCTTGCACGATGGCGTTTGCCATACGACTGAGTGGAATATTGATCACTTTGCTATCAGCAACTGTGAATATTTCAGCCAAATTATTCGCACCATGCTCATACGGTTCACGAGTATCAATTAAGTAAGTGGCTTTATCGTTTAGCATTACTTTAGCATCACTTGCAGCAAGCTGTTTCATTGGCGCACTTTCAAGTGTTTCAACATAGCCACAAAGAGAATGACTTACAGTATGCTTTTGCTCATCCGCATGTTGCTTTAATTCAACAAACTCATCATCTGATACTTGTTCACTTAATAGTTTTGCTAATAACGGCGTCGTTGCCTTTTGAGCATGCCAATCCATAGCAAAACATTGCTGATAATCATGCCCTGAACAAATTACCGTAGAATCTTGCACTGCCATAGCAAGCTGTTTTAATGATTGAGCCATTTTCGTAGCATCGCCACCGCTAATTGCTGTGTTACCTAAGCCACCTGGTAAGATTAAATCACCACAGAAGCAATAGCTGATATCACCGCTTTGTGTATCTGACAATAAATAGCTAACACTATCGTCACTATGACCCGGTGTCGCTACTTTAGTTAAGCGTGCATCGCTTAATTCGATGGTTGCTGAATCTTTAGGCCAGCCAAGTTCATCTATTTCATTAGCAACAAAACGTTCTGCGAGCTCTTTTGATAATAAACAACGAGCCGATAAACGCTCTTGGTGATTATGGGTATCTAAAATCGCTTTTACTGTTAAACCTTGTGTTGCGACAATTTTCGCCATACGCGGAATAAGCTCGATAATAGGATCAATCACCACTGCGTTTTTATCGCTGTCTACATATAGCCAACAGCACGCTGCTTGATGACGTAGCTGTGTTAAGCCAATCGCACAAACTTCGTGTTGAGGCGATGTACTATCAGACACAACAAGACAATTTGCCTCTAGAATCGGTTTTAGTGAACGAATTTTATCGCAAGCAAAGTCAATCTCTTGCTGATTCACAGCAGGGCCAAACGACATACGTATCGCGTTTTCACTTTGCCAATCACTGGCTCCCATCGCATCTAAAACAAAGCTACGATTTGCACCTGAGCTACATGCAGAGCCGCCACTCACACGGATACCCGCCGCATCAAATAAATCCATCACTTCTTTACTGGTTAATTCGTTAACTGCAAAGTTTAATGTTGTTGGCACTGAATGCTCAAAACTGTGATTAAACGTGATGCTGCCAAAGGTGTCTGTTAATGCAGCTAATAATTGCTCGCGAAAAGCATGTAGCTGCTCAATTGGCTTGAATGTTTGGTTTTGTTTATCAAGTAATAACGAGAACAACTTATTCAAGCCAGCAATGCCTGGTAAGTTTTCGGTGCCTGAACGCATACCACTTTCTTGGCCGCCACCAGCAATAAATGGTGTATACGCACTGCCTTTACGAATATAAAGTACACCAATACCTTTAGGGGCATACAATTTATGGCCAGAGAATGGAGCATAATCAATGGTTGTTTGGCTTAGCGCTAAGTTGGTTTTACCTAATGCCTGCACGCAGTCAACCATCCAAGCCACATGGGTGTTTTCACTACGAATGACTTGCTCAATAGCGCTTAAATCTTGGAATACACCGGTTTCGTTGTTTACTGCCATGGTACAAATCATCAGTGCATTCGCAGCATGTTTGCGAATAAACTCGTGGTCTAAAATACCGTTTTTATCTACTGGAATAGCTAATACCTGTGCGTTGATATCAAGCACGCTGTTCCAATGTTTTAGGGTATTTGGCACCGCTTTATGCTCTGTTGCCCCATAAAGTAATACCGGATTCTCGATTTGATGATTTTTCGCAGCAATAAGCGTAGAAACAACCGCTGTTTGAATACCTTCTGTTGCACCTGAAGTAAATAAAATATCGCCGTCAGTTGCGCCAATGACTTCACGTGCTTTGTTACGCGTTTGTTCTAATAAGTGTTTTGCTTGAATACCCGTAATATGAGAGCTTGATGGATTACCAAAACAGACTTGCATCGTGTGCGAAACCACATCGGCAATTTCAGGAAGTACAGGAGTCGTTGCATTCGCATCTAAATAAATTTGCTGATTAGCATCGTCAGGAAGGTAAAAATTTGCCATGTAAAACGCACCATATTACTAAAAGATATATCTTATAACCTATTTTACATTTTTCACGGCTAAATTATAATAATCAATTAGTCAGTAAAGTGCGTTTTCTATACTTTTTAAGACTAAGCTAACCTTCTATTAGCTCAACCTGCTTAGAAGACCAGGCATTTATAAGCGCTTTTACTAATGAAGCCAGCGGTATTGCAAAGAACACGCCCCAAAACCCCCATAAACCACCAAAAAACAATACCGCAACGATGATAAACACGGGGTTCAAATCTACCGCTTCAGAGAACAGTAACGGCACTAACACATTGCCATCAAGTGCTTGGATCACGCCATAGATAATTAATATGGTCCAAAATTGTGTTTCTAAACCAAATTGGAATAACGCCACCGCAGCGACAGGAATGGTCACCAAAGCAGCCCCAACAAATGGAATAAGCACCGATAAGCCAACCAACACTCCGAGTAAAGCCGCATAGCGAAGATCAAGTACTGCAAAAGCAATAAATGATGCTGTACCAACAATTAAAATTTCAAATACCTTACCGCGGATATAATTCATGATTTGTTGATTCATTTCTTGCCAAACTTGAATGATCAAGCGGCGCTGCTTAGGCAATAAGCGTTCGGCACTTTGTGTGAGTTCTAATTTATCTTTAAGCATAAAGAACACCAGGAGCGGCACTAAGATCAGATAAATCAGCCAAGCTGCCACATCTTTTATCGAGGTAAGTGACACCGATAGCACCAACTGACCAAACTCAATAGCTTTGGTCTCTACACTGGTAACAATTGATTTAACCTGATCTTCAGTAATCAAACTTGGGTAATCTTCAGGAAGATGTAAAAGCAGCGCTTTACCTTTTTCAATCATGTAAGGGGTTTCTTGAACTAGGTTACTGGTTTGCTGCCAAAGCACAGGCCCCATGCCGACAATAATCATGATCATCAAGCCACTGAATACCAACATAACAAGAATCGTTGCGGTAAAGCGTTTTAAACCTAGCTTTTCTAAGTGAGCAACAGGCCAATCAAGTAAATAGGCAATCACCAAGGCAACTAAAACTGGTACGATTAACGAACCAAAAAAGTAGAAAAATGCAAAGGTTGCAATAAGCAGTAACAACAAGGTTACTGAATGGGGATCAGAAAATTTATTTTCGTACCAGGCTTTTACATACTCAAACACGAATGGGCTCCACAGTTAGTACACCTAATTCTAGGTCAATTTTAAAATGGTAATGATGTTTTTCTAAAAATCGCTGCATATCGTCCGTTGCCTCAGCAGCATTAAATGTAAAAGTCACGGGTTGTTTAATTGATGTTGCCTTATTCAACCCTAATTTAAACTGAATAAATTGTTGAGGGCACTTATAGCCTCTTAAATCAACCGTTAACATAGCGAATCAACTGCGTTATTAATATGAATAATAAGTATAAGGTGTAGGCTGCTTGCGAAAATAAGTCTTTATAATGAGAAACAACTCATTTTTTTCTTAAAACACGCAAAACAATAGTTTATCCTTAATCTATAACTGGTAGTAAAGGAAACTCCATGCCTGGCTCGCATAATAAAGCGCAATTACCTGCGAATCCAACTCTTAAAGAGATAAACTGGTATAAAAAACAAATAAACTGGGGCGAGCTACCGCCTTTTTATCATATGGTGGCATCATCGGTTAGCGAATCTGAAGGGATTTTAGACCACGGTTTTGATAATGCCGTTAAACAATTAATTGATCCACGCAATTGGAACCTTGATTTATTAGGTGGTCATGAAACCGACTTGGGCGAAATTGTCTGTGAGCAAAAACCGCGCATTGCTTTGCATCAAAGCTTTACGGACCGAGGTTTCGAATTATGGGCCTACCCTTATGCTAAAGATGTTATGGTAGACCAATACATCAAAGACAATCGCTTTATGGAATTTAAGGTGTGGGACCCGCACACCATGAAAAACCTTATTCGCTTTAACCAGCTTCATAAATTCATCGCTTTTTACTTTGAAAGAGGCGATAAAGCTGACAAAGCCTTAATTCTTCACGCCCATAAAGTAGCGCATAAAATCATAACTTTTTTACAACGAGAGTTGAACGTTGTTAAGCTAGATGGAGTCACAATAAAAGATTTCTATCAATTGTGCGAAAAAGACAGCCGAGCATGCAGCGACGAAATAGACTTAGCAAAAGTCATGTTAGGTGAGCAAATCAACAAGGAATAAGATGCGACTAAAATCAGCCTTTATTACACTGTGCAGTGCATTGCTGACATTTTCAATATTGCATAGTGAGCCGTTGAAGGCACAAACAAACTTTAAGCTGCCCGATTTAGGGACCTCAGCTTTACAAGCTTTGCCGATTGAAAAAGAGCAAGCGATCGGTGAAGTGATGATGATGCAAATTCGTGGCTCATCACCCGTTGTAAGTGATCCTGTTCTTGATGAGTACCTGACCACTTTGGGCCGTCGTTTAGTCGCAAACGCCAACGATGTGCGTTTTCCATTTTCATTTTTCTGGTTAAACAACGCTGAAATTAATGCCTTTGCCTTTTATGGTGGCCATGTGGGTGTGCATACAGGTCTTATCGCACAAGCCGATAACGAAAGCCAATTTGCCTCAGTACTAGGGCACGAGATTGCTCACGTAACGCAGCGCCATTTAGCCCGTCGTATTCAACAGCGGCAAGATAACAGCGCGTTAACTATCGCTGGTATGATTGCAGGTATTTTAGCAACCGTTGTTGCACCTGATGCCGGCATAGCCATTATCTCAGCAAACCAAACACAAGCAGCATTTAGTCAATTAACTCATAGCCGTGCTGCTGAACAAGAGGCAGACCGTATTGGTATGCAGACCTTAAACAATGCAGGGTTTGATCCTCGCCAATCGAGCGAGTTTTTAACTAAACTTGCTGCACAAATTCGCTACAAATATAAGCCGCCAGCCTTTTTGCTCACTCACCCATTGCCTGAAAGCCGTGTCTCTGATGTACGCTTACGTGCCGAGCAGTATCCAAAAAGACACTACTCCGACAGCCTAGAGTTTAACCTAGCTAAAAGTCGTGTTATTGCTCGCTATCAGCAAAAGTCAAAAGCAGCGGAAGATTTATTTCGTAAATTAATGCGTGAAAATACCGTTCATAACGACACTGCACTTAAATATGGTTTGGGTATTGCTTGTTGGACCAAAAAAAGCTTGATGAAGCAGCCAGCATTTTGAATCCATTGCTTGAGCAAGATCCAAAGAACTTATTTTATATTGATACCCACACAGATTTACTCATTGCGCAAGGTAAAGCGAATGAAGCAGTAGAGTTTTTAGCTAAGTTAGATATCGATAGACCTAACAATCAGGTGATTGCCTTAAACTACGCAAATGCCGCTATTGAAGCTAAACAATTTGACCTTGCTGAACGTATCTTAAAATCTTACTTATTAGCAAAACCTGAGAACAATCTTGCCAAAGAGCTCATTGCTGATGTCTATAAAAAGCAAGAAAATATGGCTTCCTACCATGAAGCGCATGCCGATGTGCTTGCCCAATATGGCGCTTATTTAAAAGCAGCTGATGAAATTCAAAAAGCACTAAACTTTGTTGAGCCTGAAGAGCTAGTTAAACAACAACGTTTAAAAGCCCTACTTACACAATACCGTCAATTACAAAAAGAGCTTGCGAGACTTTAAGTCTCGCGGCGCTTGCCCTAAAATAAGCCAAATTATTAAATGTGAGAACACACTATGTCTGTGACTATTTATCATAATCCACGTTGTTCAAAATCGCGTGAAACACTTGCCCTATTAGAAAGCAATAACGTACAACCAAGTGTTGTTGAATACCTAAAAACACCGCTTAATGAACAACAAATCTCGACTTTAATTAGCCAGCTGGGCTTTACTTCAGCGCGTGAATTAATGCGTACTAAAGAAGACATCTACAAAGAGCTTGAGCTTAAAAACGAACAAAACGAAGACAAATTAATTGCTGCAATGGCTGCCAATCCGAAACTAATCGAGCGCCCAATTGTTGAAAATAACGGTAAAGCTGCTCTAGGTCGTCCACCAGAAAACGTATTAAGCGTACTTTAATGGCTATAAACATTGTTGTGCTATACCACTCAAGCCATGGCTCTGTAGAAGCAATGGCTCATGAGATAGCCGAGTCGATTGAGCAACAAGGTGCAACTGCCTTATTGCGTACCTTTGTTAAGCGCCAGCCACACGATATTGTGATCAGCAAAGATGATCTAATTAATTGTGATGGATTAGCCTTTGGCACCCCTACCCGATTTGGCATGATGGCCTCACAAGCTAAGAGCTTTTGGGAAACCACCAGTGATCTATGGCTCAAAGGTCAGCTAATAGATAAACCTGCTTGCGTTTTTTCGTCATCAAGCAGTATGCATGGTGGTAACGAAGCCACCTTGTTGAATCTATCACTGCCGTTGTTACATCACGGCATGATGTTGCTTGGCGTGCCTTATGAGGTACCTGAGTTATTAGCAACTGAAACCGGTGGTACACCATACGGTGCGACTCATGTGGCCGGTAGCAATAACAGCAATGTGTTAAGTAAAGACGAAATTAAAATTTGCCAAAGTGTTGGAAAACGCTTGGCACTGATTGCGAGTAAATTACAATGAGCTTGGAACCTAAGCTAAATCAGCCTGTTGCCAAAAAGCCAATTACAAAACGATTCCAACGTTTTGCGCTGATTGGCTATATCGGCTTATTAGTTTTAATGCCAATTTGGCTGTTTTTAATTGCCCCAAGAGAAGGCCACAGTAACGCCTTTATCTTTGTTGTTTATATACTGCCTCTACTGTTACCACTTAAGGGCATCATTCAAGATAAACCATACACCTACGCGTGGGCGAACTTTATCGTGATGTTCTATTTTATTCATGGTTTTACATTACTATGGGTCGCACAAGAGCAGCTGATTTGGGTATTACTTGAGTTACTCTTTGCCAGTCTGATGTTTATTGGCTGCACCTATTATGCTCGCCATCGCGGACAAGAGCTTGGCCTTAAGATACGCAAATTAAAAGAAGAGCTGGCCGAAGAAAAAGCCGCTCATGAACACGATAAATAATACCGATTCGTTTATCAAAAAATGAAACAAAAAACGGCAACCTAGGTTGCCGTTTTTTTATGTCACTTTATCTAGTTTTTATGCGTTCACACCAACTCTGCTAAGGTGGCTAGTGCGACAATACTTGCCAGACCCACTTGGCCAATTAAGCTAAATAATGAGAACAGCCTTAAAATAAACAGCCCCCATGGATGGCGAATATGCGGGTAAAGCGCACAGCGTTTCAAGCTTGTGGCAAAGAAAAAACATAAGATCGAAACCAACGTAAAGCTCAGCGTTAACTCACTTTTAATAGCAATGCTATCGTCAAAAAAGAAGAACAACTGCACAGGTAGTAACACAGTTACAATCGCATGTAGTAAGTGCACTTTTTTAACGCGATCAAACTGCCCTTCTGGCGAAAGCTCTTTAATGCCAAAGTCATGCTCAAGGCACTTTACTAAGTTATCCGCTTTAATGCTAACTGCTAGTCGGTAGCAACTTAGACCGTCGTTGTTACGAACTCTAAAGTCATAGCCCGCTTTTAAAAGCAATACCAGTAAAGGTCCATTCTCGGCTAATACAGCGTAATGTAATGCTGTATTCCCTTTATTGTCTTGGGCTTTTTTATCTTGATGTTCAAGTATTGTTTCAACAACATTCACATAGCCTTTTTCAGTAGCCCACATAAACGCAGTTTTACCATTTTCGTCAGCTAATGCACCGGTTGCGCCTTGCTCAATAAAACGCTTTGCCATGGTTTGTTTAGCATTTTCGTGGCTTAAGTGGGCTAGTAAAGCTTGTTCAAGCAACGATGCTGAATCAACATCTGGTGATACAAGTTTTAGTAAGGTGAAGTAATCTTCACCGTGAGCAACTTTTTCAGCCGCAAGCGCTGTTAATGGTTCAAGATCGGCCACTGAATCAGGAATAAAACCACTAAAACGCTCTCTAAAGTCAACTTCGGTCCATAGCTCCAATACATCGTCCGCAGACATTTTTGCACCGTGATTAAGAACATGTTCAATCACAGTAAAATAGCGACGATTAAATAACTGGTGGATGAGAGTTATAGGCGTTTTAACAGCCGATTGAGCAAATGCGCTAGCATACTTCTCTAAGCGCTGGCATAACATTAAAACAAGACTTTCAGGGGTGTAGTCGTTTTCTAAAAAATGCGTTTTCATAGCATTAATATAATGCAACGCAGCTTCATCAAACTCAGAAATATGTTGGAAATAACACTCTTCAAACGGTTCAAGAGGAGTCAACCAAGTAAGGTAGTAAATAGGCGGAAGAACCGTCGTACACACACCGTCATCTTCATTAGTAGAACGACATGCCGGCCAAGCTTCTAAAGCATCTAAAATATAGGCCCCGTTTTGCTCAGCTAATCCTTTGATTAGTAACGGGTATTCCTTTGGCCAAATCAGTACATTTTCCATTAAAAAAACACAACTCCGCTGCACATTATTCGATGTCTTATTAAGCAACTAGTTATAGCAAAATTTAACTGACAGTTTGCTTAATATTGCGACCAATAACACAGTATCTGAACA
Organism: Pseudoalteromonas sp. CH_XMU1449-3; assembly: GCF_037027245.1. NCBI lineage: Bacteria > Pseudomonadati > Pseudomonadota > Gammaproteobacteria > Alteromonadales > Pseudoalteromonadaceae > Pseudoalteromonas > Pseudoalteromonas sp. CH_XMU1449-3. The sequence continues at coordinate 44,208 of NZ_JAYMDY010000002.1, forward strand.
GATACTTTGGTAAACAAGAAAAGTAGCATGATTCTACCACAGAGGGTTACAGGTGCTAGCGCAAAGTAGGTGATTTTTAAAGAAAATAGAAAAGCAGCGGCACATGGACGGTACTCACTGCTTGGTTGGAGACTGAAAGTAGCTAAAATGCTCGATGAGGTGAAGGTAATCGAGCTTTAAGCTAACTTACTTACTTGCTAATTCGTGTGTCACTTCATCAATGCCAACTTGGCTGATGCGCTGCAATACTTCTTTTTGCTTCGCGCTTAACAGTGAAATACCTTCAGCAACGATATCGTATACTTTCCACTGCTTATCTTTGCCTTGACGTAATTTAAAGTGCAGATCGATGGCTGGCGCATTATCATCAACAATTTGCGTTTTAACAGTTGCATAACCATCGTCGATGAGCTGCGATTGATCAAAAATAACTTTTTGGCCTGTGTATTTCATTAGTGCGCCGGCATAAGTTACTGTTAAGTAATGCTCAACCGCAGCAATAAAATCAACAGCTTGCTCACGGCGTAGGCCTTTAATGTGCTTACCTAAAAGCTTATACGATACAAACTTAATATCCATGTGCGGCAATAAGCGTTTTTCTACAATGTTCGCCATTGCTTCTGAGCTTGCATCGCCTTTTGCATTTACATTTGCGATATCAACAAATAAATCTGCTGTGACTGATTCTAATAGTTGCTTAGGCGAGCGGTCTTCACTGGCAAAAGCAGTTGCAGTAAAAAGCGCAGCAATTAGCAAAAATGAGTTAACTAGTTTGGTCATCGTATTCACCTCTCAACGAAAATTTTCGCTAATATACCGAGATTAAACCCATAAAAAAAGAAACAATCCGACACCGTTTTAATGCCAATTAAGCACCAATCGATTTTTCCCATTGTTTTCAGTTAATTGCTAAAAAATATGAGTATGTGCACAGCTTCTGTGTTTTTACGCACATTGAAAAGTTCTTACCCCCGCCCTTATCTACTTGCTCACAGTCATAATGAGAAGTACCGAGATGAAACTAAAACACCCACTAAAAGCACTTATGTTAAGTGTAGCCGCCCTACTAGCAACACCAACTTATGCTGCTTCAAACCATGGCTATGCCGTTGATTACATTCAAGGTGAAGGTGATGTAAAAGGCTTAAAGCTAGCCTACCAATACCATATCCCCAATGAAAAGCTGCCCTTTCAACACGCCCGTTTGTACTTCGAGTCTAGTTTTAATATTTGGCAGTATGGCAAAGACAATAAACATCAAACAAATATCGTGTTAGCTATGTCTCCGGTGATCCAATACCCTGTATTTAATGTGAAAAACATACCTGTTTATGTAGAATTTGGGATTGGCGTTTCATTGTTGGATGACACCCATTTTGCTGGCAAAAACGTTAGTACTCACTATCAGTTTGAGGATAGATTGGGTTTAGTTGCAGACCTAGGTGACGACTCAACCTTAGCAATTAGATATTTACATTACTCAAATGCGGGTTTCAAAAGCCCAAATCCTGGCCTTGATTTTATTTCACTGTCTTATGCAAGACGATTTTAAGTGCTACTATATCGCTGTGTATATCGGCAGGATTTCAAGATGGAAACTTGGCAAATTATAGCCATTGTTGTTGCCGTATTTGGTGTAGTAATTGGTAACCTTATGTTGCTAAAACATGCAGCAAAAATGGACTTCAAAGTGCCTAAAAGCGATGATAATGAAGATAAAAAAAGCCCTGATGAATAATCAGGGCTTTTCTATTTTAGACTTCAGCTTAGTTTACACTAACCAATGTGCCATTAAGACAATCACCGGTAATGTTACTAAGGTTCTTAAAATAAAGATAAAGAACAATTCGATAATATTAACCGGGATTTTGCTACCTAAAAGCAGTGCACCTACTTCCGACATATAAATCAATTGCGTCACACTCATTGCAGCAACGATAAAGCGTGTTACATCACTTTCGATACTCCCAGCCGCAAGAATCGACGGAATAAACATATCAGCAAAGCCAACCATAATTGTTTGTGCCGCAGCTTCAGCTTCTGGTACTTGTAATAGCTCTAAGAATGGTACAAACGGCTTGCCCATATACTCAAAAATTGGCGTATATTCAGCAATAATCAAGGCAAATGTGCCCACAGCCATAACCACAGGTAATACTGCAAATACCATATCAAATGCGTTATGTAAGCCTTCTTTTACTGTACCAGCAAAACCCGGCGCAGTGCGTGCTTTAGCAAGCGCCACATCAAGTGAATGAGAAACTAATGTTTTACCTTCAGGCACTGATTCTGCGTCTTTATCAGGCTCTGTTCCATCTACATAGAGGTCTTTTTTAAAGCGTAGTGGTGGTAAACGAGGTACAATTAGCGCTGCGGCTAAACCAGCTAAACACACTGTTAAGTAAAACGGTGCGAAAAGGTGCTCAAGCTTTACTTGGCCAATCACAACTAAACAAAAGGTAATTGATACAGCTGAGAAGGTGGTACCAATAATAGCCGCTTCGCGCTGTGTATAATGTTTATCTTCATACTGACGAGCGGTCATCAAAATACCCACACTGCCATCGCCTAACCATGATGCCACACAGTTAACCGCGCTTCGGCCTGGCACACCAAAAAGTGGGCGCATAACTTTAGTTAATAAGGTACCAACTAGCTCTAACAAGCCGAAGTTTAATAATAACGGTAATAGTAAGCCCGCTAAAACAAACACAGAAAACAATACTGGCAACAAGTCGTTTAACACCAGTGCACCGGTATTACCGGAAATAATCATTTCTGGCCCTTGTTTGGTGTAGGTCAGAACGATAAAAACCATACCCAGTAATCGAACACTCAGCCAAAGCCAACTAACATCAAATAAATGTTTAATTATAAAGAACTTAAGTAATGGCTGCGGTTTAAACAACTTTATCACTAAAGATAAAATACCGGTGATACAAACAATGCTGGTAATTAAACCCAGTGCAAATGGGCCAATCCACTCTTGCACTGCTTTTGCCATAACAGCAATCGGAATTGTCATTGCTTCACCTATGGGTACCGGCGTCATAAACAAGAAGACACCTATAAGTGAAGGAACGAAAAAGGTAAACAAGGTTCGCAAGTCACTGCGATTTGCTGTGTTTAAGTTAGACATATTTTCAACCTGTAAAAACCACAAAAAGAGCGGCTAAGCTCTTTTTGTGGTGGTTTTGACTTTTTTAATTATTAAATATTGATACCGCGCTGACGCAGTGCATTTTCTAATGCTTGCTGGAGGTCATTCATTGTACCAGGCTCTAATGTCGAACCTTCAGAGTCCATCCAAGTTAAACTTGTGCCGCCATCATTGGTGCGGCTAACAAGAATTTGGTATTGGCCATCTTCAATTGGAAGTTCAGATAATTCTTCGCCCCAAATTGAATCCCATACGCTTGACTCAGGCTTTTTGTAATCAGCCGTGATCAAGCCACGCTCTTGGTCAATCTCTACGATGGTGAAAGATAAGCGTTCTAAGAAACCTGAGAAACGATCAAACACCATGTTGTAATCTTGCTCTGTAACCAATGCCGCATTACCTTTGTTATCAAAGCCCATTTCTAATGAAATAATGCCTTGTTGTTTACGCATATCAACTTCAAGTTGACGGTAACGATAATCAAACTCTGCAATCACTTGGTTTAATGCACGAACTTCAAGCTGTTGTTGTAGTAATGGTGTTAACGGTACTGAGTCACTTTTATAATCAGCAAGCTTAGAGGTTAACGAAGCTGTACGCTGATGCGACTTTTCTTCAATTGTGAAGATAAAGCGCTGCTGTGATACTTCAGTTTCAGTTTCCCAGAACCAACCTTCTTCAGGTTTAATAATGGCATACCAACCTGTTTCAATTGAATTAGAGGCTTTGTCTTCTTTTAAAGCGGCGGTATTTTTTTCAGCTAGAACAGCTTTGATAGAGTCCCAAATAAATACATCTAAATCTTCAATACCATCGTTTTTATCAAAGTAGACACGTGCTTCTGTGTCACCTTCTTCAACCCAAGTACCTTGAGCAATGGTAATTACTTGCGCTGGCGGACGATAGTTTTTAGCTTCAGGATTGTTGTCGTATTGCGCAACATCCATTTTATAAGTTGGATCTTGAGCTGGTTGCGCTAATCCTGCTGGAGCTTTCACCGCTTCGTTAGCACGATAATTGCGTTTGTGGTGCGCTTCATCGGTAAAAACACCGCACCCTGTTAAACTTACCATTACGCTTACAGCAAGCGCCTTTGAGATCCAATACTGCACAGATATTTCTCCTTAGCAAACCCTTAATTTTTTTAACAAATATATGAGTGGGTAATGCCGATTTGGTTCACTGTAAAATCACTTTTAACTTTACATTTATTGTTTTTATGCAAAAAACCCGAATAGATTGGGCTAGCGTAACGTATTTGATTGCTTATCGCCTTGCAAAATTTTAACTATGGTACTTTCTGATGCCCCTAAAAACAAGAAAGAGCGCACTTTATTCACGGCTTAATTAATCGCCGCTATCGTTAACGGAGCAAATTATGTTAAACTTCGCCGCCGTGCGGTATTAAACTCACGTGAAATCAAAGCTTATTTAAGCTTATATCCATTGGTATTGTTATTTACTAGGTATTTAAAATTCCATGACTGCTTTTACAAATCATCAGATAGTGCTCACTGCGATTGGCGAAGATAGGCCCGGTATCGTTAGCGAATTAACTCAGTTAGTGAGTGATTGCCATTGCAATATAATTGACAGTCGCATTGCTATTTTGGGCAACGAATTTACCTTTATCATGCTATTAGCAGGTGATATGTCGGCAATTAGCCGTATTGAACATACATTGCCAACTAAAGGTATGGAGCTTGGTCTTTTAACCATGATGAAACGCACCGCAAGTCATGTTGCATGTGAATTTTGTGCCGGTTACACCCTCGAATACACAGGTATTGATACACCAGGAACATTAAGTAAAGTGACGCGCTTTTTTGCTGATAACAACATTAGCATTTGTTCTCTTAAGTCAGACACTTATGATGAAGATGACGAGCTTAAAATGCGCTGCGAACTCGAGTTTAATATTCCTGTTGAAGTCGATATTGATAACTTTAAAGTGAGCTTTGAAGATCTTTCTCGTAGTTTGAACGTAGATTATATTTTCAGACGCATTCGCTAAGGAGCAAAGCATGAAAACAATTAATCCATTACAAGCAGGCGATACAGCCCCTGCTTTTAGCTTACAAAATCAGAATGACGAAACTATCGCGCTAGCTGATCTTTTAAAAGAGCAGCAAGTACTGGTTTATTTCTACCCTAAAGCGTCAACACCAGGTTGTACTGTACAAGCAGAGAACTTACGTGATGAAAAAGCTGAGCTTGCTAAATTAAATACGCGTGTTGTGGGTATCAGCCCAGATCCAATCAAGCGTTTGAAGAATTTTGAAACCAAAAAAGAGCTTAACTTTGATTTACTAGCCGACGAAGATCACGCAATTGCTGATGCTTTTGGTATTTGGGGTTACAAGAAGTTTATGGGTAAAGAATACGAAGGAATTCATCGTATTAGCTTCCTTGTAGGCCAAGACGGTAAAATCAAACATGTGTTTGATAAGTTCAAAACCAAAGACCATCATCAGGTGGTGTTGGACTATTTAGCGCAGAATTGATAGTTACGAGTTACGAGTTACGAGTTACGAGTTACGAGTTACGAGTTACGAGTTACGAGTTACGAGAACATAGTAAAAAAGCGTTGCCATGGTGCAACGCTTTTTTGTTTTTAACTGGAAATATTAAACCCCGTGTCTACTTTATCGGGGTCAGATCAGACGGCTGACGGCTGACGGCTGACGGCTGACGGCTGACGGCTTAATCCTAACTAATTCCTAAATACTTATGTACTTGAACCGATAAACGCCAGTTCTTTGCAATACAGGTTTCAATGGCAAGTTTGGTTGCTGAGGTTTTTTGGCTAATTGGTTGCAGATACACTAAACGTGGATTCACACCCGTTTTTAAGAATAAATCTTCGAGCTCTTCCACATGCTTTTGCATTGCCACTGGGTGTTTAATTTCATCAGCGCGTTGCATTGCACTGCGTAATACTTTATAGCCACCACGCATATTAATTTTTGGTGATACAGTCACCCATGTCTGCTCAGGGACTAAAATTTCAAATGTACCGCTGGTTTCAATTTGAGTCGAATAGCCATTTGCGTGTAATAATTCACACACTGGATTTAGGTCGTACATGCAAGGCTCACCACCAGTGATCACCACATGCTTTGCGTTGTAGCCACGGTCTTTAAATAGCGCTAACACTTGCTCCGCTGTTGCTTCTGCCCAATGATCTGAGTCTGCTTTTTTCTCAACGGTGTCATCAAGTGACACTTTATATACATTATCAACGTCCCATGTTTGTTTTGTATCACACCAAGCACAACCCACAGGGCAGCCTTGTAAACGTAAAAAGATTGAAGGTGTACCCGTAAAACTCGCTTCACCTTGAATTGTTTCAAACACTTCGTTAATTTTGTACAAAAGACATCTCACTTACGACGCAACGGTATAAAATACATACCATCAAAAAAACCAAAAACACGCGCAAAAATTGTTATTTAGGCCCGAGCCGTGTAGTATATCGCGCCCTGAAGTAAACCTCTATCAAAAGTAAGAGCAAAACAGATATGACGCAAAAAGTAGTTGTGATTTATTCCGGCGGTATGGACTCATTTACCGTATTAAATAAAGCCCTGCAACAAGGCCACGAAGTATATGCCCTGTCTTTCGACTACGGCCAGCGTCATGTTAAAGAGCTTAAAGTAGCTGCTCAAGTATGTGAAAAGTTAGGAGTTTCTCACAAGATTGTTGATATTTCAGCGATCAACCAGTTGATTGGTGGCTCATCACTAACTGATGATATCGAAGTACCTGAAGGTCACTACGAAGAAGAAAGCATGAAGAGCACAATTGTGCCTAACCGCAACATGATTTTATTATCACTGGCTGTGGGTTATGCGGTGTCTTTAAAAGCTAGTAAAGTTTATTACGGTGCCCATTCAGGCGATCATGCAATTTACCCGGACTGCCGTCCTGAATTCGTACAAAAAATGGATGATGTTTGCCGTATTGCCAATTACGACGCTGTTGAAATTTTCAGCCCGTACTTAAACAATACCAAAATCGACATTTTGACAGACGGTTTAAAAATGGGTCTTGATTACAGCCAAACGTGGACCTGTTATAACGGCCGCGATAAAGCCTGTGGTAAATGTGGCGCCTGCCAAGAGCGCTTAGAAGCCTTTGCTTTAAATAACGTTACTGACCCTATCGAATACGAATAACCTTATTTAGAATGGGGCAGATTAAGTTTAAAAGGCGAGTTTAACTCGCCTTTTTTGATTGTGTTTGTTGAATCAGATTCAACAGTTCTGCTGTGGCAGTTGCATCAGCTAACGCTCTATGATGATTCGTTAAATTCAATTCAAAATGTGCCGCTAAGTTACCGAGCGAATATGACTTAAGCTTTGGAAATGCCTTGCGTGATTCAACTACGGTACATAGCTTTGGCATTTTAAAGCCCTGCCCAATTGCACCGTATTCTTTGCGAATAAAGCTGTAGTCAAAATTCACATTATGGGCAACAAATACACTGCCTTTTAATAGTGAGCGCAGTGTATCGGCAACCTCTGCAAAGCGTGGCGCATCACGAACCATAGCGGCGTTTATCCCCGTTAACTTGGTAATAAAAGCAGGAATACTGCGCTCAGGATTGATTAAACTCGCCCATTGGTTGATTACTTCGCCCGCTTGTAACTGCACAACGGCTATTTCAGTAATTTTATTATTACCTTGTACGCCACCGGTGGTTTCTATATCCACCACACTATAAATACGATTAGGATCATTAAACCAATTTACCGCAACGATATTCACTGCAAAGCCATGTTGCTTTAATACCTCAATACTGACAAGTTGGTTGCGTCTTAGTTTGTCGCCAGGGGCTTTCACTTCTTCAAAGGTGAGCTTATCCCCTTTAAGCACCATCAAGTCTGGGTAGCCATCTTTGAGCTGCTTAAAGGTTTTTGTCATTTGTAGTAAATGCGCTTTTAAATTTGTAAGCGAGCTGTGTTTTATTAATACCTCTAGCGGCTCTAACATATCGCTGTGCCACATAAACACAGCGTTAGGCGCTTCATAAAACTGCCCTACGTTTTTGCAAACATATTTATATAAGGCTTCATTACTAGTGAATTTGGCAAGCTTTTGCTCAATTTGTGTTTGTTGCACTGTGTAAAAACAATCAGCCAGCAACACCTTTGGATAAAGGTCAAATTCATTACACGGCGGATGCGGGGTCTCTATAAAGAGTTCTTGCCAAAACGTTAAGGTAAAGAAACTCAACCAAAGATTATTCTCAGTAAAAAATACCGTATTACCAAGCTGTTGATAATGCTCACACACTCCTTGCTCGACATCGCCACGGTAAATGTCATCAACTTCTAATTGATGCTCTGTATCAATGAGCATTTGTGTTAAGCGTGAGCGTTGTTGCTTATTATATTTGCGCTGTAAAAAGTCCTCTGCAAAATACAAAATGCCATCATCAAGCGGGTCTTGAATAACTTGTTCAAGCTTTTGTTCAACCCAGCTTTTATCACCTTGTTTGTAACGCTGGCGAATTGCTAGCTCTTGCGCTTCACTGCTACCTTCACAGTGCTCAAGTAATTCAAATGCAAATGCTAAGTCATGCTCTTTAAGCTGCTTATATAAGCGGATCAGTAATTTGTTTTTGATACTCTGGGCTAATTCATCTTCAGAGCTAATGGCTAAAAGTGCTTGGGCTAAGTTCTGATACTCTGTGTGTGACTCGCTTTCTTTGAACTGCATTCGCAGCTTATTTAATTGATAATGCGTTTGTGCTTCGGCTAGTGTTTGAAAACGAGAGATGCTCTCATTAACATCACCACGTACTTTTGCAATTCCTAAATCACGCATCACAAAACGATTTTGATGATTTATATCACCGCCACTTAGTCGGCCGCTATGTAAAAACTCAAAGTATTCATAATACTGACTACGGCTATTGACCACGAACTGACTAAACAACGACTCTAATTCACTGTGGTTACGATCAATATGCTCTTTACACAGTTGGGTTAAGCGCTGCTTACTGGCTGATTTTTTGTAATCAGGATAAGTCGCCATTAACTCATCATTTGCTAATAAGGTTAACAGGGTTGGTTTGGTTAAATGCTCAAGCAATAGATCTAATTCATCGCTGCTAGGATGTGCCACCAGCCCTTGCTGCTTTAGCTTAAAAATAGCACCGTGCAGATTAGGGATCTCTTCATAATTTAATGATGACAAAGCAACGATTTTTGGCTTTCGAGAATAAATACGCAGCAAAGTACATAAACTTTGCTCATCAAGCTGAAGGAGCTTTTCAAGAAATAACTGCTGCTCTTCTAAAAGCAGATGCCTGCACTGAGCTTGAATAAATTCAGCAAGCTCAAAGAAGTGACTTAAATAATATTTTGCTGGTAGTTGTGTTTTCATAGCCAAACCCGACACTGTATATAAATACAGTATCAGGTATTAGCTAATTGATTTCAATGTTTGCGGTTATTTAACTTTTAAAATACCCACAATTGCGCAAATTGCGCCCCCGACCATACCGAGCCAAGCTTCAATTGGTGTATCACCACTAAACGTGCGGCTAATTTGCGCACTTGCAGAGTCATAAACGTTATATCCCCATACAGCTAGCGCCACACCAATAACGATTAAAGCAATACCTATAATTTTTCCCATCGTGTTGTTCCTTATTGTTATTAATTTCTTTTTGATAACCTCAGTGTTGCACACATATTAAACGCCTGCAAAGCCTTAAGAAATAATCAAACTAAAGGTTATGTTTTGCCCACTTAACGACACCTGAAGTTCAGCGTCAATTGCTTTACTTAACGCTTTGGCAATAGATAAGCCTAACCCAAAGTTATCATTAGAGGTTCTGGCACTGTCTTTTTGCCAGAGTGGATCAAATAACTGGCTCAAATCCTCTTCTGTTAAAGGTACTTTTAATTCATTTGTAACAGAGAATTGCAGCTTATCCTCTTTCGTCAGTAGCGTGCTTACAGTTACATCACTCTTGTCGGGGCTATATTGCTTTGCGTTATTTACAAGGTTGGTGATGATTGATTCGAGGGCAAATAAATTACTGACAATGGCAGGAATATCATCTTGAAACTCAAACTTAATTCGCTCTAAATCATGTTTTTCTAAGGTACGTAAAATAACCTGATTTAAATCGCATGCATCTTGCTTTTGGAGTGCTTCATCACTGTACTTATGCAGTAATAATAAGTTCGACACAATGCTCTTTAAACGCTGGCTGATTTTTAGCACTTCGGGTTTAAAGTCTGCCTCAAACTCTTTTTCATTTGGAAAACGAATGGCCACTTCAGCCATATTAATAAGCTCAGCAATCGGCGTTTTTAACTCATGAGCAATATCTGAGGTTAAGCGTCTTTCACGAAAATAAAGCTGGCGGTTTTCCCGTATAAAGGCATTTAAGCTATCAACAATGGGTTGCAGCTCTTTAACAGGCTCTTTTATTATTATCACTGCACTTTTATCCGCGATACTAAGCCTACTAATATCCCGGTTTAGTTTATTCAGCGGCGCTAAAGAACTGTCGACCGATTTACGCACAAATAGACGAATGAATACGATTACTGACACAGTAGAGACAACAAAAATAACGTCGATCAGCCATAAAACAAAGTCAACTTCTTCTGATGAAGCCGCATAAGCTAAGGTTATGGGTTGTTGCAAAGAGGTGTTAACGCCTTCAATAAAGTCTTCATCATCGTCTAGGTCTAAAGGCGGTATAAAGCGAGTATAAATAACCCGTCCATTGCGACCATCAGGTAACTCGGTATTGATGATTTTTGTCTCTCCAAGCTTTATTTTCTCAAGAGGTAGGTTCTTTTGTGAGAAAAGGTGCAAGCTTTCTGAACGCGCAAAAACCCCAGACTGCGACCAAATTTGAAAATACTCAGTTTCTGTACTGCCAGAAAACTCAGGCATGAATTGCCCTGAAAAATCAAAATCAATTTCTTCTTCGTCAATATCAATCAATGACATAAGCATGCCAGCTTTTGATTTCAAACCACGATTAAATTCGTTATCAATCCAACTATCAACGGCGATATCGGTAGCAACTAAAATACTCAGCACTAGCCCAGTTATAGTAATCGATAATGTGGTTACTAACTTACTGCGAATTGATTTCATTATTTTCCTTGAATGATATAACCAAAACCACGCTTTGTTTGAATAGGTAACTCGCCACCTGCTGCCCTCACCTTTTTACGCGCCGATGATAAGTGCGCTTCAATGGAGTTTTTTGAAACTAAGTCATATTGCCCAGCAATATAGGTACTTAACTTTTCAGCTGTGATCACTTTGTTTTGATTACTAAACAAGCACTCAACTATTTTATATTCGTTAGGGGTTAAATCGATAACGGTGTCGTTAACTTGCAAAAGTTTTAATTGTAAATTTAAAGCCAAGTTATCAATGCGGATCACATCACTGATTATTTTCAGGCCGCCGCGACGCATTAAATTTAATAACCGTGCATGCAGCTCATCAAACGAAAATGGTTTGGTCAGGTAATCATCGGCCCCGGTGAGTAGCCCTTTCACTCTATCTTCTGGTTCTTGCTTGGCAGATAAAATAAGCACTCGCACGTCGAGCTGTTTTGCTCTTATGGTTTGTAATAACGTAATGCCATCAATACTGGGTAACATAATGTCGAGTATGATTAATTCGTACTCACCTGTCATTGCCATACTCAAACCTTCAGCGCCATCGCCGGTTTCATCAATAGTAAAACCTAGGTTCTCAAGGCCAATTCGTAGACTACGTCTTAATGACACCGAATCTTCTATAATCAACAATTTCATATGTTACTCATTTAGATAAAAACCGCTTTAGCGTCATCAGCTTACGCTTTGAATCTTAAGATTCACTTAAGATTTACTGAAGTTTTCCTAGTTTAGAAAATATTAAGATTACCATAAGGATTTCTTAAGTTTCGATTCCTAGTATTGCCGTAGTTTCGATTAAGTAAGTACGACTATGACAACAAAACTTTCTGTTTTAAAACCTTTGTTCCGTTTTTCATTAATTTTAATGTCAGTATTTATACTGTCGAGAATTGCCTTGCTTGTATGGCAACACCAAAGGTTAGCTGATGGCGATAGCCTTGCCGTTTTATTAGGAGGCCTAAGAGTCGACTTAAGCAGCTTAGGCTACTTGTCAGCCTTGGCTGTTTTAATGTTAGTAGCTGATGTGCTTTTGCGCAGCAAAACCGCTTTATTTCAGCATGTTTTTACTTTTTATAGCAGTATAGTTATAACTTTAATCGTGGTTGTAGAGGCTTCGACTCCCGCGTTTATTACCCAGTACGATGTGCGGCCAAATCGTTTATTTGTCGAATACCTAGACTACCCTCAAGAAGTCTTTTCTATGCTATTACATGGCCACCTATTTGCCATGATAAGCACCTTAATTATTGCAACGCTTAGTTGTGTGTTTGCGTATCGTTTTATAAATGCAGCATTTAGCAAACAGCAAAATGCTAAAACGGTTAGCCAAGTGGTGATACTCGTTACGACTTTATTAGTTTGCTTAATTAGCGCAAGAGGCACTGTAAGCCATCGCCCGTTAAACCCTGCATTAGTGTACTTTTCAAGCGACTCACTGATTAACTCCTTGGCACTTAACTCAACTTACAGTGTTGCCTTTGCTATTAAGAGTATGGGCAATGAAAAAAATGCCAGTAGTTTATACGGTACCATGCCACGTGATGAGATTTTACAAACAGTAAAGCAAGCAGCCTATAAACAGCAGTTTATCACTGAGAAAATCCCTACCCTTGCCAACAACACACCTTTTAACACAGGCAAACAAAAGAATTTAGTGATCATTTTAGAAGAAAGCTTAGGCGCACGCTTTGTTGGCGAACTAGGTGGCATAGGTGTGACTCCTGAACTAGATAAGCTTTATCAACAAGGCTGGGGGTTTGATAACTTATACGCCACTGGCACACGCTCTGTTCGAGGGATTGAAGCGGTAACAACCGGGTTTACTCCATCACCTTCGCGCTCGGTGGTCAAACTTTCTAAATCTCAGCGTAACTTTTTCTCACTTGCTGATGTATTAACCCGCACCGGTTATTCCACCCAGTTTATTTATGGCGGTGAGAGTCATTTCGATAATATGAAAAGCTTTTTCTTAGGCAATGGCTTTAGCGATATTGTCGATATTAATGACATGCAAAACCCTGAGTTTATTTCGTCATGGGGAGCAAGCGACGAAGACTTGTTCAATCAAGCTGATATAGAGCTAAGTGAGCTAAATAAATCAGGCAAACCATTTTTCAGCCTTGTGTTTACCTCAAGTAACCACGACCCATTCGATATTCCAGAGGGTAAAGTAACACTGCCTGAAGGCCACGACCCAGAAAACTACAAACGCGATCTAGCAATCAAATATGCAGACTATGCTCTTGGTAAATTCATCGCGAAGGCAAAAACGCAAGATTACTGGCAAGACACCGTCTTTTTAGTGGTTGCAGATCATGATGTGCGCGTGTTTGGTTCAGAGCCTGTGCCGCTTAAATCTTTCCACATCCCTGCTGTGATCCTAAATAGTGATATGGATGCAAAGCGCGATACTCGCTTAGTCAGCCAAATTGATTTACCTGTTACTTTGTTGTCGTTATTAGGCGTTGAGCAAGCAACCCCCATGCTTGGTTATGATTTAACTCAACAATACCCTGTTGAGCGCGCCATGATGCAGTACTACGACAACTTTGCTTACGTAGAAAATGGTGAAGCCGTGATCCTGATGCCAAACCAAAAAGTGAGCTATTGGCGCTATGACTCTACAAGTAAAACGCAAGTTGCCATCGATAACACAGATAGCAGAGTTGAGCTTGCCAAAAAAGCCTTAGCACACGTCTTATTTAGCAATTTAGCTTATACCGAACAGTTGTATCGCTTACCAAATAAATCGTAGCGATGAGGAATGATTATGAGCATGCAAATTAAACAACTCCTTACTAAAAAATGGCACGTTAGCTACAGCCAATTTGTCTGGCTGGTGTCGTTGTACTTGGTTATTGCATTTAATGGCCTGTTTTTATTTAACATGCTTGAAGCAGCCAGCAAACCTGAACATATCAATTGGTTATTTATAGCAAGCGTACCGTTTTTCTTATTAGCACTGACGGCAATGGTGTTAAGTTGGTTATCGCTAATCACCTTTGTTAAACCCGTGCTTTTAACAAGCGTCGTGGTTTCATCGTTGTTGTTTTATGCAACCTTAAATTACGGTGTTATCTTTGATAAAAGCATGCTGCAAAATATCTTAGAGACAAATTCAGGTGAGGCTTTTTCATACCTTAATGTACAAGTTATCGCTTTTATTACTGTGCTAGGCGTACTGCCTGCTTACTTGTTTTCTCGCTTTGAAATTGTCGGAAACTTTCGTGTTCGTCTTAAAAGCTTTGCGCTTCTTAACGTTACAGCGTTTATTGCTGTAGCTGTTATTGCCGTTCCTTTTTATAAAGATTACGCCTCTGTAGGGCGTAATAATCGTCAATTAACCAGCTACATTACCCCCTTTGCATTTTATACTGCGGGCTATAAGTACCTGCGCGATAATTATTTTTATCCACCTCTACCATTTAAAGTCTTAGATAAAACACCGCACCTATTAGCTAAGCAACAAAGTTCACTGACGATTATGGTGGTAGGCGAAACAGCACGCGCAGCAAACTTTTCACTACAAGGTTACGACAAGCCGACTAATCAATATACCCCTAAACTTGGCGTTAAATATTTCAGTGATGTTAGTTCATGTGGCACCGCAACGGCCATTTCTGTACCTTGCATGTTCTCGCGCTTAGACCGCAATCACTATGATTCGCGCATCGCGCAAAGCCAAGAAAATGCCCTAGATATCATTCAACGAAGTGGTGTAGAAGTAACGTGGATTGATAACAATAGCAGCTGTAAAGGGGTTTGTGTGCGGGTAAACTCAGAAACGGTAGAACCAACAAAGAGCAACCCACTTTGTGACGGACGCTATTGTTTTGATGAAGTACTGGTTGAAGAATTGGCTGCAAAGCTTGCCAAAAGTGATGCGAAACACCAACTAGTGGTATTACATATGATTGGTTCACACGGGCCAACCTACTATCGCCGCTATCCAGAAAAAGACAGTAAATTTTTGCCTGATTGCCCACGTAGCGATATCCAAAATTGTAGCAGTGAGCAACTCACAAACACCTATGATAATACCATTGCTTATACCGACCTAGTACTGAGTAAACTTATTAATTTACTGCAAAGCAGTCAGGCGGATGACAAAGCCCTACTGTATGTTTCTGATCACGGTGAATCACTGGGTGAAAAAGGCTTGTACTTACATGGCTTCCCGTATGCGTTAGCGCCTAAAGAGCAAACCCAAGTGCCTATGCTGTTTTGGAGTAATAAACTAGCCGATACCCGCTTTAATCAATGTATCGAACAGCAGCGTAACCATGCTTTTTCGCACGATAACATTTTTGACACCCTACTAGGCTTAACCCATGTACAAAGCACTGAATATCACCCAGAGCAAGATATCTTTAATGCTTGCTCAACACAAAGCTAACGAAATAGAGATTTCATACTATGCAATTTGATAGCACTAACAAACCCATTGGCATTAAACGTATTCGCCTTGCATTCAAAAACTCCCAACGAGCATTCACGTGGTTGGCAAAGCATGAGTCTGCTTTTAAACAAGAGCTGATACTGTTGGTCCTAGCCATAGCGGTGGTTTTTGTATGGCAGATTAGCCTGTACGAGAAAATTATGCTGCTTGTATCAGTGCTATTTGTGATGTTTGCTGAAGTCGTCAATACGGCAATTGAAGCCGCCATTGACCGAATAGGCCTTGAAATTCATCCATTATCAGGCCTAGCTAAAGACTTAGGATCCGCAGCCGTACTGATTGCTTTAACGATTTGTGCGTTGGTATGGGGCGGCGTGTTTGTTAATAACCTAAGCTAACTCGCTTTTTTATCATCAGGGGTGTCATTACAAAGTGCACAGTGGCGCCCTTTTGATGAATGATATAAACGGGTTGCGATAAAAATGGCCGTGGCAATAAAAGACCAAAGTAGCGCAAAGCCTAACGCGCCCATTGTCTCGTGACCTTTTAGAATTTCCACCATAAATAATAAAATAGCCACTAACGTAAAAACTTTAGTGGTTCTTAGTATCCAAAATTTTGTACCCACAACTTACTCCTTTATACCAGAATCCTTAGAACGAGACACCTTTGAAAGAAGAAGTGTAGTACAAAATAAGAAAAACAACCTAAAAAGCTAAAACAGGCCCAGACAATATCTGTACATTATTTCTAAATACCTCTAAAAGCCCTGTTGGTGAGTGCTCAGTACCAAGCACTATCACATGACAGACATAACGATAGCCATTGTTAGTAAAGGTATAAAAATGATTCCCTCCACTGCCATCAAAGCTTAATGTGCCCCCTGTGATCACAAGGCTTGGCTCATCTTGCATAGATTGATCAATCCCCCATGCTGCATAACGGTACTGATTATCAGCCAGTTCATCGATACGAATTAAATGCTGTTTTGTTTGCCACGTTAATATCGGCTTTATAAATTCACGGAGGCTTTTATGTAATGCTTGTTTTTGCTCGTCAATCAGCGCTTCGCGTTGTGCTTTTTCTGACTCTGATTCATAAGGCACAGCCCAAATAGAGCCATCAAAGTCTAACCACAATTTGCCTGAATCAAACATGATGCCGCGCCACCCCATCATTTCCCAATCATGGCGAACGTTTGAGTTCACGATTTTTTCGACAAACTCTTTATCAAAAATTTGCTCAAAGTTTTCTATAAGCATTTGCTCATTTTCAATTGCTTGCAGCGGCTCTTTGCGCTGCAGTGGATAATGCACTCGCTTAGCAATGGCAGCTTTATCACCTGCCTTAAATGCCGCAACCACAGGTTTGACAATATTTATGTGCTTTGTTGCGGCAAGACCACTGAATGCCATCAACAAAAGGAATAGATAAACACAGTACTTAAAAAATCTCATTAATTACTCGACCACCAAATCAAACACAACATTGACACTTGCTCTGAAGGTAATCGATTCTTGTAAATACTTACCTTCTGGGACTGTATTAATACGTGAGCCCGTGACCATGATTCGTTCAATATTTGTATTGCTACCATAGCCAAAGTGACTACCTATCTCTTGCGATTGAATACTATACACCCGACCAAGTTTCGCTTCGAATGCGCTTGCAAGGCTACTTCCCTGCTGTTTGGCATTCGCAACTGCTTTATCAAGAGCGGCTTGCTCGTAATCTGAGGCTTTGGTTGATAAAAGTTGAATTTGCTCGATTTGATTGACACCCACTTTAAGCGCAAAGTTTAAAAAGCCGTCCAGAAGGGAGAGTTTTTTAAGGCTGACTTTGACCTTGCGCGTGGCTCGAAAGCCATCTTTAACTTGGTTATCATTTTCGTCATAACGCATGTTCGGCTCTACGAAAATTCGCCCCGCAGAGATACTTTTTTCGTCTATTGAGAAATTATTTAAGCCCGCCAGGAGTTCATTAACTTGCGTATCGACTTGCTGCTTAGCCTGCACGCTTTCAGCTTTTACAGCTTCAAACTCTAACGTGATATCAGCCCTATCGGGGGCTGTACGCACAACTGCCTCACCTTTAACAACAATATGACGATTATCCGGCAGACTTGTTGCAGCTATCGCAGAACTTGAACATAAAACTAATGGTAACAGTAATTTAAGCATCGTAACCTCTCCCTAGAAAAAGTTATGATGCCTTGCTACAGCAGGAAAGTATAGTAATGCATACTTTCTTTCGATGTAAAAAAGCGAGTGATGATAACTCACCACTCGCAAACTCATCGAAGTTAAGATGATAGGAAATAAACGCTAATTGGCTTTAACTTGCCATCGCATTGTCGACGTAATCTTCGACCATATCGGCAAAATCTTGATCAACAATACCCAGCTCTGCAAAGCACTGCTCTTTAATTTTAAACCACTCGCTCGAATATTGTTGGTGGCGGGCATAGTCCACAGCACTTTCTGCACATTTTAAGATGGCATACGCCATACGTTGTTGCTCATCATTGTTTTGCTCTAAAAAGTGCGTGTTGTGATGATTTAAAATAACGTGACAAAGTGGCTTAGGTAGGTGCCAAGATACCGAGATAAAATAACCAATCACCGCATGATCGCACTGATAACGAGCCTGCTCTAGGTCGGTAATCGCGTGCTCTTTTGCTAGGTTTGCTTGTTTAAGAACCTCGACATAATCTCTGAATTTTAATGCCATTGCAGCAATACCGACATTATGAAAAAGCCCTAAAGAGTAAAGCTCATCCACTGGCATTAATGACTTATAACTGTTACCTAGCAGTACACAGGCATTCGCAACTTCAACCGACTCATCCCAAAAGCGCTCTAAGCTAATACAGGCATTGCCTTTAAAATTTTGCTTAAGCAAGGCTAAGGTTACTAGCCGGTTAAGCTGATCTAAGCCTAAAAACATCGCCGCTTGGCGTATATCACTAATGGTGCGTTGTAAACCAAACACCGGACTATTTATTGTTTTTAATAATAAAGCTGAAAGACTGATGTCTCTTGATATTAGCTGAGCTATTTTATCTAGGCTTGCATCCGACTTTTGCATTTCATCGGCAATTTGGCTCAATAGTTCAGGTTTAGGTGGAATATGAAAACCGCGTTCAAGCGAAACTAGGCGTTGTTCATCTAAGTTGATCATTTGCCCAAGAGCCTCCGTTAATAAGCAACGAGCAATTTAATAGTTTAGATGGGTAAAATACCCTAAGAACTTTGCCTTAGTATTGTTTGAGATCAATGTGTTGCGAAGAAAGGAAATTAATTAATGAAAAGCTAACACGGCACATTATGGCAGGTTGCTATAATATGCCGTCTTTTTGAAGATTTGCTTAGTGAGCAAGTACGCTTAGCCACTCATCTGGGTTTGCTAGAATGAACTCAAATACATCGTTGTTATTTAAAGTAATGCGAATTCCATCTGCTGTAATTGGTAGAATACCCGCGCCTTTACCCGAACACTTATCAACGTTATTGATGTGCGCTCGTGAAAGTGTGTATGGACCTAAGCCTAATTCTTTATTAAACGGTTCAAAAACAATCTCTTGCTCAGTCACTAAAAGCTTACCATCCGCTTTTGCGACACCCGATTGAATAGTCGCTGTTGATTCTTTGACTGTGTGTGCGTGCATATCCTTTACTCCACTTAACAGATGAGTGTTAACTTACACTCAATGAAACCTTAAAATTTCGTACCAACTTAAGATACACCACGTACGAAAAAAGTACAGTGTAATTGATTTCAAACTTTTTTATAAAAACTTGATTATTCGCTTTAAGTTACTTTTACCTAAGTTGTTAAGGTTTTTTATTATCCTCATAAAAAGTCATTCTGAATTAACCCCTTTCTTATGTGAACGAAAAAAATACTGCTATGCTTAAATTAACAACAGGATAGGTGCGGTAAACTGATGACAAAAGCGTTACAGCAAACTAAAAACAAGTTGAAAGTGAATGCAATTATCGTGATTGCATTAGTAACGTCGCTCACTGTTACCTCATTATTCTTTTACAAAAATGTCGACTCACAATGGCATGACTATTCAAAAACCGCCGCTAACGTTTATGTACTTCACGACAAGCTAATACAAAGACTCGGTTATGGTGGCTTTATTCACCATTTTAAAAACCTAGTGCTCAGAAAAAATACAGAACTGTATCTTCCGCCCATTGAAAATGAACTCACCGAAATAAAAAAGATCCTTGCCAAACTTGGCGCAATAAAAGAATACGATCATACAGCGCTTACTGACGTTAAAAAAACGGTTATTGAATATGAAGACAAACTCGATATTGTTTTAAAAATGATAGCTAACGGCGCGACTAGCGAGCAGATAGATACCACTGTAAAAGTAGATGATACAGATGCATTGAAGGCACTTGCTGCGTTCGAGCGACATGTAAAGTTAATGCTTCAAGATAAAAGCATCGCCATTGATGAAAACTTCCAAATTGCTTACATCGTGCATGTGTTAACAATCATATTGCTAACTAGCATATTGCTTATTTATTTTAGAAAGCTTTCTAACTCTTATAAACAACAGATTGAGCTAACTGAGCGTGCATTAGAAGGTGCGAGAATAAAATCAGAATTTTTAGCCAATATGAGTCATGAAATACGCACCCCACTTAATGGCATTATGGGGCTTTTACAAATTTTGCAGCCGAACATTCAAAAACCGAAAAATATAGAAGTTGTTTCTAAGGCGTTGTTTTCTTGTCGGTCACTCCTTACCATCATCAACGATATTTTAGACTTTTCGAAAATGGAGGCGAACGAGCTTTATATTGAACAGGTAGATTTTTCGATGTCGAAGGTTGTTGAGTCGATCAATTCTGATTTTCTGCCGCTTTGTAACGAAAAAGCAATTGAATTAAACATAGATATAGACGATGACGTTGAAGATTTATGGATAGGAGACCCAGTTAGGGTTCGACAAATTATTTTAAACCTGGTTTCTAACGCCGTTAAATTTACCGAGCAAGGTGGCGTACAAGTAAAAATTAATAAATCTTCGCAAAGCCAAAAACAAGGTGTTGAGATAGAAGTGATTGATACCGGCATTGGTATGAATAAAGAAGGTTTAATGCATCTGTTTAACCGTTTTCAGCAAGCCGATAACAGTATAACGCGGCGTTTTGGCGGGACTGGATTAGGAATGTCGATCACCGCAAATCTTATTAACCGTATGAACGGCCGTATTGATGTAGATAGTGCACTCGGTAAAGGCACCCATTTCACCGTTTATTTACCGCTCAAAGTATCTGAAAAGCAGCACTTAAATGATAGCTTTACCGATGTAACTGCACCTGACTTATCGGCTAAAACGGTACTAATTGCTGAAGATAACCCACTCAATACCATGATCATCAAGTCAATGCTTGCAGAAACCAACGCTGAGCTTCATTTTGCAAAAGATGGCGCTGAAGCAGTCGAGCTATTTAAACAACTCAACCCCATTTTAGTTTTAATGGATATACAAATGCCCACAATGGGGGGGATCGAAGCCTGCTCACATATTCGTAGTATTGATAAAGAGGTGCCTGTTATTGCTTTAACTGCCAACGTGATGAAAGAAAATATCATCGAATACATGAATTGTGGTTTTAATGGTCATGTAGGCAAACCCATTGAAAAGCATTTACTATTTAAAGCACTGCATGATGTTATTGCAATTAGCCGTGACGAGCTCATAGACTAGGCTTCCCAAGCAGAAAAGTTTTATCTCCACTTTATTTTCAATGACTTACAACTTCACTTCTACGTTTCTCCTGCTGATTCAAAATCGTATAATTTTTATCCAATATTAATTGACTTGGCTAAAAAGATCCCTCATAGTCGAAAAAATCATCAGTACACATTAGACCAAATTATAAAACCAAGTAGCAACTAAAATGCTATCAACAAAAATGTGGAGGAGATGCGTTATGAACCGTAAGTCAAAATTAATCTACCGTATTATGTTGGCCTCTAAGCTTCATAGCCGTAATAAAGAGATATCACTCGATAAACTAAAACAAGGCTGCTGCCTAAGTGACTCTGAATTACTAACCATTATAAAAGAGCTAGAAATTAAAAAACTGATCAGCTGGGATGCCAGTAAATCTACTTTTATGATTTCAGCCTAGCTCGGCATATTTAAACGACAGCTTAGCTTTTTCTTGCTGTCGTTTTACATATTTCCCCACCCTATTTAATCATTTAAGTATTTAGCCACCACCCACCTCTAATTAAGCTTTTAAATAAGATCTTAATCGATTATGTAACCACATTGTGAATACGTATGCATTTAATTGTAAATATTAGCTCAGGGTATATATTTAGTCGAAGTGTTGTTTTTTCATGCAACACCTTTATTCGACAACAAGGCCTGATATGAATTCATTGCTAACCAAAAGTTTGCTTATTTTATTACTAAGCCTAACTACTGCATGTACACTCACTAAAACTTCAAACAGTGCCTATGAGCCCAAACCCTACGTAAAACTTACTCACCCAGAGTGGTCAAAAAATGCGGTGCTTTATCAACTCAATACTCGCCAATTCACTAAAGAAGGCACCTTTAATGCAGCACAGCAGCAATTGCCACGCTTGAAAGAGTTAGGTGTTGATATTATTTGGCTTATGCCCATAAACCCGATTGGTGAAGAAAACCGCAAAGGCAGTTTAGGTAGCCCTTATTCTGTAAAAGATTACCGTAAAGTAAACCCTGAGTTTGGCACATTAGAAGACCTTAAAGCCTTTGTGAACAAAGCTCATGATATGGGGATGTATGTCATTTTAGATTGGGTAGCAAACCACAGTGCTTGGGATAACTGGCTTCGATATGAGCACCCCGATTGGTACGACCGAGACTACAAAGGCCAATTTAGACCGACACCATGGTGGGACTGGTCTGACATTATTGATTTTGATTATTCAAAACCTGATCTACGTGAGTACATGACAGAGTCAATGAAATACTGGGTAAAAGAAGTCGGTATTGATGGCTATCGCTGTGATGTAGCAGGCTTTGTACCCGTAGATTTTTGGAATAACGTCCGCCGTGAGCTTGATAACATAAAGCCTGTTTTAATGCTGGCTGAGTGGGAGTCTCGCGATTTACATGCCGAAGCCTTTGATATGACTTACGCCTGGTCATGGTCTGAGCACATGCATAAAATTGTAAAAGGTCATGCTGATGTTAGCGCCCTCTTCGTTTATTACTCATGGAACGAAAGTGCATTCCCAGCAGAAGCTTATCGCCTTGTGGGTGTTGCCAACCATGACACAAATGCATGGGAAGGCACCATGTTCGAAAACTATGGTGATGCACTTGAAGCCGTTATTGCATTATCTGTCGTTGGCGAAGGCTTCCCGATGATTTACAACGGGCAAGAAGCGGGTAACGATAAACGCCTCGCTTTTTTCGAACGTGACCCAATCAAATGGCAAAAGCACCCTATCGGTGATTTATATCAATCATTATTTACACTCAAACATAATAATGAAGCACTGTGGAATGGCCAATTTGGCGGCCGCATGGTACATGTACCAAACAGCGCACCAAAACAAGTACTAAGCTTTGTTCGTGCAAAAGGCAACGATAAAGTATTTGCTGTGTTCAACCTATCGAAAGAGCCACAAACAGTTAACTTTAAAGAGCCATTGTTTTTAGGTAATTACACAGATGCTTTTTCAAAACAGGCAATGGAATTTACTCAAACAACAGAACTTACAATTCCAGCATGGGGATTCAGAGTGTTTGTAAAATAACTCTCTCTCCTTAGCTTGCTCCCCCAATAAACCAAATTTGATCCCATAATTAAAATATGGGGTCTAATAATCAATTAATTACTTTACTAACAAGACACCCATATTAATTTCTATTACTTCACAGAGTTAAACCTATAAAAAATAACCCCTAACTAGATACCCAGCTTAAAATTTCTCACTTCTCAAAATTATGACTAAACTTAAATTGTTCAACTCATGGAGGAGAAGAGCATGGCAACCCCACGTAGAAACTTAATTAGCGTTTCAAACACGCCTTACTACCATTGTATTTCACGCTGCGTTCGTCGCGCTTATTTGTGCGGAAAAGATCCACTGACGGGTCGTTCATATGAACATAGGCGGGGTTGGGTTGAAAACAAACTACTTCAACTTGGCCGGATATTTTGTATTGATATTTGTGCCTACGCGGTTATGAGTAATCACACTCATCTAGTCCTACACATCAATATAGCAAAAGCTAAGCGTCTAAATAATAAAGCGATTCTAATTAGGTGGCACAAATTATTCAAAAGTACATTCCTATGCCAACGATTCTTAAATGGCGAATTGCTAACACAAACAGAGCTTTCTGCGGTTAATACCAGAGTAAGTTTATATAGAGAAAGGCTCAGCAGCATTAGTTGGTTTATGCGAGTTCTTAACGAGGGTATTGCACGAAAAGCGAACCTAGAGGATGAATGTAAAGGACGATTTTGGGAAGGTCGCTTTAAATCACAAGCTTTACTTGATGAAGCAGCACTTGCCGCTTGCCTCGCTTATGTAGATTTAAATCCTGTTAGAGCAAAAGCGGCCGATTTACCAGAAGAATCTGACTATACCAGTATTAAATCTAGAATTAATGCAGCTCAAAATAATAAGCAACCGAAATCACTTATGCGCTTTGCAGGTAAACCTCGTAAACATATGCCTAAGGGACTACCATTTGAACTCAAGACATATCTGCAACTTGTAGATTGGACAGGCCGTTCAATACGACAAGATAAGCCAGGGAAAATCCCAGAAGATGCTTTACCAATACTTGAAAGATTAAACATTTGTACTGACAACTGGCTTACACTCACAACCTCATTTACACGCTCATTTAAAAATACGGCTGGTAAAGAACAGGCTATATCTGCTTATACAAATCACATGAAACGAAAACGAAGAAGCTCTATTAGCACTAGTCGAGCACTATTTGCCTAAACCGAAACTCGAAAATATTTAGAGTAGCCTTGCATTTGGACTAAGCTTGCCCGAAATCTGGCACTAGTCAGAGAATAACTACAGCATCATGTAAAAAGAACATTCGATTTATAAATAAATTTAGTAAATTAATTTAGAACGACTGGGTAGCCTTATTTAAAGTCAGCTATTAAAAATCTACTAAAGTAGCCTAAAGTGGGTGTCTTTTTAATTTTTGTAACCTGTACCTCACCAGCTGTGTCTCCTTCAAATCAATTATGTACATAAAAACGAAGTTCACATTTTTAATGTGGGTGTCTAATTAACTCTAAATTGGATGTCTTGATAACTTAGAAAATAAATAAGCTTAAAGTTAAATTAGATTAATAGAAGAATAAAAGATTGTTTCTAAAGAAAGCTTTAAAACGGAATTTATATGAGGAAAGTCACCCAAAGAAGATTTTGGGTGGCAGTCTTACCAGCCGCATCTCGGCACACACGTCACACGCTGTGGCTGCTCCCTTCCGGGCCTGACCAGGTTCACCTGCTAGTGTTGCGAGAGGACCAATAAGACTACCATTGAGGGCCTTGTTTGGCGCGGGAGGGATTATCTCTACTTTTAGCCTGTTATTCAAGGGGTATTCGAAAAAGAAAGTGCGATTGCATACTTGGTATACAATCGCACTGTCATTAAGGGGGTTATCGCTTACTTTTCAAGTTCAGCTTTAATGTTGAGTAATGCAGCTTTCACTTTTTTCATATTTTCTGGGCCCATACGCAGTAATTGTTTTTGCGCATCAGGTAGGTTTTCCCACTCAGAGTATGCATATTGATAAGTGACTGAGTTGCGAACAAGTGGCATATCACCTTTTGGCTCTGGCGTATCAAGCAGTACGTCAATAGCCTCTTCTAGCGTGCCTGTGAATGCATCACCTTCGTAGCCAATTTCTGCATAAGCTTCGTTGATAAGTGGTTTGTATTCATCATACATACGAATAACTTGAGCAGCGCTTAGGCTAGTAAATAGTTTTACGTATGGCGTATAGCGCTCATAGCTATTTGGGTCGATTGTTAAAATGTCGCCCTCAATAACTTTAAACGACTCTTTAGGACGCTCAACAGGTGCATGGCTTAATGCCACTTTACCTTTTGCGATGTTATCAACATACACAACACCACGACGAATAAGGTCATCGGTCACCATTAAGCTCATCACTTGGTCACTTAGTAACTCATCCATACGAGCAACAACCACTTCATCGCTTTCATTTAACGTTGGTAGTGGCTCGACTTCTGGAACTGGCTCTGGAGTGCGCTCTGGAGCAGTATCGACTACAACTGGTTCTGGCTCAGGCTCTGTCACTTCAGGTTCTGGTTCAGGCTCTTGATACTCAACAACTGGCGCTTCTTCTGCAACAATGTCTTCAACAACTTGCACTGGTTTATCTTCAGGCTTCAATAAAATAAACGCTGCCACACCAGCAACAAGAATAAGCACAACCACCGCAAAAATCAGGTTGTTATTTGATGAACCCTTTTGTACTTCAGGCTCTGACGAATGCTCTGACATAGACACTCCCTTAAAAATAAAACAGATAAAAATACGAAAAAACCATTTAGCCTTGAGCTAATCTTTGCTTCTTCTAGCTTAAAGACTTACAGTTGATAAATAAAGTAAAGACGCACAACTATTTAAATGCAACCATGAGCAGTAAGTTAAAAAAAACACAACACTCTAAAATCGCTTTATTACTAACAGGTGGTGGCGCGCGAGCGGCTTATCAAGTTGGTGTGCTTAAAGCGATAACGCAAAGCATGCCTCGTACAGCCCCACTGCCCTTTACTATTATTAATGGGACATCAGCTGGCGCAATTAATTCCGCAGCGTTAGCATGTTATGCATCGTGTGCGCATTTAGCATGCAAAAAACTCGAATGGGTGTGGAAGAATTTTTCGACTTCTCAGGTTTATAAAAGCGATTTTTTAAGTGTGTTTTTGCATATTACTCGCAACATGCTTACGAGTTTTCAATCTGAACATATAAATCACCCACCTGCGAGTTTGCTGAATAATAAACCGCTGAGAAAACTGTTGCACGAAATACTCGATTTATCGCGTATCGAACGAAATTTACATAAAAACTACCTAGATGCAGTGTCGATTACTGCTTCGAGCTATACAACTGGTGACTCTGTCGCATTTTTTCAGTCACTGACACAAAAACCGTGGCGCAGAGCAAAGCGTGAAGGGCAAGCAACCCGCATTAATGTTGAGCACTTAATGGCATCGAGCGCTATTCCGATGGTGTTCCCGAGCGTGAATGTTTATAACCACTATTTTGGCGACGGCTCTATTCACCAACTTTCGCCACTGAGTCCTTCGGTTCACTTAGGTGCTGAAAAAATCTTTATTATTGGTGTTGATGAGCCAAAAGAATTGCACCCACCGGGTTACCAGCCTCATTACCCGGGCCTTTCTAATATTGCAGGTCACTTACTCGATAGCGTATTTACCGACACGCTACAGTCTGATTTAGAGCGCTTACAGCGTATTAACCGTACTTTGAGCCTTTTGCCTGCCCGCGACAAACACCAAGAGTTAAAACAAATCGAAACTTGCGTGATCAACCCATCGCAAAACTTTAATGCAATCGCAGCTCAGTTTTATGATGACATGCCTATGGCAATCAAACTGTTACTACGCATGATAGGCGTGAAGAAACGTTCGCAATCGAGTTTAACGAGCTACTTACTGTTTGAAAAACGTTATACCCAAAAGCTTATTGAAATTGGCTACCAAGATGGCCTTAAAAAGCTACCTGAAATTCGTAAATTCTTAGAACTGGAGTAGCTAATAGCTACTCCATACCGTCGAGTAAAAACCTCTCTACCCGCTCTACTCGGCGAGGCTTGCCTTGTAACACTAAAATATCACCTGCCAATAAAATAGTTTGTGATGAAGGTGCGTCAATTTCTCGGTCTTGTCGGCGCAGCGCTCTAACCGACACACGGCGCTGCTCAAGTTTAAGCTCACTAATTTTCTGATTAACCGCATAAGCGTGTTCTGGCAGAGCTATAACATGTAAATACTCAAGCCTATCTGAACTTGCCTCTTCGCCATCGAGTTTATCGCCAGTGAAAAAGCCATTTAAAAACTTATAACGATTACGCCGCTCTTTACTTACTCGGCGTATGATCCGTGTCATCGGCACGCCAGACATATAAAGCACATGCGAAACTAACATTAGGCTTGCTTCGAGTGTTTCAGGCACTACCTCAGTAACACCGAGTTCTTTAAGCGTTTCCATTTCGGTATCATCGCGCATCCGTACCAGTATTTTCACGTCAGGAGCTATTTGCTTGATGGCATCAACAACAATTTGTGTTTGCTCAAAATCAGTAAAAGTAATAATGACTAGCCTTGCCCGCTCTACACCCGCTGATTTTAAAATATCTTTTTGATTTACATGGCCAAAAATAACTGGCTCACCAGCCGCTTTTGCTTCTTGCAATAAGATAGGGTTACTTTCAACCGCGACGTATTCAATAGCTTCCGGTTTTAAAAAACGCGCAACGGTTTGCCCAACACGAGAAAAGCCACAGATCACAATATGATTTTGATACAAAGGGCTACTTGTCGCAGGCTGCTGCCAATACTGCCCTGCATGGCTTAAAAGGCCAAGTTTTTTAAGAATAAGCGGTGTTTTTTCAATAAGGTAAGGCGTTAGCGCCATTGAAAGCACGCCAACTGCAATTAAAAACGAAGCTTGCTCTGAGCTTATCAGCAAATGCTGCGAAGCAAGTGCAATTAACACAAAGCCAAATTCTCCCATTTGCCAAAGCATAATACCCGCCGATACCGCATCTTGCTTACGCTCCCCCATCACTTGAGCGGAAATCGCGAGCACCGCAATTTTAAATAGCAATAAGCCAATTAATACCGCGATGATCCAGTACCAGCTATTAAGTACATAAAGCACATCTAGCTGCATACCGACGGTAACAAAAAAGAGCCCCATCAATATATCGCGAAACGGCCGAATATCGGCTTCTAGTTGGTGACGATAATGACTCTCACCTAACATCATACCAGCTAAAAAGGCGCCTAACGCCATCGATAAACCAAATAGGTAAGTCAGGCCTGCGGCAAACAAGGCAACCAATAAAGTTGTTAGCATAAATAGCTCATCGGTTCTTACCAGCGCTATTTCACTAAACACTTTAGGCAAAATCCATTTACCTATGCCGAACAATAAAATACACACTAAAGCGCCTTTAGTGAGTGCAAAAGCCAATGCTCCAGCAATTTCTTCAGAGCCACTTTGTGCTAGTAAAGGGTAAACAATGAGTAGAGGGACAACAGCAATATCTTGAAATAGCAACACCCCTATTGCCAACTGGCCGCGGCGCTGGTTTAAATCTCCAGACTCTTTAAGTAACTTAACCACCACCGCCGTTGAAGATAGCGCCATTAAACTGGCGATGGTAAAACTATTTAAAAGGCTGTGCTCTAACAGCAGTAAAATCAGCATAAATACAATGCTGGTCACCACGACCTGCAAGGAGCCAAGGCCAAAAACAATATTGCGCATTGCCATTAAACGCGGCAACGAAAACTCAAGCCCTAAACTAAACAGTAAAAATACAATGCCGAGTTCGGCAACAAAGTGCATTTCGTGGCTTTGCGCCATCCAGCCAATACCATGACTCCCCGCCAACACGCCGGTGGCAAGATAAGCAAGAATAGGTGGTAAACCAATTCGTTTGAAGAACCAAACAAATAATACGGCAGCGACGAGCAAGCCAAACACTTGAATCAGCACATTTTGCAAGCAATAAACTCCCTTCTACTTGATGATAAAGCTGTACCCTACCTTAAATATAGCAACCATCTGTTTTTCAGCCAGTTTAAAAATGTGGCACAAATCTCGCTAAGTATGAGTATCTAAACACTCCGGGGGGAGAATTATCATGGAAAATGTCCATATTTTGACGCAGCGGGTGTCTGCGCGAGGCGAGTTTCTGCCGTTTTCGGCAGAGCATTACCGAATAAATGAAACAAATAGTCCACACGATTTGGTCGCAAGGTTACAAACTACGTTATCAATCGAAGAAATTTTGACAATTTTTGCCGAACACGCAAAACAACTGATCAATTTATCTGGATTACAGTTCCAATCTGCACTCGGAGTGTCACAAAGTGCTGGCAGCGATACCAGTCAAACACCGTACTCTTTTGATTTAGATATCGAAAGTGAACGCTTAGGGCAGTTAATTTATTTTAGCCAGTTCCCTATGGGTAAAGCGATTGAAGCAAAATTAAAGCAGCTTCATACAGCACTCGTTTACCCATTACGTAATGCGCTTATGTATACCCGCGTATTACGTTTAGCGACTAAAGATGCTTTAACAGGCTTAAATAATCGTAGTCAATTTAATGACAGCTTGGCACAAAAGCTAGAACGTTGCCGCCGTCAGCATCGTCCATTTAGTTTAATGCTGCTTGATTTAGATAACTTTAAACAAGTTAACGATAACTTTGGTCATAAAATTGGCGATGATGTACTGCAAGAATTTGCTAATGTATTACGCACTAGTGTGCGCGGCACTGACTCTATTTTCCGCTTTGGTGGAGATGAATTTGCATTATTAATCGACGACCCTGAATTTACCACTAATAAAGTGATTGCTGATCGCATTATGAGTTTGGTTGCTAGCTCAGGGTTGATGGCTCAATATGATGTAACATCAAGCATTGGTTATACACTCGCCAATAACCAAGACTGCGAAAACGAAGTGTTTGCCCGTGCTGACAAAGGTCTTTATAAGGCAAAAGCTGCAGGAAGAAACTGCGCAAGAGCTTACTAATTGAGTAAAAGCCTAGCATCCCCCGCTAGGCTTTTTTGTTTATAAATTTATAACCAAGTAATACTAACCAAAAACCAGCGAAGAAGCCGCTTAATAAGTAAAGCAAGGCAGCCATGGTGGTAAGGGGCGATACCATCACTAAAGCCAGCGGCGTAAGAACGCCCAGAATAAAGAAAATACCGCCTTTGCCTGACCAGTAACCTAGCAGCAATAATGAGCAAACTAAGCCGCCAGCTAGTGCATAAAAAAGTG
Organism: Pseudoalteromonas sp. CH_XMU1449-3; assembly: GCF_037027245.1. NCBI lineage: Bacteria > Pseudomonadati > Pseudomonadota > Gammaproteobacteria > Alteromonadales > Pseudoalteromonadaceae > Pseudoalteromonas > Pseudoalteromonas sp. CH_XMU1449-3. Next base: position 75,033 of record NZ_JAYMDY010000002.1, read on the forward strand.
TATTTATTGTCAGCTCTGCATAAGCAAAACCAGCAATTACAGCCACTAGCACCGACAACGCAAAGCCAAGTGGTGCCTTATTAACTAGTGATAAACCAACATGTGGTTGTTCACTCATAGATTGTCTCCCAAAGAATTCCATCTTCAACACTGTGCTGCTCACTAATAAAGTAGCCAACTACCTGCACAAGTTGATCGTTATAAAAAATAAGTGGTGTCTGCGCACGTAACCAAGGAGCTACTTTGGCATCTTTAAACCAATGCTTTAAAGTATTTTTGCCAGGTTTATGCAACGGTTTTATACGCGCTTGTGGCTTATTAAATTCAACCCTTACTTGCTCATCTGGCTTTGGTTTTCTAATACCCTTGCCCGCTTTCACTATTAGTTTTCGGCCATCTGTCAGTTCAACGCTTTGCAAAGTTATATCCATCGCCTCAGGTATTGCCTGCTCTTTTACAAAGTACCAATGTTGCTGATGCCGACGAACATCGCCGCTTTGCAAACAAATTTTTAACTGGGCATCGGCTTTTGCTGTTAAGCCTTGTTCAATAATTTGCTGTAGCTGATTCTCTGAAGGTAGTTGATGGGTAAACTGATTCAGCCACGCACGTACAAGGTTTGCTTGTCTGGGCTTACTAAACCCCGCTATTGCCTCGCAGCTTAAACCACCCTGTGAATTTTGGCAGTGTGTAAGGTCGTTTTGAGTATATTCATCGAGCAGCGATTGCTGCTTTTGTAACAGCCGAATACTGCGCGCTGCACTTTTTTCAAACCCTTGAAAACGCTCCGTTAAAATCGGCATAACCTGATGACGTAAAAAATTACGGTCAAAGCGTTCATCAATATTTGAGTCATCGGTGACATGGGTAATAGCAAATTCACTGGCAAATTGTTCAATTTGCTCACGAGTGATATTAATCAGCGGTCTAAAACATACACGCCCAGACGCTAACAATCGCGTTTGTGGCATTGATGCTAAGCCTTGCAAGCCAGAACCACGCTTTAGACGAAGTAAGAAGGTCTCAAGTTGATCATTTAAGTGCTGACCAAGCAGTATTACACTACTTGGTATACAGTTTTCGTCGAGTGCTTGGTACCGAGCCTCTCTTGCTTGTGCCTCAAGTGATGTACGCGAACGCTCATAAATTTCAACATGCACCGCTTTAAATGCGACATCGAGCTCTTCACACAGCGATTGGCAAAACCCTTGCCACTCATCAGCATACTTGCTCAAACCATGATTAACATACACAGCTTCAAGTTTAAGTCCTGAGTGTTGCTGTTGAGCTTGCTTCATTAAATGTAACAATACAACAGAATCAACACCGCCAGATAAGGCAACGCTAAAGCTACTTTGCTGAGCGTTCAGCAAAGGCTGCAATTGTGCTAAAAAATGGTGGTATAAATCTGATGTTTGCATTTAAAACCAATGAGTATACAAGCGTCTTTGTTATCGGCATTATAAAACAAAAAAAGCCGCAAAAGCGGCTTTTTTCAATTTTAAGCTGTGTTTAGCAATAGCCAAACGACATTAAACGTTTGTAACGCTGATCAAGCATTTCATCTAGTGAAAGGCCTTGTAAGTCAGCTAGGTCACGCTTAAGTTGGTTTTTAAGGTTACGCGCCATCGCATCGTAATTACGATGTGCGCCACCAAGTGGCTCATCAATTACGTTGTTGATTAAATCAAGCTCTTTAACACGTGCAGCTGTTACACCCATAGCTTCTGCAGCTAATGGTGCCTTGTCTGCACTTTTCCATAAGATTGATGCACAACCTTCTGGTGAAATTACAGAGTAAGTGCTGTATTGCAACATGTTAACGCGGTCGCCCACACCAATTGCTAATGCACCACCAGAACCACCTTCACCGATAACAGTACAGATAGTTGGTACTTTTAACGCGGCCATAACTTTAAGGTTACGCGCAATTGCTTCACTTTGACCACGCTCTTCAGCGCCAACACCTGGGTATGCACCTGGAGTGTCGATAAATGTCATGATTGGCATTTTGAAACGCTCAGCCATTTCCATTAAGCGTAATGCTTTACGGTAACCTTCTGGCTTTGGCATACCAAAGTTGCGTTTAATTTTTTCAGCCGTGTCACGCCCTTTTTGTTGGCCAATAACCATCACTGGTTGACCTTCAAAACGTGCAACACCACCTAAAATAGCTGGGTCGTTAGCAAAAGTACGGTCGCCTGCTAGTTCGTCAAATTCCGTGAAAATGCGCTCGATGTAATCACGAGTATAAGGACGCAACGGATGACGGGCTAACTGAGAAACCTGCCAAGCACCTAATTCAGAGAAAATTTTCTCTTTCATTTCAGCACTTTTCTCTTTTAATCGACTGACTTCCTCTTCTAATCCAAGGTCTAATTCGCCAGCGCGGCTTACATTTTGTAATTCTTCAATTTTTGCTTCTAATTCTGCGATTGGAAGCTCAAAATCAAGATAATTGAGGCTCATGCTCTAAACTACCTAATTAATTAAATTCTAGTTCTACATCTTGCGCCGCCATCAGCGATAACTTATGAATTAAGTCATCACTCGGCGTAACACACCATTCGGTTCCTAAGGTAATCTCAGCCAACGCATCCGGACGTTGATAGAATACTTTAATAGGACAAGTACCAAACTTATAAGGTTCCAGTACTTTTTGTAAATTATCGAAGAAGTTCGCCTCGATCTGCACCATATTCAAGGTCATTTTAATCGCTTTTATACGTTTTTCTCGCGCCTCAGCGATGGTGCATATGTCTCTAGCGGTCATTGTAATGCCACCAGAGAAGTTATCAAAGCTGACCTGTCCAGATATTACCAAGATATTGTTTACTTGCAGCAAATCTTGGTACATTTCAAACTGTTCTGGGAATAAGCGTACATCAATACGGGCACTCTTGTCATCTAAAGTTACAAGACCCCATCGATTTCCCTTTTTGTTTATTAAGGTACGGGCAGAAATCACTAAGCCTGCAGCCGTTGACTGCACATCGCGGTTAGTGGGTTGTAAATCAACCAGCCTTCCTGATGTATAATGCTTTAACTCTTTACGATACTGATTAATTGGGTGGCCAGTTAAATACAGCCCTAAAGTTTCTTTCTCACCATCTAGCCACTCATTGTCGGTTAAATCTGTGGCTTTGATAAATGCTTGTTCAACTTCATCTGGCTCTGTGGCAAGTAATCCAAATAAATCTGCCTGCCCTAATGACTCAGCCTTATGATGCTGATCGGCTGCTCGCATGGCATCTTTTAAACTTGCTAATAAGGTTGCACGGCCAGGCTGTGTTTTGTCTGGGCCAAGTTGATCGAGCGCTCCGGCATAAATAAGCTTTTCAACAACTCGCTTGTTTAAACGCTTTAAGTCAACACGGGCACAAAAATCAAATAAGTCCTTAAACGGGCCACCTTCGCTACGGGCTTCTAAAATAGCTTCAACAGGCGCCTCACCAACCCCTTTAATGGCACCGATACCGTAAACAATTTCACCTTGTAGATTAACCGTAAACTTGTACTCACCGGCATTTACATCCGGCGGTAACAAGGTCAGTTTCATGTTTTCACATTCATCTACCAAGGTAACAATTTTATCGGTGTTATCCATATCCGCCGACATTACCGCAGCCATAAACTCTGCTGGGTAGTGGGTTTTCATCCACAACGTTTGGTACGATACTAAGGCATAAGCAGCTGAGTGAGATTTGTTAAAACCATAACCTGCGAACTTCTCTACCAAGTCGAAGATTTTCATTGCAAGTTCGCCGTCAACTCCGTTATTAACAGCTCCTTCTTCGAAGGTTGAACGTTGCTTTGCCATCTCCTCTGGCTTTTTCTTACCCATCGCACGACGCAGCATGTCAGCGCCACCTAGCGTATAACCAGCCAGTACCTGCGCAATCTGCATTACCTGTTCTTGATAAAGAATGATACCGTAAGTCGGTTCTAGAATGGGTATCAAGCTATCGTGTTGCCACTGCACATCTGGATAAGATAACTCTTCGCGGCCATGCTTACGGTCGATAAAGTTATCTACCATGCCTGATTGCAATGGACCGGGGCGAAATAGTGCTACCAGTGCGATCATATCCTCGAAGCAGTCGGGCTTTAGACGACGAATAAGGTCTTTCATACCACGAGATTCGAGCTGGAATACCGCGGTGGTTTCGGCGCGTAGCAGTAACTCAATACTTGGCTTATCATCAAGTGGAATAGCGTTGATATCAACCGGCTCTTTACCCTCACGAGCTAAGCGCTCGTTAGTCATATCAAGTGCCCACTGCAAGATGGTAAGTGTTCTAAGACCTAAGAAGTCAAACTTTACTAAGCCTGCTGTCTCAACGTCGTTTTTATCAAATTGCGTTACCGGGAATTTACCTTCATCATCACAATAAAGGGCCGCAAAGTCAGTGATAGTGGTTGGTGATATTACAACACCACCAGCGTGCTTACCGGCGTTACGTGTACAGCCTTCGAGGATGCGACACATATCAATAAGCTCTTTGACCTCTTCATCACCGTCGTAGGCTTCTTGTAAACGAGGCTCAACATCAAACGCTTTAGCCAGGGTCATGCCCGGATCGCCCGGTACTAGTTTAGAAATACGATCAACAAAGCCGTAAGGGTGACCAAGTACACGGCCTACGTCACGGATAACCGCTTTTGCAGCCATGGTACCAAAGGTAATGATCTGAGATACCGCGTCACGGCCATAAAGCGCCGCTACGTGGTCAATTACCTCATCGCGCCTATCCATACAGAAGTCGACGTCGAAATCGGGCATTGAGATACGTTCTGGGTTCAAGAAACGTTCGAATAGTAAGTCAAATTCGAGTGGATCGAGGTCGGTGATCTTCAGTGCATAAGCAACCAATGAACCGGCACCAGAACCACGCCCTGGACCTACCGGAATATTGTTATCTTTACTCCACTGAATGAACTCCATTACGATCAAGAAGTAACCTGGGAAACCCATTTGGTTGATTACGTCGAGCTCTATTTTCAGACGCTCATCATACTCACCACGTTTTTCTTTACGCTCTTGCTCATCTGGGAATAAAAACTGTAAACGTTCTTCAAGACCATCTTCAGAGACCTTAACCAAGAAGTCTTCAATTTTCAGCGAACCGGTTGGGTAATCAGGTAAGAAGTAAGTTCCTAATTGTACGGTCACATTACAACGCTTAGCAATTTCAACGGTGTTTTCTAACGCTTCAGGAATATCGCTAAATAGCTCAGCCATTTGCTCTGCTGTTTTAAGATATTGCTGCTCAGAAAAACGTTTTGGTCTACGTTTATCTTCTAAGGTGTAACCGTCATGGATTGCCACGCGGATTTCATGGGCTTCAAAGTTTTCTGGTTTTAAAAACACCACTTCGTTAGTTGCCACTACAGGTAACTGCTCTTTTGTAGCAAGCTCAACAGCTAAGTGTAAATAGTCTTCTTCTAACGCACGTTCCGTACGAATAAGCTCAATGTAATAATGATCGCTAAAATGTTGCTTATAAAAGCTAACGACCGATTCAATAAGCCCAGGGTTACCCTTTAATAGGGCTTTACCTAAGTCGCCATCTTTAGCGCCAGATAATAAAATCAGGCCATTTTTGTGCTCCACCAGCCATTCACGGTCAACCACCGGCCGGTGAAATAGATGTCCACGCTGGTACGCTTTAGAGATCAATAAAGTAAGGTTTTTATAACCTTCGTTATCTTTCGCTAAGATGGTAATTCGGCTAGGTTCATCTTCAAATTCAGGGCTTCTTAACCAAAAGTCTGCGCCGACAATAGGCTTAATACCAGCGCCATGGGCAGCGCCATAAAAACGCACCAAACCACATAAGTTCATCTGATCGGTGATAGCCAACGCAGGCATTTGCAGCTCTTCTGCTTTAGCGACAATTGGCTTAGTTTTAGCTAGGCCATCCACCATTGAGAAATCTGAGTGAACACGTAAGTGAACAAATTGTGGCGCAGGCATTACAGTTGCTCTCCTTTTAACGCCAAAATGCGCTGAACAGGTTTAAAGCTTTTACGATGCTCTGCAATAGCACCGTATTGTTCAAGTGCTGCAAAGTGTGCCTTAGTTGGATAGCCTTTATGGCCTGCAAAACCATAGTCAGGGTAACGCTTATCAAGCTCAATCATTTCTTCGTCACGAGCAACTTTCGCTAAAATAGATGCCGCTGAAATCTCTTCAACTAGGCTATCGCCTTTTACTACCGCCTGTGCTGGCACAGTTAATTGGCTAGGCACTCGGTTACCATCAATAAAAACAAACTCAGGCTTTACGCTTAAGCCTTCAACCGCTCGGCTCATCGCGAGCATGGTGGCATGCAAAATATTTAACTCATCAATCTCGCTTGGACTACAACGACCAATAGCATAGCACAGGGCTTTTTCTTTTATTTCTGCCGCTAATAATTGACGTTTTTTGTCTGATAACTTTTTAGAATCTGCTAACCCTGCAATAGGCTTATTTGGGTCAAGTATTACCGCTGCGGTAACAACATCACCCACTAATGGACCACGGCCAACTTCATCTACACCAGCAATATAATTAACATTCGGTCGTTCAATTTGCATTTAGTAACTCCGCGACTGCTGCTGCAGCTTGTTCATTGGCATTTAATCTAATGTCTTTATGTATGGCTAAAAAGCGCGCTTTAAGTTCGCTGTTATCGGTATTCAACATAGGTGTTAACGCTGCTGATAGGTTTTCAACATTACATTCAGTTTGTAAGTATTCTGGAACGAGTTCTTCATCGGCTAATAAATTAGGCAACGAGAAATACTTAATGTTAAAAGTGAATAAGGTTTTGAAAATCCAGTAACTCAGTGGCTTAATTTTATAACCCACAACCATCGGCTTTTTGTACAGCATACCTTCAAGCGTTGCGGTTCCTGAGGCAAGTAAAATGGCATCAGCGGCTTGCATTGCAAGATTTGACTGACCATCCAATAATTGCAGTTTTAGATCAGGGGCTGTTTTTTCTAAAATTTCACAAAACTGTGCTTTTCGTTTTTCATTGACTAACGGCACCACAATTTTAAGGTCAGGGTTTTGCGCTTGCAGTTTAGCCGCTGTTTCAATGTAGGTTTCGCTTAAAAGCCCTACTTCAGAACCACGACTACCTGGTAGTAACGCAAGTACTTTATCAGTTTGTGCTAAACCTAGTTGGTTACGAGCCTCGGTTTGGTCGTGCTCAAGGGCAATATCATCAGCCAGAGTATGACCCACAAAGGTACAAGGTACATCGTGCTTATCGTAAAAGGCTTTTTCGAACGGTAAAAGTGCCAGCACTAAATTAGTGGCGGCACTGATTTTATGAATACGTTTTTCGCGCCACGCCCACACTGATGGGCTAACATATTGTACTGTTTTAATACCCGCCTCTTTTAGCGGCTTTTCGACACGTAAGTTAAAGTCAGGGGCATCGATACCAATAAATACATCTGGTGGGTTGTCGATAAAATGCTGCACCAATTGTTTGCGTATTTTTAGTAGGCGCGGTAATCGGCCAAGTACTTCAACTAGGCCCATTACAGATAATTCGTCCATATCGAATAATGTTTTACAGCCAGCCGCTTGCATACGCGGGCCTGCAATCCCTTCAAATATGGCATCCGGAAAACGGCGTTTAAGTGCTTTTACTAGCCCTTCACCTAAAATATCTCCTGATAACTCACCTGCCACCAAGGCAATACGTAACGGCTTTGTTTGTTCTTTCATTCGTTGATAATTCGCAACTTTTGGCACTAATAAAAACGAGTTTACCGTGTTTTAGCAGTCGGATAAATGTCACAGAGTTAATAAATACTAGAAATCGAAATTAGCCTGCCTACTTGCTCATTGGTTGAGCATCTATTTGCGCGGATAGCCTGCAGGTTTACTAGCTACTATCTAAAAAGAGCTTAAAAGAGAATAAAATAAGCCATAGCAAAACGGCTTTTTATAACGATTAAATATTTGAAACTTTAGAGCTTTATCTCTAATCTGTAGAAAAGGTGAGCAGGACTTATTCATCTTTATTTCGTATTTTCCTATTGACTAAAATGAATACAGGTTTAATATTCACAAAGTTTCAATAATTACTGAAACTTCATAATCAATATTTGTCGTGTCTACCGCACCCGCTAACAAGGAGCTAAACAATGATAGATGAAACATTTGTGGATCTATCGCGATTGCAATTTGCAATCACTGCCCTATTTCACTTCCTATTTGTACCCCTTACCTTAGGTATGACGTGGATTTTAGTGATCATGGAATCCGTTTACGTGATGACAGGTCGCGAAATTTATCGTGATATGACTAAGTTCTGGGGTAAGTTGTTTGGTATTAACTTTGCGATTGGTGTGGCGACAGGTCTAACCATGGAGTTTGAGTTTGGTACCAACTGGTCTTATTACTCTCACTATGTGGGCGATATATTTGGCGCACCGCTAGCGATTGAAGGCTTAATGGCTTTCTTCTTAGAATCAACCTTTGTCGGTATGTTCTTTTTAGGCTGGGAGCGTTTGAGTAAACGTCAGCATCTAGGTGCTACCTTCTTAATGGCACTAGGTACTAACTTATCTGCGTTATGGATTTTAGTAGCAAATGGTTGGATGCAAAACCCAGTCGGTGCTGAATTTAACTACCAAACCATGCGCATGGAAATGACTAGCTTTGCTGAATTGGTATTTAACCCTGTTGCACAAGTTAAGTTTATTCATACCGTATCAGCAGGTTATGTTGCAGCATCTATGTTTGTACTTGGTATTAGTAGCTGGTACATCTTAAAAGGTCGCGACCTTGCTTTTGCTAAGCGTTCGTTCTCGGTTGCTTCAGGGTTTGGTTTAGCGTCTATTCTTTGTGTTATTTTACTTGGTGATGAATCTGGATACGAAGTTGGCGAAGTGCAAAAAGTCAAACTCGCAACTATTGAAGCTGAGTGGCATACCGAAGAAGCCCCTGCCGCATTTACTTTAGTTGGTATTCCTGACTCAGAAGAACAAGTCACCCACGCCGCTGTAAAAATCCCTTATGCACTTGGCATCATTGCTACTCGCTCTATTGACGAGCAAGTAACAGGTATTAAAGACCTTGAAGAGCAGCACGAAGAACGTATTCGTAACGGTATGATTGCATACGAATACTTAGAAAAGCTTCGCGGTGGTGAAGACACCCCAGAAAACATTGCAAAGTTCGATACCTTAAAAGACGACCTTGGCTATGGTTTGCTACTTAAGCGCTACACCCCTAACGTGGTAGATGCAACAGAAGAGCACATTCAAAAAGCAGTGAAAGACTCAATCCCTCAAGTCGGCCCTATGTTCTGGTCATTTAGAATCATGGTTGGCTGTGGCGTGATCATGCTTGGTGTATTCGTCCTCGCATTTTATTACAACGCACACCGCATTATTGAACAAAAGCGCTGGTTATTATGGGCTGCGGTATGGAGTATTCCTCTGCCTTGGATTGCCATTGAGTTTGGTTGGATTGTTGCGGAGTACGGCCGCCAACCGTGGGCAATTTCGGAAATTTTACCGACCTTCTTGGCAACCTCGTCACTCACGGTGAATGACTTATTGATTAGTATTACTGGTTTCTTAGTTTTCTATACAGGTCTTGCTGCGGTTGAAGGCTGGCTGATGCTGCGCTTTATTAAACAAGGCCCAAGCTCACTTCATACCGGTAAATATCACCATGAACTTGCTAAAGCGGATTCACTTGCAAGCCAAGGAGCTCAGTCATGATTTTTGATTACGAAACACTAAAACTAATCTGGTGGCTGTTAATTGGTGTCTTACTGATTGGCTTTGCAGTGACCGATGGTATGGACATGGGTGTGGCAATTTTGCTTCGCCTAGTTGGTAAAACCGATGTTGAACGCCGTACAGTTATTAACACCATTGGCGCTCACTGGGATGGTAACCAAGTTTGGTTCATCACCGCTGGGGGTGCACTGTTTGCAGCTTGGCCTATGGTATACGCGGCCGCTTTCTCTGGCTTTTACTTTGCTATGATGCTGGTGTTATTTGCGTTATTTTTCAGACCGCTTGGTTTTGATTATCGCTCAAAAATAGATTCACCACGTTGGCGTAATAACTGGGATTGGGGCCTATTTGCTGGCAGCTTTATTCCTGCTTTAGTATTTGGTGTGGCATTTGGTAACTTATTACTGGGCGTGCCTTATCATATCGACGACCTACTGCGTGTCAGTTATCAAGGTTCATTCTTTGCGTTATTAAACCCATTTGCCATTGTTGTTGGCCTAGTGAGTGTACTAATGCTGGTTGGTCACGCAGGTATGTGGTTACAACTTCGTACTGATGCAGAGGTTGCTAAACGCTCAGCACAATATGGTCAATATGCACTGATGGCGTTTATTGTGCTGTTTGCCTTAGCAGGTGTGTGGGTATCGCAAATAGACGGTTATAAAATCGTTAGCATGGGCGATACCCAAGGCTTTGCAAACCCGTTGGCTAAAACAGTAACACAGGCACCGGGTGCATGGCTTGATAACTATACAAAAATGCCATTAACCATGCTGTTTCCTGCCCTTGCATTCGTGATGGCGGCACTGGCAATTGTATTATCTAAATTACAAAAACCAGCAATGGCCCTGATAGCGTCAAGCTTAATGCTCGCAGGCGTGATTTTAACAGCGGGTATGTCAATGTTCCCGTTTGTGATGCCTTCGAGCAACAACCCAAATATTAGTTTAACTATGTGGGATGCGGTTTCGAGCCATATGACACTTAACGTGATGTTTATCGCTGCGGTTATTTTTGTACCACTTATTCTTATCTACACAACATGGTGTTATGTGAAGATGTGGCGCAAAGTAACGATTAGTGAAATTGAAAACAACACTCACGGTAGCTATTAAGGAGATTTAAATATGTGGTATTTTGCCTGGATTTTAGGTGTTCTATTAGCCTGTACACTTGGGGTGATCAACGTAATGTGGTACGAATTTCACCAACATAAAGATTCGATTGCTGATGATGAGCTAGAGCTGTACGCGAGACTCAAAAACACCGATGACAACTAAACCCCGACCAAATCGCGCGCAGCAGCAAACGCTGCGCGCTTTTTTAAAGCAGTATAGCCAGTCCGCTTCAGGGCTTCTTAAATTAAGCATTAGTCTGGGCACACTCAACGCCCTATTAATGATTGCCTCTTGTTATCTTCTTGCAAACGCGGCTCATCAAGTCATGTTTGAACAAGCAAACTTGCAAGCCGTAAGCCCATTATTATGGCCGCTGGCAGGGCTAATTTTAGTTCGTGCTTTGTTGGTTGCGCTAAGTGAACGGGTTAGTAACCTCGCCGCGTTAAAGATAAAAAACGTGATGCGTAATACACTGCTAGAAAAGCTCAGCAAACTTGGGCCAGCCTACAGTGAACAAAAAGGTCACGGCGCAACACTTAACACCTTACATAATGGGGTGGAAGCACTGCATCAATATTACGCAAACTACATTCCGAGTGTGGCTTATAGCGCGCTTATTCCATTAGCGATATTGGTGGTGATTTTTCCAACCGATTACAAAGCAGGCCTCATCTTCCTTTTAACAGCCCCACTTATCCCCTTTTTCATGATATTAGTGGGCCATAAAGCTGAGCAATTAAACCAAGAACGTTGGCAACAACTGGCGGTACTTGGTAATTACTTTTTTGACCGATTACAAGGACTGACTCAACTCAAGCTCTTTAATGCAACCAAGCGTGAGCTAAATAGCATCAGTCAGATTTCTGATGATTACCGCGGTGCTACTATGGGTGTATTGAAAGTCGCCTTTTTATCGTCTTTCGCCCTTGAGTTTTTAGCCACCATTAGTGTTGCCCTTGTTGCTGTAATCATTGGCTTTAGATTGTTTTTTGGTACGCTCGATTTTGCCACTGGATTTGTGGTGTTACTACTAGCTCCTGAGTTTTACTTACCACTTCGACAAATGGGCACTCACTATCATGCAAAACTTGAAGGGATCAGTGCCGCTGCTGATATGGTCGACATAATCAATCAAAGCGACGCTGATGAACATTTGGGTACATCTAAACTTGAGTTACCGATAAAAGATATACAGCTGAATGCGCTTACCTTTCATTACCCAGAAACAAACGAAGGGGTAACTGATATCAACTTAACCCTGCCAAGCACAGGCTTAATTGCCTTTGTGGGTGAAAGTGGTTCGGGTAAAAGTACCTTGTTTGATTGCCTATTAGGCTTTCATCATCAGGCTAATAGTGCCATTAGCATTAACGGGCAACCACTGAGTGATACGGTATTAGCTGATTGGCAAGCACAGCTGGCATGGATCCCACAGCAAGCCACGTTATTTTATCGGACCGTTGCAGAGAACCTACGATTAGCAAAACCAGATGCAAGCCAAGCAGAGCTCGATGAAGCAGCAAGTAAAGCTGGCGCACTTGAGTTTATTACTGCACTACCTGATGGCTTTGATAGCTTGCTCGGTGAACAAGGAGAAGGCCTCTCTGGTGGGCAAAAACAGCGCATAGCCCTTGCTCGTGCATTTTTGAAGAATGCCCCAGTGCTGATGTTAGATGAGCCTACCGCTCACTTAGACAGCCAAACCGAGCATTTAATCAATCAAGCGATCCGCGAGTATGCAAAAGATCACTTAGTGCTAGTTATTGCTCACCGACTGAATACGGTTAAACACGCCGATAAGATTTACGTTATGCAACAAGGTCACATTGTTGAATCTGGTCAGTACCAGCAACTGACTGAGCAAGCTGGCCTTTTTGCTAAACTGGTAAGCCAAGGTGACGCCCATGCATAACTTTATACGTCTATTAAAACTGTGCAAACCTCATACTGGCATGTTGCTTTTAGGGGCTTTTTTAGCAAGCTTAACGGTTCTCGCTAATGTGGGCTTGCTCGCTATATCTGGGTGGTTTTTAGCAGCTATGGCAGCGGCGGGCATTGCGGGTGTGCAGATGAATTACTTTACCCCAGCTGGAGTGATCCGCTTTTTAGCTATCGTGCGCACAGCGTCTCGTTACGGTGAGCGGATGATAACTCATAATGCTACCTTTTTATTGCTGAGCGAAATTCGCGTAAACATGTTCAAGACTCTGAGCCAACTGAACAATGTTGACTTAGCAATGAGTCGTAGTAGCGATTTATTTAACCGGCTACAGAATGATGTAGATGCGCTGGATAAATTCTACCTCAATGTGCTGCTGCCGATTATTGTCGCCTTGATCAGCATTCCTATAGTAATGGCCTTCATGGCCATGTATAACGCTGAGGTTGCATTAGTTTGCTTTACTTCACTGATGATTATTGGCGTGCTGCTTCCCACATTGTTAAGCCATAAGCTTCACCAACAAGCGGATACCGAAACCCAACTTTCAGCCGAGTTAAGAGCTGAACTTGCCGATACACTATCAGGTGCAAGAGAGCTTGCTGTCTATCAAGCACAGGCGGCGCAATTAGCGCATTGTGATTCACTCAGTAAACAATACAACAACCAGCTCTATAATCGCCACAAAGCCGTGGCAAATAGTAATGGCTTAAACACTTTGGTGATCCAACTCACCATGCTGGCCAGTGTATTTATGATAATTCCACTGGTTGCAATGGGGACTATGAAAAACGTTGAACTGGCGATGCTCGCGTTATTTGTATTAGCAAGCTTTGAAACCGTACTCACCCTGCCTACGGCATTTATTGAATTGCCGCTTACTTTAAGTGCCGCAAAGCGACTGTTTGATCTTGAAGATAAACACAGCAGCTTAGCCGAAAAGCCAAACAACTTAGATGATCAGCTAGCAAACCAATTAGCTGACAAACCAGGGCTTGGTCTTGAGCTAAGCGAGATCAATTACCAATACTTGGGGGCAAAAAGTAAAGCCCTTAGCAATATCAATTTTGCGATTACACCCGGCAGTAAAGTTGCTCTAGTCGGTGCCAGTGGCAGTGGCAAAACCACTCTAGTTAACTTACTCACGGGCCTTTGGCCGCTGCAATCAGGCTCATTAAAGCTCACCACCAAGCAAGATAACTTTGAACTTGAAAGCTTGAGCACTGCAACACGCTTTAAGCAGCTAACGATAGTTGCCCAGCAGCATCATATTTTTGATGGCACGCTACGTGAAAATCTTCGCTATGCAGCTTTTGATGCGACAGATGAAATGCTTATTGAAGCCTGTGAACAAGCTGAACTTGGCTCTTGGCTTAAGAACTTAAAAGCAGGCCTTAATACCCGCTTAGGAACAGCAGGCAGAAAGCTTTCTCATGGTCAGTCACGTCGTATTGCCATTGCCCAAGCTCTATTAAGGCAAGGTAATTTAATCATTCTTGATGAACCAACAGAGAGCCTAGATAATCACACTAAGCAAAACTTGCTGACTACACTTGAGAAAATATGGGCAGATAAAACCATGCTGACCATTACTCACGACCCAGCAATGCTAAGTCGAGTTGATAAAGTTATTTGGTTAGAGCAAGGACAAGTAAGAGCCCTTGCAAGTCATGCTGAATTAATGGCTAATGAAGCCGACTACGTAGAGCTTATTACCCGTTTTTAATCGAGCTGCTCAACGGTGACGTCAATCACACCTTGCTTGACTGAGGCAATTTGTGAAAACGCCTTTTTTGATAAGTCGATAATACGACCGCGGATAAATGGGCCCCGGTCATTAATGGTAACAATCACGCTTTTATTGTTACCAATATTAGTAACTTTTACTCTGCTGCCAAAGCCAAGCGTTTGATGAGCCGCGCTCAATGCCTGTTGATTAAACACCTCACCACTTGCTGTCGTTCGGCCATGATATTTATCAGCGTAATAACTGGCTTTGCCTTTTTCTATTGCTCCTCTAGATACCGAAGGCACACTACTACAACCACTTATAATTAAGCTTAACAATGCAAAAATGATGAGTTTATTCATATTACTAGATCCTTTTTTGTCGTGAAGATAGCAAGCACTGACTTAGCAAAACCTGAACTATATCAAGTTACCTAATTAAGCGAATGAGTATAAAAACAAAAAAGCCACCTTACGGTGGCTTTTATAGAAGTTCGCTTATGATTAGCGAATAATTCCGCGCTCTGAGCTTTTCACGAAGTCTATCATCAGCTGAACAGCTGGGTACTTCGCAGCATCTTCACTTAGCACAGCGATTGCTTCTTCAACACCTAAGCTCTTACGATAAAGCGTTTTATATGCACGGCGTGTTGCCATGATTTCATCGCTTTCAAAGCCACGGCGTTTCATGCCTTCAGTATTGATTGCTACAGGGCCTGCCGGTGTACCAATAGTAGTTACAAATGGCGGTACATCTTTATTAACGCCTGAGTACATACCTACAAAGGCATGTGAACCAATTTTACAGAACTGGTGAACACCTGAATTACCTGCAAGGATCACCCAGTCACCTACGTGTACGTGGCCAGCTACAGAGGCATTGTTAGCAAAAATAACGTTATCGCCCACAACTGCATCATGTGCAACGTGTGTGTAAGCCATAAATAAGTTGTTGCTACCAATTTTTGTTACACCTTGGTCTTGAATCGTACCACGGTGAATTGTCGCACACTCACGGATCACGTTGTTGTCACCAATGATCAGAGTCGTTGGCTCATTCGCATACTTTTTGTCTTGGCAAGCTTCACCGACCGAAGCAAATTGGAAAATATGGTTACCAGAACCAATCGTCGATGGGCCTTTTACAACCACATGAGATTCGATGATACAGTTATCACCAATAGTTACATCGTTACCGATATAGCTGTAAGGGCCAACTGATACGTTATTTCCAAGTTTTGCACCTGGTTCGATTATCGCCGTAGGATGGATCACTATTAAAACTCTCTTCTCGCACACATGATTTCGGCAGTACACACTACTTTGCCGTCAACTTTTGCTTCTGCTGCAAATTTCCATATATTGCGGCGCTCTTTTACAAACTCTACATGCAAATGCATAGTATCGCCAGGTAATACCGGCTGTTTGAATCGCGCATTGTCGATCGCTGCGAATAAATATAGTTCGTTATCGCTACGATTTTCAACTGTCTTAAAACCAAGTAAGCCAGTTGCTTGAGCCATTGCTTCTAAAATCAACACACCTGGAAAGATAGGTTGATTAGGAAAATGACCCGTAAAAATAGGTTCGTTCACTGTTACATTTTTAATCGCATGTAACGACTCGCCTGGCGTGTAATCAAGTACACGGTCAACAAGTAGCATCGGGTAACGATGCGGAAGTAAACTCAAGATATCCTGGATATCAAGACTATTTAATTCATTTGCCAAAATAGCATCCTTATTTGTCTTCAATATTGAGTGACTTAGTCAGTGACTCAAGTGCTTTAATGCGGTCTTTCATATCGCCAAGGTTACGGATATGGGCAATACTACGTCGCCATTCTTTGTTGGTTAGATGTGGCAAGCCTGAAGAATAAATTCCAGGTTCTGTGATTGCCTTAGTCACCATACTCATGCCGGTGATTATAGCACCATCGCATACGCTAATGTGACCATTAATTGCAACCATACCGCCAATCTGACAATTCCTACCGATCACTGTGCTGCCAGCAAATACCGTACAACCAGCAACCGCTGTACCCGAACCGATCTCGACATTATGCGCTATTTGACATTGATTATCGATAATTACATTACTATGGATGATAGTATCGTCTAGCGCACCACGGTCAATCGTAGTAGACGCGCCTACCTCAACCTTATCACCGATGATTACTCGGCCAAGTTGCGGTATTTTCACCCATTCGCCACGCTCGTTAGCGTAACCAAAACCATCACTGCCCACTACCGTATTGGCTTGGAATAAACAGTCGCTGCCAATCTCTACTTCATGGTAAACGCTTACATTTGCCCAAAGCTTAGTGCCTTGGCCAATTTTTGCGTGCTCACCAATAAAACAGCCTGGGCCAATCTGCACATCGTTTGCAATTACAGCGCCCGCTTCGATCACCACATTGGCGGCGATCGCGACATTATCGCCAATAGAGGCTGAATCGTGAATGACTGCACTTGGGTGAATACCCGTCACTGCTGAGCGCGGTGTGGTATCCATTAGCTGAGCAAGTTTGGCGTAACAAACATAAGGATTAGCAACAATGAGCTTATTACCCGAAAAGTACTCAGCATCTGCTGGTGATAAAATCACCGCACTTGCTTGAGTATCTTCTAATTGCGAGCGATATTTCTTGTTCGCTAAAAATGCAATATGCCCATGTTGGGCATTTGCAAGTGTAGATATTTTTTTAATCTCTGTGGCGCCGTCACCTTGAAGCTCGGCGCCCAGAAGATCCGCTATCTGCGAAAGCGTGTAGTTTTGCATATATGATTTCTATTGCTTACTTACTTTTTCAACAACTTTGCTTGATAAGTCATCGACAGTTTTAGGGTTAACATAAATCGTTGTTTCTTTAACTTTAACTTCATCGAATTTGCCAGCTTTCGCTACTTCTTCGATTGCATCTAAGATTAGCTTTTGAACTTTAGCTAGTTCTTGGTTTTGACGCATTTTGATTTCTTGCTCTAAAGGACGACCTTTTTCAGCAAGTTGCTGCTGCATACCTTGAATCTTAGTACGTAATTCTTCTTTTTGCTTATCGCTCATCGTTGTTGCTTCACGCTTGAACTTTTCAGCTTCAAAACGGATATCACCTTGAAGTTTTTCTAGTTCTTGACGACGCTCTGAGAATTCAGCTTCTAAAGTTTGCTCTACTTTCGCCATTTGTGGGATTTGCTTGTAGATTTCTTGCATATCAACGATACCTACTTTGTGCGCGAATGCGTTAGTAGATAGACCCATAGATAAAGTAGCAAGTAGTGCAAAAGCTGTTGATTTAATTGATTTATTCACGAAAAAACTCCTTTAGAATGTATTACTAATGTTAAAGCTGATGGTCTTCGTATCGTCATCTTCTTCTTTTTGCAATGGATACGCAAAACTGATCAGCATTGGACCCATCGGAGAGATCCATTGTAGAGAAAGACCGGTTGAAACCCTAAAGCGCATCGGATCTGAGTAATCATCCAATTTTGCACGTTCATCTGTTGAAAGGTTTTGATAACGGTCAATATTAAACTCTGTATCCCATACGTTTGCAGCATCTACGAAGAAGCTAGTACGTACAGAGCTGGTGTTTTCTTCATCTAAGAAAGGTGTTGGAACAATAAGCTCCATCCCTGCTACCGCTTTGGCATTACCACCAATTCGGCCTGCTGTTTGTAATTGGTCAAATTCTGATGCACCACCAATGCTACCTGTTGTTGTACCATCAGGTAATGGTGTACCAGGAATGCTTTGCGGAAAACGTGATACGGCACGTGGTAAGATCGTATTACGGTCAAAGCCACGTAGTTCCATTTCAGTAATTCTGAAGAACTCTTGGAACGGCAGTGTTTGGTCATAACCATTGGTTGTACCGTAACCATTACCGTAACCAAGTGCCGCACGCGTTGAGAACACCCAGCGGTGGTCATTACTGATTGGCCAGTAGAAACGCGAGTCATAATTTAGCTTAAAGTACTGTAAATCAGAGTTTGGCGTTGTCGCAGTTAAGTTAAGAGATTGGCGCGAACCTGCTGTTGGGAATAAACCACGGTTAACAGTAACACGTGACCAACCTGCGCTTAACTCGTACTTAGTAAAGTCAAAGCCTGCGTCTGGATTTTCAGGGTCTAAGAATGTTTCACGAATAACACGTGTTTGCTCATATTCTGCAATATCAGACAGCTCTTCTTGCACCCAACGAACACCAAAGTTAATACGGTTTACTGCATCGATTGGGAAACCAATGTTTGTACCAATACCATAACTCTTCGATTTATAGTCGATTAGGCTGAATTTACTTGCATCATAGTTACTGTAGAAGATGCTACTACCTTGCGATACACCATCTGGCGTAAAGTAAGGGTCAGTATAAGACACACTAATACGTTCAGAACCACGTGAGGTATTAATGTTGAAACCAATTTGGTTACCGGTACCTAAGAAGTTTGATTCACTCACACCAATGTTAAATTGCAGACCCAAGTAAGAACCATAAGCAAGACCTGCGTTAAAGCTACCTGCAGATTGTTCTTTCACAGTGAAATCTACATCAACTTGGTCATCTACACCTGGTACTGGCACAACATT
This sequence comes from Pseudoalteromonas sp. CH_XMU1449-3, assembly GCF_037027245.1. Lineage (NCBI taxonomy): Bacteria > Pseudomonadati > Pseudomonadota > Gammaproteobacteria > Alteromonadales > Pseudoalteromonadaceae > Pseudoalteromonas > Pseudoalteromonas sp. CH_XMU1449-3. Next base: position 94,167 of record NZ_JAYMDY010000002.1, read on the forward strand.
AAAATCAACGCTTTCCATGTAAGGTAAACGCTGGATTTGCAGTTTAGAGCGCTCAAGGCTTTGGTTTGATAACCACGCACCTTCAAGCTGTGTCATTTCACGACGAACCACTTCATCAGAAGTATTTTGGTTACCGCCCACAATAATACGACGAACATAAACACGTTTGCCCGGATTAACAGAAAGCGTTAATTGAACTTCTTTGTTTTCGTCATCAATCTCAGGGATGGTACGTACTTCAGCATTGGCATAACCAAAACGTGCTAAGTAGCTTTTGATAAACTCTTCTGATGATGTCACCACAGAGCCGTTATAAAGCTCGCCAGTTTTTAGCGGGATAACGCTCTTAATAAGCTCTTCACGGCCTAACAAGTCACCAATAAAGTCAAAGCCTTTCACTTTGTATTTAACACCTTCGGTGATATTTGCTGTTACATAAACAGAATCACGCTCAGGACTAACTGATACTTGTGTCGAATCGATATTAAAACGTAGGTAACCACGGTCTAAGTAGTAACTACGAATTTTCTCTAAATCGCCTTCGATAGTTTGCTTTTGGTAGCGGTCACTCGACATGAACTGCCACCAAGGCAAATCTTGTTGAGACTCGGCTAATTTAAGTAGCTCTTCATCTGAGAAAAGCTCGTTACCAACCAAGTTGATTTGACGAATTGACGCTGCGTCACCTTCATCAAATTTGAATAAAAGTTTTACACGGTTACGCGGTAACTTAGTAATGCTTACATCCACTTTTGCATTGTATTTACCAATACTGTGGAAGAATTCAACTAAGCCTTTTTCAATGTTATCAAGAACCGTTTTATCAAGCGGCTCACCAGTACGGATATCTTGCTGGTCTAGCGACTCATTAAGTTGCTCATCTTTGATGTCTTTATTGCCATCAAATTCGATCATGCTGATCGTTGGGCGTTCAGTCACTCGGAAGATAACACTGTTGCCATCACGTAATGCTTTAATATTGTCAAAGTGACCTGAACGATAGAGAGCCTTTATGGTTCTAGAAATTGTGTACTCATCAATATTATCGCCCACGTTGATCGGAATATGCGTTAACGCTGCACCCAGTGCAACACGCTGTAAACCTTCAACTTTTAAATCATCTACAATAAAGGAGTTTTGGCCTAGGGCTGCAAAGCTAGCACCTAATAAACTTGAAACTGCCAAATGTTTTTTTATAGCCATTTTGTTATCTTTATCCTTTACAACTGTATTACCGCTCAACACCTTATAAATTTAACTTTTGCGGTGTTTTACAATCGTGTTCAAATTGGAATTTTTCGCTTACTTGTTATAAACGCGATACATCATTGAACAAAGCGAAACATGTTAAAAACAGAAGCAGCAAGGCCCCCACTTTAAAACCAAATTCTTGCGTCTTTTCAGAGACCGGCTTTTTGCGAAAAAGTTCAATTATGTAATACATTAAGTGCCCACCATCTAGCACTGGAAGCGGTAATAAGTTAAATACGCCAAGGTTTACACTAATTAATGCTAAAAAGCTTAAAAATGCAACCAAGCCATAGCTTACGCTAGTTCCCGCGCCAACTGCAATGCCCACCGGGCCACTTAAATTTTTAACCGACACCTGACCGGTAATTAAATTACCAATCATGTCAAAACTAAGGGTAATTAAACGCCATGTTTCTTGTATGCCCAGCACAATACTATCGACAGGGCCATAATGTCTAGTTTCAATATAGTTTTCTGGCCATGGCTCAACCACCGGAGACACACCTAAAAAGCCCTGAGCAACGCCCTCATCATTGGTTCTGCTTTGTGGCGTCACTGACAGCTCTTTTATACTATCTTGCCTTTGTACACTAAATTGTAAGGATTTGTTAGGTGATTGCTGAATTAGTGAAACTAACTGGGTCCAACTGCTGATATTTTCACCATTTACAGCAAAAATTTTGTCGTTCACCTGTAAGCCTGCAGCTTCTGCCGCCGAGCCTTTGCTAATCATCGCCACTTCTAAAAGTGCTTTAGGACGAAATGGCACAATGCCTATAGAGGTTAATGGTGGTACGTCTTGTTGATCTAATTTCCAACCATCTAAGTTAAGAGTACGCACATGCTTTTGATAATTCTGATCGCGAAGCGTTACCACAACACTTTGCTCACCTAAGCGGCTCATTAGCGAGAATGTTGCATCTTGCCAAGTATTGATATCGTCTTCACCAATTTTAATAATTTGCTGGTTTGGCTCAATATTAGCAGCTGCGGCACGACTGCCCTGAGACACCTCACCCACCACAGGTTTCAATGACTGAACGCCGACCATGTACATTACAGCAAGGGCAAAAATAGCGAATAAAAAGTTTGCCATCGGGCCTGCAGCCACAATCGCAATACGTGCTTTTACTGATTTAGCATTAAATGATAAATGTCGCTGCTCTGGCGGCACTTCGTCAACACGCTCATCAAGCATTTTGACATAACCACCTAGTGGGATTGCTGCAATCACATATTCGGTTTGCTGTTTGTCGTACCACTTGACTAATGGCTTACCAAAGCCAATTGAAAAACGCAGCACTTTCACGCCGGCTTTTCGCGCAACCCAGAAATGACCATATTCATGCACAGTCACTAAAATACCCAGAGCAAGAATAAATGAGCCAAGATTCCAGAAAAAATCAAACATGCTAGTTGATGCCTCTTTTTACAAACTCAGTCGCTTTTACACGTGCAGCTTGGTCACAAGCTAAAATCTCGTCAAGAGTTTGCACGTTGATATTTTGCGTTGCATTGAGCGTTTCAGCGTTAATTCGATAAATATCTGTAAAGCCGATTTGACCATTTAGAAATGCTGCAACCGCTATTTCATTCGCCGCATTTACTGTTGTGGTTGCACCTTGGCCCATTTCACACGCATCAATGGCAAGTTTTAAATTAGGGTAACGAGCATAATCTGGTTTAGTGAAAGTAAAATCTGCCATTTGTGAAAAATCGAGCGGTTTGACACCCGCATCGACACGCTCAGGAAAAGCTAAAGCATGAGCAATTGGTGTGCGCATATCTGGATTACCCATTTGCGCAAGCACTGAGCCATCTTGATATTGCACCATAGAGTGAATAATACTTTGTGGGTGGATCACCACTTCAATATCACTGGCACAGCAGTTAAACAGCCACTTGGCTTCTATAAACTCTAGGCCTTTATTCATCATAGTCGCTGAATCAACAGAAATCTTTTGTCCCATTGACCAGTTTGGATGTGCCACTGCTTCTGCAACAGTCACTGATGGTAATGTCGCTAAATCACGCTTTAAGAAAGGACCGCCAGAACCTGTAAGCAAGATTTTGCTTACACCATTATCAGCAAGTAGGCCTGATGCATTCTGTAATGATGCTGGCATACATTGGAAAATCGCATTATGTTCGCTGTCGATAGGCAGTAAAGTGGCGCCATGTTGTTTTACTTTATCAATAAACAACTGACCCGACATAACTAGCGACTCTTTATTCGCTAGCAACACTTTTTTGCCAGCTTCAACTGCACTTAAAGTCGGCAGTAGACCCGCTGCACCCACTATCGCCGACATCACTGCATCAACATCTGTATGTGCAGCAAGCTCACACATCGCATCAACACCTGCTAGCACCTGTGTGCTGCATGAGCTTTTAGCGAGTAAATTCGAAAGCGCGCTAGCGGCTTGTTGATCAGCCATAACAGCAAACTTAGGCTGATGTGCGATACACAACTCAGCCATTTGCTCGGCATTTTTACCCGCCGCTAAAGCAAAAACCGCAAAGCGCTCCGGGTTTCTAGAAACAACATCTAAGGTGCTTAAACCGATTGAACCAGTTGCGCCCAGTACAACAAGTTGCTCTACTTTGCTCATAAACTCAGTGTCCATGCGTAGCAAAGTACAAAAATTGGCGCAGCTGCGGTTAAGCTATCGATACGATCTAAAATACCGCCATGACCTGGTAAACATGAACCGCTGTCTTTCAAGCCAACTTCACGTTTAAACATACTTTCGAGTAAATCGCCTACGGCTGAGAATAACGCGATAAATGCAGTCATCACGGCATAGATTGGCCAAACACTCATGTCAACATTAGTGAAATGGCAAAATACTAAAACAAAAACAACCGAAGCCACTACACCACCTAATAAACCTTCAATCGTTTTATTAGGACTTACCTTTGGCATTAGTTTACGTTTACCTAAGTTCTTACCAGTAAAGTAAGCACCAATATCTGCGCTCCACACAATACCAAGTACAACTAAAATTAACATTGAACCAAAGTGAGTAGATTCGCCATAACCTGCGCTACGTAGTGTATTTAGTGCAAGCCAAAGTGGCACTAACGTTAAAAAGCCAGCAATGGCACGCATTACAATGCCTTCATTCCAAGCCTTTGCCATAGCTGGGTAGCGCCAAACTAAGTACGTTGCCACAATCCACCATGCAAATGACAAGGTAAATAGGTAGTTTGCATCACCCACTAATTGACCATTTTGCCAAAGTGATTCAATGGGCCAATGCCAGTTCAGTAATGCCAAAAATGCAGCCGTTGCTGCAACAAATCCAAAACGTTTAACTTTATCGCATAGGCCCATAAATGCAGACCACTCCCATGCACCGAGTAAAACAATACCAGCGGCGATATAACTAAATAGTGTCAATGGGGTATAAAAAACCAAAATAAGTGCAAGTGGTGCCAACACGAGCGAGGTTAAAATTCGTTGTTTTAGCAATGTGTGTACCTTCAACTAGTAATTAGGTCTCGGCGAGTAATTGTTTTATTTGTTCGCCTGTACAACCAAATCGTCGCTCTCTGGCAACGTAACATGCGATAGCGTCAGCAAATGCAGCTTCATTGAAGTCTGGCCAAAGCGTATCGGTAAAGTAAAGCTCAGCATAAGCCGCTTGCCATAAAAGGAAGTTACTGATGCGTAAATCTCCGCCGGTGCGGATCATTAAATCAAGCTCACCTTGGTCGGCCATACTCATTTGTTCAGCCATTAGCTCTTCAGTAATATCTTCTGCGGCCATTTCACCGGCTGCGACCTTTTTCGCAAGCGTTGTTGCAGCGTTAGTAATATCCCAACGTCCACCATAATTAGCTGCCACGTTTAACTGTAGACCCGTATTATTACGAGTTAATTCATGGGCTGCATCAACTTTATTGCGCAAACCTTCTGAAAAGCGTGATAAATCACCAATTATGTTTAGCTTTACATTATTTTTATGAAGTTTTTTAACTTCTTTGCCCAGTACGAATAAAAATAGCTCCATGAGCGTATTTACTTCGTCTTCTGGACGTCGCCAATTTTCGCTACTAAATGCGAATAGTGTTAACGACTGTATACCTAAGCGAGTACAAAATTGCACTGATTGACGAACCGCATCAACGCCCTTTTTGTGCCCATAAACACGTGGGCGATTTTTCGCTTGTGCCCAACGTCCGTTGCCATCCATGATTATAGCGACATGCTTAGGCAAACTTTGCTGGGAAATTTTATCAGCGTTAAGAACCATAAATATCGAGTATTCCATAAAAAAACGCCGTCTAGTATACCCTAGACGGCGTTTCAAAACTAATAAATTTAGTTACGCCTGTTTACTTACAGAATCAGTGTCTGAAAGATAAACAGCAGCGATTAGATTTCCATTAACTCAGCTTCTTTTGCAGCTAGTTGTGCGTCCATCTCTTTGATGAACTTATCAGTAAGCTTTTGGATCTCGTCTTCTGCTTGACGTGCTTCATCTTCAGAAATATCTTTTTCTTTCAATAAGCTCTTAATGTCGCCATTTGCGTCACGACGGATGTTACGTACAGCAACACGACCGCTTTCAACTTCGCCACGTACGATTTTGATAAGGTCTTTACGACGCTCTTCTGTAAGTGGAGGAAGTGGAACACGAATAACAGTACCTGCAGACATTGGGTTTAAACCTAAATCTGAAGCCATGATCGCTTTTTCTACTGCTTGCGCTAGTGACTTATCAAACACGCTAATTGCAAGTGTACGAGAGTCTTCAATTGTTACGTTGGCAACTTGGTTTAATGGCGTGTCAGCACCGTAGTAAGACACTTGAATACCGTCAAGTAATGCTGGGTGCGCACGGCCTGTGCGAATTTTAGATAATTGACTGCCTAGTGCCGCAACACTTTTTTGCATACGTTCTGACGCATCTTTTTTGATATCGTTAATCACGGTTCAATCCTAATCTATTTGCTAGTTTCATCTGAGGCTTGTGAAGAGATAAGCGTTCCTTCATCTTCGCCCATAATAACACGCTTAAGCGCGCCTGATTTATTCATGTTAAATACGCTTAATGGCATGTTGTGGTCACGCGCCAGCGTAAATGCAGCTAAATCCATAACCTTAAGCTCTTTATCAATGATTTCATTGTAGCTTAAGTGGCGATATAGTGTAGCGTCTGGGTTTTTCACTGGATCATCAGAGTAAACACCATCCACTTTAGTCGCTTTGATTACAGTATCTGCTTCAATTTCAATACCACGTAAACACGCTGCTGAGTCTGTTGTGAAGAATGGGTTACCTGTACCCGCTGAGAAAATTACAACGCGGCCAGATTTTAATAGGCTGATAGCTTCTGCCCAGTTGTAAGCATCACACACACCGTTCAGTGGGATAGCAGACATTAAACGACAATTTACAAATGCACGGTGCAGTGCATCACGCATTGCTAAACCATTCATTACAGTCGCAAGCATACCCATGTGGTCGCCAACTACGCGGTTCATACCCGCTTCTGCTAATGAACCACCACGCAAGAAGTTACCGCCACCGATAACTAAACCTACTTCTACGTCGAGCTCTACAAGTTCTTTAATTTCTTGAGCCATACGGTCAAGTACTTTTGGGTCGATGCCGAAGCCTTCGTCTCCCATTAATGCTTCACCGCTAAGTTTAAGAAGAACACGTCTAAAAATAGGTTTACGATTGATAGTCATAATATTTGGGCCAGCCTTAGTAATGAGATAAAAAATAACCGCGCTATGGTTACACATAAAACGCGGTTATTTTAAAGAATTTTCATCAGTGACGCAAAAGCTAATAGCAGATTAATTTCATCTTATTGCCCTACGTCACTAAGTTAGAAAATTACTCGCCTTTTGCAGCAGCGATTTGAGCAGCTACTTCAGCAGCGAAGTCTTCTTCTTTACGCTCGATACCTTCACCAACTTCTAAACGGATGAAGTTAGAAACAGTTGCGCCTTTCTCTTTAAGAATTTCGCCAACTGATTTTTTAGGTTCCATGATGAAAGCTTGACCAGTAAGAGAGATCTCACCAGTGAATTTCTTCATACGACCGATAACCATTTTCTCAGCGATTTCAGCAGGCTTGCCTTCGTTCATCGCGATATCGATTTGAACTGCTTTTTCTTTTTCAACAACGTCAGCTGGTACGTCTTCTGGGTTTACGAACTCAGGCTTAGACGCAGCTACGTGCATAGCAACTTGCTTAAGTGTTTCTTCGTCAGCTTCACCAACTACAACAACACCGATACGGTCGCCGTGGCGGTAAGAAGAAAGCTTGTCACCGTCGATGTACTCAACGCGACGAACGTTGATGTTTTCACCGATTTTAGCAACTAGAGCAACACGAGTTTCTTCGAATTGTGCTTTAAGTGCTTCGATGTCTGCTTTAGATTCTGCAGCAGCGTCAAGAACTTGGTTAGCGAAACCAAGGAAGTTAGCGTCTTTAGCAACGAAGTCAGTTTGACAGTTAACTTCAAGAAGTGCAGCGAAACCGTTACCTTCTTTGATTAAGATTGTACCTTCAGCAGCGATGTTACCTGCTTTTTTAGCAGCCTTTGCAGCACCGCTCTTACGCATGTTTTCGATCGCTAACTCGATGTCACCGTTAGTTTCAGTTAACGCTTTTTTACAATCCATCATGCCAGCGCCAGTACGCTCGCGTAATTCTTTAACTAGGGCAGCAGTTACAGCCATTAGAATATCCTCAATTGAATTCTGTTATAGGGAAGCGGTATAGGCCGCTTAACAAGAATAACAAGTCTTCATCTTAATTAGATGAAGACTTGATGACAGCTAATTACTCAGCTTCTACGAAGTCGTCTTTCTCAGCTTGAGCAACGATGTTGTTCTCACGACCTTCAGTGATCGCAGCTGATACAGCGCCTGTGTAAAGTTGGATAGCACGGATCGCATCGTCGTTACCAGGTACGATGTAATCAACACCGTCTGGGTTAGAGTTAGTATCAACGATAGCAACAACTGGAATACCTAGGTTGTTAGCTTCACGGATAGCGATGTGCTCGTGGTCTGCATCGATAACGAAAAGCGCGTCAGGAAGACCGCCCATGTCTTTGATACCACCAAGGCTCTTTTCAAGCTTTTCCATTTCACGAGTAAGCATTAACGCTTCTTTCTTAGTTAATTTCTCGAAAGTACCGTCTTGGCTTTGCGCTTCAAGGTCTTTAAGACGCTTGATTGATTGACGAACTGTTTTCCAGTTAGTCAACATACCACCTAACCAACGGTGGTTTACGTAGAACTGCTCGCTTTGGATCGCTGCTTCTTTAACTGCTTCGCTTGCTGCGCGCTTAGTACCAACGAAAAGTACTTTACCTTTGTTAGAAGCTGCGTTCGATAAGAACTTAAGTGCTTCGTTGAACATTGGTACAGTTTGCTCTAGGTTGATGATATGAACACGGTTACGAGCGCCGAAGATGAAAGGCTTCATCTTAGGGTTCCAGTAACGTGCCTGGTGACCAAAGTGAACACCAGCTTGAAGCATATCGCGCATTGAAACGTTTGCCATTTGTATAATCCTCTATAATTTAGGGTTAGGCCTCCACATATCCCATAGCACCAACACCGCAGTTAATTTGTAACTTAAGTGCACCCAAGTGTATGTGACGATACGTGTGTGTGTTAAAATAAAATTGTGTTTGCCTTAAATACAAAAAATCAGTTAAGAATTTATTTGTAAAAAGACGGCGCGCTTTATACCATATTAAAATTGAAAACTCAACGTCTAGTGCAAAATTTGTGCACTGAAAACTGACCTGAAAAACAACTTTGGAGCCTCAATGAGTGCTGTGATCAAGACCCCTGAAGAAATCGAAAAAATGCGTGTTGCCGGGCGCTTAGCCGCCGAGGTACTAGAAATGATAGAACCGCATGTGGTGCCAGGTGTAACCACAGATGAACTAAATACAATTTGTCATGATTATATTGTTAATGTTCAAGATGCTATTCCAGCACCGCTTAATTACCACGGTTTCCCAAAATCAATTTGCACCTCAGTGAACCATGTAATTTGTCACGGTATTCCAAATGACAAACCACTTAAAGAAGGCGATAGCGTAAATATCGACGTAACTGTGATCAAAGATGGCTATCACGGTGATACATCTAAGATGTTCCACGTTGGTACACCTAACATTCAAGGCAAGCGTCTTGCTGATATCACGCAAGAAAGCCTTTATCTTGCAATTAAAATGGTTAAGCCAGGCGTACGCTTAGGTGATATTGGTGCTGCAATTCAAAAATACGCAGAAAGCTTTAGCTATTCTATCGTACGTGAATATTGTGGCCACGGTATTGGTGCTGAGTTTCACGAAGAACCTCAAGTAATGCACTATGGTAAACCAGGTACTGGCGAAGTATTAAAAGCAGGTATGTGCTTAACAATCGAGCCTATGGTTAATGCTGGTAAACGCCAATGTAAGCTACTTAAAGACAACTGGACTGTCGTAACAAAAGACCGTTCATTGTCTGCACAGTGGGAACATACACTGTTAGTGACTGAAAATGGTGTTGAAATTTTAACGCTCCGATCAGATGATACTATTGACAGGATCATCGAACACTAGGAGCCAGCCCCAGTGGCATTACCCAATAAAGTAAAAAAGTTGCTCAGCCAAGCTGAGCAACTTAGCGATTATCGCGATTGTTCTAGTTATTTTTATAAATGGCTACAGAACGAATTCTCAAAACAACCCGTTAGCAACTTAATTAATGCCCGCGCTGAGTTTATCGACCGCTTATTAATTAAACTGTTTCACGATTACGACCTTGCTCACGAAAGTGACTTAGCCCTGATTGCTGTGGGTGGTTATGGTCGTGGCGAACTACACCCCTATTCCGATATCGACTTTATGTTGCTGGTAAGCGAGCAGCCAAGTGAAGCCGTGTGCGAGAAAATTGGCCAGTTCGTTACCATGCTTTGGGATCTTAATTTAGAAATTGGTCACAGCGTTCGCACTATAGAACAAGCTTTAGAACAAAAACGCGAAGATGTGACATTTGCCACCAGCTTACTCGAAAGCCGATTAATTTTCGGTAACCATATCGAATTCGAAAAATTAAAAAATCATTTAATAGATACGCCGATTTGGCGCTCAGACGAATTCTTTTTGGCAAAAGTACAAGAACAAAGTTTACGCCATAAGAAATGCCATGGTACGGCTTATAACCTTGAACCCAATATCAAAGAAAACCCAGGTGGCCTGCGCGACTTACAGACCATTATTTGGGTTGCTAAAAAACACTTTAGAGCCGAAACATTACAAGAACTCATAAATCACGGCTATCTTACTCACGAAGAATACCAAGAGCTGTCTGAGTGTTTAGAAAACCTATGGAACATTCGTTTTGCGCTGCACATCGCTGCGGGTCGCTCTGAAAACCGCTTATTGTTCGATCATCAACCTCATGCCGCAGAAATTCTCGGCTTTGGTAGTGACGGTAAAGCCTCGGTCGAGCGCATGATGAAACGCTTATTTAGGATCATGAGCCGCGTACGTGAGCTTAACCAAATGCTGCTTTCATACTTTGAGCAAAGCATTTTACCGGGTGCCGGTGAATTACCTGTGATTGAGCTCGACCGTAACTTTGAGCGCATTGGCCATCAAATTCGTGTTAAGAATCCATCGGTGTTCTTCCGCCGTGATCAGCTATTTGTGTTGTTCGAGCATATTGCTGATAACCCAGAGATCACCCATATTTACCCAAGTACCATACGTACAATGCGCCAAGTTCGCCGTCGTTTATTGGGTGATTTACAAGATTACGCCGCCTGTCGCGAAGCATTTTTGCGTTTAATCAAACACCCTAACGGTATGGGCCGCGCATTTACGCTGATGCACAAGCACGGCATTATTGCTGCCTACTTACCACAGTGGCGTAATATTTTTGGCCAAATGCAGTTCGATTTATTCCATGCCTACACTGTGGATGAACATACCCATAAACTCATCAACAATATTTATAAGTACTTTGATAAATCAAAAGTCAGCGAATTTCCGTTATGTAGTGAAATTGTCACTCGTATGGATAAGCCTGAGTTACTTTATTTAGCCGGTATTTTCCACGATATTGCTAAAGGCCGTGGTGGCGATCACTCTGAGCTTGGTTCAGTTGATGCAATTGCGTTTGCTAAGCTACACCGCTTCCCAGCCTCAGATGGCAAGCTTATTTCGTGGTTAGTGGCTAATCACTTACTTATGTCGGTTACAGCGCAGCGTAAAGATATTAATGACCCAGATGTAATTAAAGACTTTGCAAGTAAGGTGAAAAATGAGCGCCAGCTTGACTACTTATACTGCTTAACCTTGGCCGATATTCGCGCAACTAACGATAACCTGTGGAACGATTGGAAAAATACCCTACTACGTGAGCTGTATTTACACACCCAGCGCGCGCTTCGTTTAGGGCTTGAAAATCCAATGGACCAACGTGATCAAATACGTGATAAAAAACAGCAAGCCAAACAGCGCTTACTGAACCACGGTTGTAACGAAGATCAAATCGACTTAATTTGGAGTCGCTTTAAAGCCAATTATTTTACTGCTTTTAGCGAGCAACAGATTTCGTGGCACACAGAGCACTTACTAAGCTGTGACGATTTAAGCCTGCCTAGCGTTGCCGTGTCTAACACCGCAATGCATGGTGGTACACAAGTATTTGCTTATAGCCCTTACTCGGGCAGTTTATTCTCACGTTTAGTTAGTGTGATTGGTTCGAAAAAAGCACAGATTCAACATGCGCAGGTACTGACCACAAAAGATGGCTACGTGCTATTTAGCTTTGTTATTTTAGAGGTCAATGGTGACCCGATTGCGAGTAACCGTTCGCAAGGCATTAAACGTGCTTTAGATCTTGCAATTAGCGACCCGAAAAAGAAAATTCGCCTTAAAAAGAATCGCTCTCAGCGCTTCAAAGACTTTAATATCAAACCAAAAATTGTGCTTAGACCGCATGCCCGTAAAGACCGCAGCTTAATTGAAATTCAAGCGGTGGATATTCCGGGTCTATTAACAAAAATTGCGGAAGTATTTCAAGCGCACTTATTACATATTCATGCCGCACGGATCACCACAGTTGGTGAGCGTGCAGAAGATTTCTTCGTGGTATCAAATAACGAATACCAAGCATTAACAGACGAAGAACAGGCTAAAATTCATCAAGCATTGCGTAAAAAACTCAACGCAGAAACCGAATAAGAGGATCTTATGTCAGATTTAAAAACCATGATCGAAAACGCCTGGGACAACCGCGATAGCATCAGCCCAAGCACGGTATCAAGTGAAGTTAAACAAGCAATTATCGACGCGCTTGAATTACTTGATAGCGGCGCTGCACGTGTTGCTGAAAAAATCAGTGGTGAGTGGGTTGTACATCAATGGTTAAAAAAAGCGGTGCTACTGTCTTTCCGTATTCGTGATAACCAACCAATGAGCGATGGTGTTAATCAGTTTTACGACAAAGTACCACTTAAATTTAGCGACTATACTCCAGAGCAATTCCAACAGGGCGGCATGCGTGTTGTGCCTAATGCTGTGGCACGTAAAGGCAGCTTCGTAGGTAAAAACGTGGTGCTTATGCCATCTTATGTCAACATTGGCGCCTACGTTGATGAAGGTACAATGGTTGATACATGGGCAACGGTTGGCTCATGTGCACAAATTGGTAAAAACGTTCACTTATCTGGCGGTGTAGGCATTGGTGGTGTACTTGAACCACTACAAGCTAACCCAACTATTATTGAAGACAACTGCTTTATTGGCGCACGTTCTGAAATTGTTGAAGGCGTTGTAGTTGAAGAAGGCGCAGTTATCTCAATGGGCGTTTATATCAGCCAAAGCACACGTATCTATGACCGTGAAACTGGCGAAATTCATTACGGCCGAGTACCAGCTGGTGCAGTTGTTGTTCCAGGTTCACTTCCGTCAAAAGATGGTTCGCACAGCCTATATGCTGCCATCATCGTGAAAAAAGTTGATCAGCAAACTCGCGAGAAAGTAGGTATTAATGCCCTACTTCGCTCGATTGATGAATAATAAAGCGGAGCTTTAAGCTGTCAGCTTAAGTTTGAGATAAGAAGCGCGATGCTAACTAGTTTCGCGCTTTTTTATTATCTGTAATGCAATGATTTTTAGCTAGTTTGTTGAGATATACTCACAAATATGTTTTAGTATAAAAAACAAACAAAAATAATAGTAAAAATGTTTAAGTCTTTTCGGAGTTTTACCCACACGGAGTTATTTTATTACACAGGGTTATTCTATCTTGTGGCAATCTTGCTGTTTGTATCACGTAGTTACCTATACGAATTTTTTGTAACTGATATGAATTCACATCGCATAGAAGTTAAAGAACTTGAAGTTGCTTTAACATCGCACGTTAATAAAGATTATGTTTTTGAAGCATTGCAAACAACCTTAGATGGCCTTGCAACCCCAGATCGAGTTGCAGTTACAATCCAATGTTATACGGTTTTCTGTGATGTTAGTTTTACGAACCCATTTATCACCATTAACGACCACAATCACTACAGTGCAGAAGTAAAACGTGTGTTTGAGCAAAATGTGGCTTCCCTTAGCCGAAAAGATACTACTCCCTAGTTTCAGGCGCTATTACTTAATGCTTTTAACTTAAAGCTCCTCAGCTAAATTGTTACATCTTATTTCAAATACACACTTTATCGCTTAATTACGGCTATTCAGCGTTACTTCTGAAACACATTTCATTTACCTCACTGGCACTTTTTTTACATCGCACTACAATGCACACAAACTGATTTTGGAACACACACAATGAATCTGACACGTAGTTCGCTGAAAAACCCTGCGAGTGTTATTGTCATCTTGGTGTTGATTATGTTGTTTGGCATGTTGAGCATTTTTAAGCTGCCAATTCAGCTCACACCAGATATTGAGCAACCGCAGATCACTATTTTCTCTGGCTGGCGCCAAGCTGCACCTGAAGAGATTGAATCGGTGATCATTGAGCCGCTCGAGAACGCAGTAAAAAACACCCCGGGTGCCTTAGAGGTTAATACTTACATTAACCGTGGTAATGGCTCTATCACGTTGACTTTTGCTGTTGGGCAAAACATGCAACAGGCTATGCTTGATGTGTTAACTAGCCTTAACCAAGCGCCGCCCCTGCCGTTAGATGCATTTGATCCTGTTGTATTTGCTGGCGGTAATAATGGGGAAGCCGCAGCAACGTTACTGGTCACCCCGAAAGATTTTAATAGCGACAGCCTTGATTTAGACATGGCGCAGTTCCAAAAACAAATCGATGAATTTGTTGAGCCCCGTTTGGCACGTATTCCTGGTGTTGCCCGCGTTGACTTAGCCAGTGAGCGACCAAAAGAGTTACGTATCACCTTTGACCCCCACAAAGCTGCCGCACTTGGCGTCAGCCTTGACCAAATCAGTAACGTATTAGCCAGCTCACGCGATACCTCTGGTGGCCTTGCCAATGTTGGCCGCCGTCAATATACAGTACGTTTTACTGGGCAATATGATTTATCAAGCATGGCACAAATGCGCGTTGGTTATTCAGGCGATAGACCCATTTACCTTGGCGATATCGCAAGTGTAGAACGCACTTTTTCTGACCGTTTAGGAATGAGTGGCCGAAATGGTAAACCCGCGTATTACATTCGTATTTCGCGCGCTAACGAAGCCAATACCGTTGCCCTACTCGACGAAATTAACCTTGCCATTAAAGAGCTAAACGAAGGGCCGCTGGCTGAGAATGGCTTATCGATTGAATTAAGTTTTGATGCCTCTGTGCATATTCGTAATGCTTTGTCGTTGGTAAAAAGTAACTTAGGCCTAGGTGTTCTGCTGTCGTGTTTAATCTTGTGGCTGTTCTTTAGAGGCTTAAAGGCCACGTTTGTGATTGCAGCGACAATTCCTGTCTCTTTGTTAGTCGCGTTTTTAACGTTGAATATTTTTGATCGCAGTTTAAATGTTATTTCACTGGCAGGCCTTGCCTTTGCTGTTGGCTTAGTACTTGATGCCGCCATCATAGTGCAAGAAAACATCGCAAGGCTCAGAAGCGAAGGCTTTGATACTAAAAAAGCCGCGCTAAAAGGCGCAGCTCAAGTAACAGGCGCTTTATTTGCCTCAACCACCACCAGCGTTGCTATCTTCTTGCCAATTTTATTTATGGCAGGTATTGAGGGGCAGTTATTCTCGGACTTGGCGCTTACCTTATCCATTGCAGTTATTGCCTCTATGATTTGCGCAATTACACTTATTCCGTTAGCTAACCACTTTTGGCCAGACAAAGAGCTAAAAGCGGATCCTTATAGTAAATATTGGCATAAGCTAACTAACTTCATCATGGCGCTTACCAATACCCGCGTTAAACAAATAGTATGGATAGTGTCGTTATTGGGTGGCTCACTCGTCGCGACCATGACCATGCTCCCGAAAACTGATTTTATGCCGCGCGCACCAACCGATGGCTTTTTCTTTAACTTAAATACCCCGCCTGGCGGCAATGTGCAGTTTATGGAAGAAGAGCTGCTGATGCGTATTAAAAAGCGTTTAATGCCTTATTACACAGGTGAAAAAGAGCCGGGAATTAAAGATTTTAACTTTTATGCTTTTGGTTCGAATGCTGGCGGCTTTATTTATTCTGCTGATCCGCAACGTGTTGAAGAATTAATGAAGGTAGCCCGAGAAGAAATCTTCATCGATTTACCCGACACCCAAGTATTCTTCTTTAGAGGGTCGATGATCCAAGTTGCTAATGGCGGTGATGGTCGTAATATCAATATCGATTTAACGGGTCCGAATATGGACGAGCTAATCGCCGGTGCTAATGTGGCGCTGCAAGCTGTCACCGAAGCAATGCCGAATGCCACTGCAAGGCCACAACCACGACTCGATATGGCAGAGCCAGAACTTAGGCTCACACCCAATGACCGTCGTATAACCCAAGCAGGGCTAACTCGTCGTGACGTATCTCAAGCAGTGCAAGCCTATACAGGCGGGTTATTTGTTAATGAATACTTTGATGGCAACGAACGCATGAACGTGATTTTGCGCGGTATTCCATGGCAAACTCCAGAGGAGCTTAAAGCACTGCCCATTGTGACCCCACAATCAGGTATTCAAACCTTAGGCGAGCTTGCCAATATTGAACGCACCGTAGGCCCAACCCAGCTTAGGCGTGTTAATGGCCGCCGTACCGTGAGTACTGTTGTCACGCCACCAGCAGATATGAGCTTACAACAAGCGCAAACCATTCTCTCAGAGCAAGTTATGCCGAAAGTTCGTGCAAGCTTGCCCGACAGCTCTGGCGCGATATTGGCGGGTAACGCACAAAAGATGAATTCAGCCATGCAAGAAATGACAATCAACTTTATCTTGGCTCTGTTTATTTTATTCTTGCTAATGACCGCATTGTTTAAGTCAGCCAAAGATAGCGCGTTAGTTTTACTGGTCATGCCATTGGCAATTGCAGGCGGTGTCCTGGCCCTATTCGTACTTAACTTATTTACCTTCCAATCACTCGACTTACTGACCATGATTGGCTTTATTATCTTGCTGGGTCTGGTGGTAAATAATGCCATTTTATTGGTTGACCAAACCCGTGTCGCAATGGCCGCAGGGCTCAGCCGAGAAGACGCTGTTCGCCAAGCAGTGCTGCTGCGCGCAAGACCCGTTTACTTAAGTACCTTAACCAGCTTATTTGGCATGCTGCCACTGATGCTAATGCCGGGGGTAGGATCAGAAATTTACCGTGGCCTTGCCACTGTGATTGTCGGCGGCATGGCCATTAGCGCCCTATTCACCCTGATATTAATGCCAAGTTTATTGCAACTTGGCAGACAACTGCCGCCCGTTAATAACAAACAGCAACCAGAAAAAACGCCTTTAAGCTTGGTATCGAATCAATGAGTATTAAAACAATGAACACACCTTTTCGTAAATTAACCGCTCGCTTTTGTGCGCTATTCAGTCTTATCGCATTTAACGCCTTTGCAGTCGTGCCGGTTACAGTAGAAACCGTCACACAAGCCCCGCTGACAAGCGAAATTGAAGTAAGCGGCACTTTGTATGGCAAAGACGATGTAACCCTAACAGCAGGCGTTAGCGGGCGTTTATTATATGTTGTTGAACCAGGTACTCTGGTTAATAGTGGCGACACCCTAGTTCGAATGGACACCTTACCGCTTGAACTTGAAAAAGCACGCCAGCAAGAAATGCTCAATCGCGCCAAAATAAACCTACGCTTATATCAACAAGAGCTCGCTCGTTTACAAAAACTCGCCAAAGCCAGTAGTGCTGCAGCAAGCCAAGTCGATGATATGCAAAATAAGCATGACCTTGCGTTATCTGATATCGCACTGGCTAAGGTTGAATTAAAAGTGATAGACGATCAACTTTCGCGTGCAACCGTGCTCGCCCCATTTGATGGCGTGATCAGCGAGCGTTTTAAACGCGCTGGTCGCGAAATAAATCGCGCAGATGAACTGGTCACTCTGCTCGATATTAATAACTTAGAAGTGCGTTTGTACGTGCCTGTTAAATACTTAAAGTTTTTACACAAAGGCATAGAGTTACCAATTCAAGCCGGCGACTTATCAGCCCCAGATATGACAACAGCCACCATAACAGCGGTGATCCCATCAACCGATCCGCGTTCACAAACCGTAGAAGTACGTGCCCTACTAGCAAATGATGCCGAGCAAACATGGGCAATTGGCCAACTGGTTGATGTAGCCGTGCCACTAAAAAGCAAAGGGGATGTACTACTGGTGAATCGCGATGCGCTGATTTTACGCAAAAAAGGCACCCATATCGTCAAAATCGACAACGACAACAAAGCCCTGCAAATTCCCGTAAAAGTAGGGAATGGCAAAGATAAACTTGTTGAAGTCACCCCGACTTCTAACATCACTTTAAATGCGGGCGATAAAGTCGCAGTACGCGGCGCCGAGCAACTACAAACCGGGCAAGAAGTCGAAGTTCAGGTAAAGCAATAACTATTAGGCTTGAGATGACTGCCAGTTATTTAATATTTTAAGAGCTGGCAGTTCTGATAAAAAGTAGTAACGATTATTAAAAGTTGCGCTTGTTTTTGACTTTCTAGGAAGCAAAAAGCAAGACAAGACCCCTTTATTCTTTCTTCTACGAAAGTTTATCATCTAGTCTAACTAGCTTATCGCCAATAAAATAAACAAACAGTCCTAAAGAAAACACAAACAAAACTAAATACCTCAACGATTTAATCCATTCGCTTTTATTTCCCTCAATATCTTGCAGTGATAGTTCAAAATCGTTTCCAATACGAATAGCAAAAACACTTGCTTCTTTATTTTTCAACTCCACAGATAGTTCAATGTACGAACCTATATGATTAGACAACTCATCATTTAACTCGATCATTTTGCCATTCCAGCGAGGATACAAATATTTATTAGAATCGCCTTCCAGCACTACTTTTAAGTTTAAACCGTTGTTATGGAAACTAACCATTTTTCCATGAACCGAGATTAGTTCATTTTGAGAAGGAGCCTTGGATTGAAGCTCCCCCCAAAACAGAGCACTTAGACTTATCACAATCAAGAGTGAACCGCAGATTTTATAAAAGCTATTTAACATGCTATTCGCCATCACTTTTTCTTTTGTTCTTCTAATACTGTAGCTATTGTTGCTCCAGCTATACCGGTTACGACTGAGGAGCCAGCTTCAATTCAGGGTGTTAAATCCGTGCTTTGTAGTAGTAAAGCTCAGTACTAGGGATTAAGATTTGCCCAGTGTAACGGAAACGCGATGAGCTTGTATTAATTGGCTCTCCAAATGGGCCATATTTATGTGTTGCTATTATTGAACCAGAGCCATTCGTTTCACTAATAAATTGCCACTTCAGACTTACCAAGGGCAAAAAGCAAAACATGGTCCTTCATTTTCTCCTTTTGGTTAGAACTGACCCTATTGGTTACTTGGAGGCAGGGACATAACTTTAATCTTTGTTCCTTGGTTTATCTGCATCTGGGTTAAAGTACAGATATAAAACAAATATAAAATACATAGAAAGTACAACCCCGCAACAGGTGATCAGAAGTCGATAAAATATTTCTAAGGGTTCTCCCACAACTTCGGATGTGAGCATCCGGTACAGCACAAGTAATAAAATTATACTTGAAGAGATTAAGCTATATTTTATTGCTCTTATAAAAATATTTTTACTTTTCATATACTACTTTTTATTTGGTTTCATTGCTTCATCAACAGTTTTTCTTACGATATCCTTTGTTATTTGTGTCGCAATATCGGTAGCTTGGTTGTCTAATACTCCAAACGAACCTTCTGCTGCTTCAGCGACTTTGCCAATAGCATTACCAACTGCTTTCTAGGTCCAGTTACATACATCAGCCCAATTACCAAAGTATCTCTAATAGATGGTGTATTACTATTTGATGATTCATTGACTGCATCCCCTATTGCTCCAGCGGCACCGCTACCTGCTGGCAGAACGGCACAAATCAGATCCTATTTGCTTTGAGAAGTATTTCAAAGAAATCCTATTAATTCCTTGGTTTATCTGCATCTGGGTTAAAGTACAGGTAAACAATTAGTAAGATGTAAACGCAAGCATAAACAAAAGGCCAAGCAAAAATATACCTTATGGCTATTTCAAAATTTGTACCGACTCTTTCCCCTATAGCGAGTCTAATAGTTACAAATATCATAATAAGTACCGTGGCCCATAATGCATGTTTAACTGGGCGTCTAAAAAAATTTTTTTCTTTAAGCATTAATCAATTTCCTATACGACAAGTTAGAGTTGCTTCTTTTTATTTAACTTAGAGTCAACTATCTTCGACGCAGGATTACCGACTAAATCCGACGTTACATCAACAGGCCACTTTATTCCAACCCCTTCGATTACAAATTTTATGTCATCAATCGAGCTTAATGCAGAGCTTAGTATATCCATAGCTCATCTATGCATTCATAGTCTTGTGCAATTTGAAAAACTTTGCCTACACTAGGAACTTGAGAAAATCCCTCAACTCTAATCTAAAACATATCTATTCCACTGATAGGAGCAGGTCTTGTTTTTTTACTTATTAAAGTAAAAAAGATAGGGCAGCCCACTTCATATACGCTTAGTTAAACAAACTAAATAAATTTAGCTGATGTAAGATCAAATTGTGACAATGTACTTTTTCCTTTTTTATATTCAAGAATATTGCCCTTTGATATAGAAAGCTTGCCTAGATAACTATTAAACAAGAGTTCTCTTGGTAGAGTCTTAACAATAATTAGTTGATCTGCTAATTTGCAATCCAAATAAACAAATTGAGTTAATTTAAATTCATGCATTGAGAGTGTAGCAATGACTTTAGATTCTATTGATTTCTTGGCCGATACTTTTTCAGATTGAACCCATTCATTCTCATAATTGTTAGCTTCGAACCGTTGCAGTATATCCAAGCTTTGTTCAAGAGGAATTGGCATTGCAGATATAGCAGCCGACAAAGCTTTTTCTAATATCCTTATGTAATGCTGTTGAAACTGAGAATCCTTTAAATGGCTTATTTTCTCTAACGGGTAATGAACTACAACTTCGAGGAAAGGCACAACTTTCATTGGCTGCACCCTTATCTCTGTACTGCCATCTGTCACATAAACATTTATTCGTGAGTATTTAGAGGTAAACTTGAGTTTACCGATTTCCCTTTCCCAAAAATTACACAAGCAACGAGACTTAAAAAGAAACACCTTTTTATCTTCTTCCGAATAATTACCGTCAAGGTAAAGTTCTATTTGACTTAACTTTGGCATAAATCTATTGCCTCTTAGTTTTAGACTTTTTTAGAAGCCGAAAGGTAGCTCCACCCTCCATTTGCTCTAACCAGTAGAGTAATTTTATTTTTCGAGGGTGGCGATTATATTAATGATTGCTAACTCACCACTTATGAATTCAGAAAGACACCAAACAGATGTATTACCCTCTATTGCAATTGGCTGCAAATCGTCCTGTAAGCTACTCTTAAACAAAGAAAGACTTCTTTCAGATGTTTTTATTTTTTTAATACTTAATTGATTTAACCAACCCTTCGTTGCTTCTTGAATATTGTCACCCCTAGACTGAGATATGAAAGTACCGCCATTCCAATCCATTAAAAACGTATACAACTTTGTACCTGACATTTATCTATAACCTTTAATTTTTTCAATCTATTGGGTTAGATTTTGCTTATGACTTTTTACTCAATAGGCACAAGACCTAAGCCTTCAAAATTAAACAATTCATTATTTTTACCAGCTACAGGATACAAGAAAGTTAAACCTTACAATTTGTATCACCAAACTTAATTAAGTTGTTTAGTTGATGTTTTGATGGTTGGTATGGTGAGCACAAAACTTTAATGAATTGTGATTTATCTTCCTCATCCATATCAATCCAACTTCTAGTTTCTCGTATCCAGTTCTTTATACACTCATAGCCATGCCAATCTTCATTTAGTTTAATTAATGACGACCAACCAATCGCTTCATCGTGCTCGTCGTTTTCCAACAGAGTATGAACAATATCCGCAAGAATCCTTGATGATAAATCTGCAATAATCCCACTATATGGAATGGCGGAATCAAAGTGCGACTCTTTGAACTTTGCCTCAACAATGGCTCTGTGAAGGGCCATCAACTCTGATGCTTTTGTAATATTCATATTTCCCAACCTAAAGTTTTAAGAGGGTCAAGTCTTGTTTTTTGCCTTATGAAAGAAAAAACAAGATCAGGGGCCTTCGACTTCCTTACTATCCAGAGTACCTAACTTAATTCCGATGACAGTACCAACAATCGCAAAGGCTATACTCAAAGGCACTTCTACAAACCATAAAGGTGGGATAAATAACGTTTGTAATAGTATCGATACAATTACTGTTCCCACTATAAAGCTCAGTAAATATACACTTAGGGCATAATTCCAAGCTTTTACAACATTGCGCTTAGCCATAACGGTATAAATTGCTGCGCTCAATAAATAAGAGGGTAATAACTGGTATGTAAAATATTTGCCGAATGAGAGTGAAGCTAAATTATCACTACCAATTATTAGAGTGATAAAAGTACTTAATACGGTATTCAAAGCCAGCATGGCTAAAGTGTATTTTACTATCCTTAAACTTTTCAATTTGTCTCCATGTGTCATGTCACAATCATGATTTAAAAATGGCTGATAATGGCTTCTGCAGAGCAAGTATTCAGAAAACCACTTATAATCGCAGCCTCCTTTCACAAGGCCAACAGCTCTCACAGCAAACAGCCAAACCCTTTTAATGAAATTTCTTGAGTATTCGCGCCACTTTGGTTTTTATGTTGAATGATCAAACGTGAATCTTGGCTAGTAAAGGTAAAGGTTCCGAGCCAAGGAAGCTGAGCAATTGGTTGCATGTGGTAAAAACCATTGGCATCAAAGCATATAAATGAGAACTCATGATGTACCGGTGCAAATACGCCATAATCAGCGGTAAATACAGCAATGTTGTCTTGCAGCATAAAATGTTTCGCTTGCGTGCCCGCTACTAAATACCAAAAGCATATTGCTGTCATTATCACCACTTGTAAGCCGCCGAGTAAAAATACTGAAAATTTAACAATACGAGTCGATTTACTAGCTTCCATATAAAGGCGCTTTGCTTTGAGTAATAACCAAAGCCCAATGGCAACCATAGTTAGCTTTACAATCATCAGTGCTACGCCTATTTGATACATCAGCTTAGGGCTATGCCATTGAATGCCAAATGTTTGCGGGATAAACAAGCTATCAATTAAGGGCAGCAAAATGAGTAGGAATGGCAGAATAAGCGCTTTGTTTTTCATTATTTACTTTTCTAGTGTTCTCGCATAGATAAGAGCCTAATGTTAATTCTTGGGCTCTAAAAAAGCAAAAAGGCGCAACCTGAGGTTACGCCTTTTATCGTTCTGGGCAGAACTTAAAATTTACAGTGCAGCGAATACATCGTCTGTTTTAGCAGCACAGATAAAATCATTTTTGTGTAACCCTTTGATAGAGTGGCTCCACCAAGTAACGGTTACTTTGCCCCACTCGGTTAACAGGCCTGGGTGGTGACCTTCTTCTTCAGCCATATCGCCCACTTTATTAGTGAACTCAAGTGCTTGCTTGAAGTTTTTAAACTTGTAAACACGCTCTAATTGCATAATGCCGTCGCGCACTTCAGGAACCCAGTCTGGGATCATTTTGATCAATTCTGCTAATTCAGCATCAGATACTTTAGGCGCATCCGCACGACACGCTTCACACTTTTGTGTGCTTAATGAAGACATTATAAATCCTTAACTTGCTAATTTTTCTTTAGGAGGAAACTTTGGCTCATGTAGCCCTAATTCTTTTGCTTTACTCACCAGCGACATGATATCCATTTGTGAAATATCAAATAAGTCATTGATTGAGTTAATGGTGTAGTACACAGGCTGCATAATATCAATACGATAAGGTGTACGTAATACATCAAGCACGTTCATCGCATTGATTTCTGGCTTATCTGAGTACACGTATTGTGTTTCGCCTGGGCTTGATAAAATACCACCACCATAAATTCGCAGACCTTGTTCGGTTTGCATTAAACCAAACTCAACAGTAAACCAGTAAAGGCGTGCTAAATAAACACGATCTTTCTTTTCAGCGGCATAACCTAACTGACCATATTTGTGTGTAAACTCAGCAAATGCTGGGTTGGTAAGCATCGCACAATGACCAAAAATCTCGTGGAAGATATCTGGCTCTTGTAAGTAGTCAAACTCTTCTCGGCTGCGAATAAAAGTCGCTACTGGGAACTGCTTGTTTGCTAGTAATCGAAAGAACTCATCAAAATCGATCAGTGCCGGAACAGGCGCAACTTGCCAGCCCGTTGTTTCGAGTAGCACTTCGTTGAGTTCACTAAGTTGTGGAATACGATCTGTTGGTAAATTAATTTTCTTAAGGCCTGCTAAATATTCATCACAGGCTTTACCTTCTATGCAAGCGAGTTGGCGAGCAACTAGCTCAGACCATATTTTATTTTCTTCTTCGCTCCAATGGATAACCCCATTTTCATCAGGTTGCTTGGAGGTGTAATTACTTGCTTTAGCCATAATAACCTTCTTCGTTAAATCTTGATCAGCATTGATCAGAATCTCATTAACTTGTTAAGCCGATACTATGTAAAAGTAAGCGAAATTTTAATAGTTAAGGCTGTTTCTAAGGTTTGCAGAAACAGCCCTAACGTAAACATAAAATTACACCAAAAGATCAAAAAGTTTACACACCACGTTTTTAAAGGGTTAAAACCAGCCTTTGTCGTAAACTTAAAATTACAACCTAACCAACGAATGTAAATGCAGCTTTAAGATCGTTAATAATATCGTTAACATCCTCAAGGCCAACTGATAATCGAATTAAGCCATCACTGATCCCAGCAGCTGCTCTTTCTTCAGGTGTATAAGGCGAATGTGTCATCGATGCAGGATGTTGAATGAGGGTTTCAGCATCCCCTAAACTCACAGCAAGCGTGCAAAGCTGGGTGTTATTTATAAATGTTTCGCCATCTTCAAGGCTGCCTTTTATTTCAAAGGCAATAACACCACCAGCGGCTTTCATCTGTGAGCCAATAAATTGATGACCCGGATGTGATTTAAGCCCAGGGTAATAAACTTTGCTTACCAACGGGTGCTGCTCTAAATATTCAGCAACTACTTTTGCACTTGCACAGTGGCGCTCCATGCGTACAGCAAGGGTTTTTAAACCGCGATTAATTAACCATGCATCATGAGGGCTAATCGTTGCACCAATATCTTTTAGCACCGTCATTTTTATCAGGTTGATATGCTCCTCTGTGCCGCATACAAGCCCTGCCACCACATCACCATGGCCATTTAGGTATTTAGTTGCGCTGTGTACCACAATATCAATACCAAACGAGGTAGGTTGCTGGAGCAGAGGCGTTAAGAAGGTATTGTCGATAACGCTTATCAGTTGATGCTGCTTGGCAACATCGGCAATTAAACTTAGATCAAGCACCGCCATGGTCGGATTAATTGGCGTTTCTGCAAAAATCATTTTTGAATTGGCTTTAACCGCGCCGCGAAGTTCAGCTTCGTTAGTCATATCAACAAAAGTGACTTCGATACCAAAGCGCGGCAACATGTGAGCAAAAAATGCAAAGGTACAACCGTATAACGCGCTTGATGCGACTAGATGGTCACCTTGTTGTAAAAAGCTAAGCACAGACGCAGACACGGCTCCCATACCGGTCGCTGTGGCAGCCGCTGCTTCACAGTTTTCTAACTGAGCCACTTTTTGTTCTAGCTCTTGGGTTGTCGGATTACCCAAACGGGTATAAATAAAGCCCTGCTCTTCACCGGCAAATCGGGCTGCACCTTGGGCTGCATTAGCAAAAGAGAAGGTAGAGGTTTGATAAAGTGGCGCACTCAGTGCGCCATGTGGATCATTTGGTTTTTCTGGACCGTGAATACATTGTGTATGTAAGTGATGCTTAGTCATTGTGTGTTCTCGTTTTTATTATCAGTACTTCATACTCATAAATAAAACGTAGATACCCACAATGCACAAGCATGCCGGATGCTCAGATGGCTAAATATCACTCAGCCGTTTTTATTAACTGTACACAAAAGTTGTCATTTTGTATTTTCGGTCTCTTTGTTGCTCGTACGTGAGGCAATTTTACGGGCAATACTATTGGCGGTTTCTTTTAGCAAGCTGCGCTTATGCTCTAAGCGAGGTAACGGGCGACTAAGCTCCATCGCTTTATACCCTATACGCGCGGTAAAAATACCTGCACTTAGCCCTTGCGCTGCTCGGCCCGACAATTTCCCCAGTAATTCAGCGCTTAGTGCCGTTGCCGCTAAATCTGAGACTAACTCTGCACTACCAACAAACAGCACTTGTTTCACTAATAAGCGATACAATTTAATACGGCTTGCATAACCAAAACCAATACCGTAAATACGGCCAATTTGTTCAATGAGCTTAGTGCCACGCCATAGCACCGCCATCATATCGACTAAAGCCAACGGGCTTAGCGCAACCAATAAGCCAGACTCAGTGGCAAAACGGTTAATCAGTTTTTTCGCTTGCTGATCTTGGCTTACCAACAAGCTATCGGCATATAAGGTCATGATTTCTTTATCAGTATGGTGACTTGCTATTTGCTGCTTAAACTCTTCAAACCCAGTAAGCGTTTGATGTTTATTAAGCTTTTCTAGCCATGGTAATGCTTCACCTACTTGCTCGCTATTGAGTAAGCGGTCGGCCTCGGTACGATGCAATTGATTACGCTTTAAACTTCTTAGCATGCGGTACTCGCGCCAAATAACACGGGCAATCAGTAGCACACCACTGAGAACAGCCGTTAAATACACCGAACCTAAAATAATTGATTGCTGAAACGTCACAAACAATGACATCGCAAACTCAAGTAGCACTAAAATTAAAAAGCTAACAACAAACACCCCTTTTAGGGTTTGCCATTTAGACTTTTTATACACGGGCTCAAGCTCAATGCTATCTTGCTGATCTTCTTCAGTGTCGATAAATTCGGCGTTTTCTATCACTTTAGCAACGGTTAACTCCTTCGCTGGCGCTTCATTACTTACAGAGCTTGAAATACGGCGACCTGCCTGAAAGTTCATCTCCTTTGGTTGCTCACTCATGTTAGTTTATCTCCTATCAGGTACTGCATGACATGATCTAAACGAATATGCTTTAACCGTTTATCAGGGCATGGCAGTGGCGAAAACGATAAGAACTCAAAGCCCTGTTTTGGCCACTCTTGTTTGTTGAGAAGGCGTGACGGTGGCTGCGGCGGTAAATACGTTAGCCATTCTTGCTCGCCTAAAGGCTTGCCATAAATACAAGCTAACTGTTGGCCTTTCTCAGCCACTTGGCGTGGCTCTGTTGCGCAGATAGATGACATTGCCATGGTTTCGATTTGCACACCTTCGAACTTTAAATGATTCGTTTGGTCATGCACGATTGAATCAAGCAATAGCGCTAAATCTTTATGGTATTGCGCACTAATATGATCTGACTTATTGGCCGCAAACAGTAGCTTGTCGATGTTTGGTTTAAACAAACGTTTAAAGAAACTTGCTTCACCATAATTAAAGTGCGCCAGCAATTGGTTAATAACACGGCTTTGCTCATGCAAGGTTTCGCTGCCTTCATTCAAGGCGCTGAGCACATCCACCAGCACAATTTGTCGGTCAAAATGACGAAAATGCTGCTCGTAAAAAGGTTTTACAACCTCTTTTACATAGGCTTTATAGCGCTTTTTAAGATGCGCTAAATTCGACCCTTCGGTTATGTCGTCAGGCACATTCGCAACTGGAAAAAACTGTAGTAGCGGCGCTCCTTTAAGCTCCCCTGGCATCAGCATACGACCAGGTTGCAGCATGGCAAGTTTGGTGTCTTTTTTAAGGCCCACTAATAACTGCTGATAAAGCGCAGCGACATCAGCAAGTTTGCTCTCATCAACACTGGCTGATAAATCAAGTTCAGCAAGGGCTGTTAAAAATGGCTTCGCTTTTTCGTTGCGTGCTGTTTGCTGCAAGAGTGAGTATTGTGACTCACACCAATCAGCAAATGATTGCTCTAGCATTGGCAAATCAAGTAGCCATTCACCTGGGTAATCAATAATGTCTAAATAGAGTGTTGATTGCGGTGCAAAGTGACCGCGTAGCCCCGAATTACTTTGGTACTTAATAGCTAAACGTAGCGTATTTATACGCTCGGTAGAGGCAGGCCATGCAGGCTCACCTTCAACAGGTAATAACGCTGCTAATGCATTTGTGTATTCAAATGTCGGTATTGTCAGTGCTTGCTGCGGCACTATTTTTGTGGCGATATGACGCTTTTCGCGCATCACATCAAAAAAAGGTAAGTTTTTATCGTCAGCTTGGCTGGTTAAATGTTTAACCAAGGCGGTAATAAAAGCGGTTTTGCCGCTGCCACTTAACCCTGTGACGGCTAATTTCACGTGTTGATCTAAACTACGGTGAAGGGCTTTTTCCGCTTTATTTTTTAACGAATTAAAGGTGTTCTTTGCAAATGATTGGCTCATAAAGTGTCTAGCACCTTATTTGCGCTGGGTATCACGATGCAAACAAGGTGCGTATATATCCTTTAAAGTTTGTTGATTTCACGGCTAACCGTAAATTCTGTTGATGTGACATAGCGTTCCATCTCTTGTAAACGACCATCAACTCGAGCAAGACGATCTTTTAAGTCTTGCAATGCACGGCGAGGTGGTTCCCCTTTTTGCCATACTTTAAATTTTACTTCAAGCGGGTCTTGGTGAATGCTGTCTGTGCTTTTCTCTGTTTTTTCTGCTGGTTTTTTATCTAAAATAAACCAAGCAGCAATGTAAGCAACTACAATAAATGGACCACCTGATAATAGCACTGCTGTCACGACTAAAATACGTACCAGCCAAAGCTCCATGTTAAAGTAATCGCTGATACCTGCGCACACACCTGCTATTTTGCCACGCTCTGCGTCTCTAAATAATTCGCGTTTGGTACTCATACTTTACGTCTCCACTGCGGAGCCTCTTGGTCAAGTAAGGCTTCTAATGTTTCAACACGCTCTGCCATTTTATCTGCTTTTTGTGCAAGCTCTAATAATTGGCGGTGCTCGTGTTCACTTAAACCTTGGCTCACTTGTTTTTTACTACGGTAATGTAAAATTAGCCAAAGTGGGGCAACAACCACCATAAAAACAATAATCGGTGCCATCAAAACTTCTGCGTCGAACATGGTACTCTCCTGTCAATCCGTTATGTGTTTAAGCATTGGGGGACATGCCCCCATTTATTATTTTTTATCTGCTAGTTTTTTCTTAAGCTCAGCTAGCTCATCATCAATCTTTTCGTCTTGCTGAAGACCAGCAATTTCGTCAGCTAATGATTTTTTACCAAGATCATAAGACTCTATTTGTGATTCTAGACCATCGATCTTAGTTTCGTAACGTTCGAAGCGGTTTAAAGCGTCTTCAACTTTAGAGCTGTCGAGTGCTTTTTTAACTTCAAGACGTGACTCAGCAGAGCGTTGACGTAAGATGATTGCTTTTTGACGCGCTTTTGCATCAGCTAGCTTCTCTTGTAACGTGCTGACTTCTTGCTGTAGTTTCTCGATGTGAGACTCTACATGCTCAAGCTCAGTTTCAACTGCTGCGACTGCATCTGCTGACTTTTGCTTTTCAATCAGTGCTGCTCGTGCTAAATCATCACGGTCTTTATTTAGCGCTAATTCAGCTTTTTCTTGCCAGTCTGCAACTTGAACTTTCAAAGTTTCAACGCGACGTACTAGCTCTTTTTTCTCAGCAAGTGTTTTTGCTGATGTAGAGCGAACTTCTA
This sequence comes from Pseudoalteromonas sp. CH_XMU1449-3, assembly GCF_037027245.1. NCBI lineage: Bacteria > Pseudomonadati > Pseudomonadota > Gammaproteobacteria > Alteromonadales > Pseudoalteromonadaceae > Pseudoalteromonas > Pseudoalteromonas sp. CH_XMU1449-3. Next base: position 123,839 of record NZ_JAYMDY010000002.1, read on the forward strand.
CTAATGTATCTTCCATCTCTTGGATGATCAGGCGAACCATTTTTTCTGGGTCTTCTGCTTTATCTAAGATGGCATTGATATTAGAATTAACGATGTCTGCAAAACGTGAAAAAATTCCCATAACATTTACCTCTTTGGTGTTTTAACTTAATCAGTTGGTATATCTAGTATCAATATGCTTGCCAACTTTTATAAACTTAGAATAACTTAATATATTCAAACAGTTAAACTAAATTTATAAATTTCTTTAGTTCTCATAGATAATGAAATACACTAGATCTTAGTAAAAATGACTAAGAGTTAGGGAATATGAGCCAATTTCGCCAACAGGATAATTTACTCGGCCAATCTGACAGTTTTTTAAGTGTGCTTGATCAAGTTTCGCAACTAGCCAGTTTAGAAAAGCCAGTCCTTATTATTGGTGAGCGCGGTACGGGTAAAGAACTTATTGCTGCGCGTTTGCACTTTTTATCTAAGCGTTGGGACCAAAACTATATAAAGCTCAACTGTGCAGCGCTTAACGAAAACCTGCTCGAAAGTGAATTATTTGGTCATGAAAGTGGCGCATTCACCGGTGCTAGTAAACGCCACGAAGGCCGCTTTGAACGTGCTAATGGCGGTACGCTATTCCTTGATGAATTAGCCAATACCTCGGCGATGGTACAAGAAAAACTACTACGCGTTATTGAATACGGCGAATTTGAACGCGTTGGTGGTAAGCAAACCGTTAAAGTCGATACCCGTTTAGTCTGTGCGACCAATGAAGACTTACCAACCCTAGCTGAGCAAGGCGAATTTAGAAGCGACTTACTCGACCGCCTCGCCTTTGATGTTATTACCCTTCCCCCGCTGCGTGAACGCCAAGAAGATATCATGCTACTGGCAGAACAATTTGCAATTAACATGGCTCGCGATCTTGAGTGGGAGCTATTTAGTGGCTTTACGCGTAGCGCCATCGAAACGCTGCAATCTTATGAGTGGCCGGGTAATATTCGTGAATTAAAGAATGTGGTTGAACGTAGCTTATATCGTCATGGTAACGAACATATTCCCGTTCACCAGATTATTTTAGACCCATTTGCGAGTAAGTTTAGACCTAAACAGCGCGTAAAAGCAGCAGTTAGCAGTGCCCCTGTTGCAAACGTAGAAGCTGCGCCTATCGCCACGACACAAAATCAAGACGTTGTAACACTTAATAAGCCCGACATTCAATTTCCTTGTAATTTAAAGCAGCTGTCTAACGACTTTGAAATTGATGTCATTAAAAAAGCGCTTGAACATAGCCAATTTAACCAAAAGAAAACTGCAGAACACTTAGAATTAACGTATCATCAATTACGTGGCTATTTGAAAAAATACAATTTATTAGATCAGCAGCAATAGTTAGAGGCTAATCAGGTGTTTAAACCGTTACTTGCTTTGTCTTTGGTGTGCTTAGTAGGCTGCCTAGATAACGAAGAAAAAACCACAGAACAAAAAAACCAGGGCTTAGTCTATTGCGCTGAAGCAAATCCTGTGTCGTTTAATCCGCAAGTGACAACGACGGGTTCGACTATCGATATTATCGCCAATCAGCTTTATGATCGCCTGTTAAGTATTGATCCGGTGTCTGCCGAGTTTAAAGCAGAGCTGGCAACTGATTGGAAAATTAGCCCAGACGGCAAAGCAATTACCTTTACCCTGCGTAAAGGGGTTAAATTTCATACCACAAAATACTTTACCCCAAGCCGTGATTTTAACGCTGATGATGTAATTTTTACTTTCAGCCGCTTATTCGACGTTTATAACCCTTATCACTTTGTTGGTGATGCCAGTTACCCTTATTTTCAAAGTGTGGGTATTGATCAGCTTATTCGTCGCATTGTGCGTGTTTCTGATTACCAAGTACGGTTTGAGCTATATAATGCTGAAAGCAGCTTTTTAGCAAACCTCGCAACCGATTTTGCCGTGGTGTTATCCGAAGAATACGCCATGCAGCTTAAATCGCGAAATCAAGAAAACTTATTTGACCAATATCCCGTGGGTACTGGTCCTTATGTATATAAAGAATATCGTCGCGACCGTTTAATTCGCTATTACCGCAACCCTGATTACTGGAAACACCCTGTAGTACTTGAGCAACTGGTGTATGACATTACGCCAAACGGCACCACACGCGTTGCGAAAATGCTCACTAAAGAGTGTGATGTGACTGCGCACCCAAGCAGCGCACAGTTGAGTATTTTATCGCAACGTGAAGATATTAAAGTTCAAAAAGAGCAAAACTTAAATATTGGTTATTGGGCCTTTAACACTGAACGCCCGCCTTTTGATGATGTACGTGTACGCCAAGCACTCGCCAGCGCCATTGATGTCTATAAAATCATGCAAGCGGTATATTACGGTAACGGCATTAAAGCGCAGTCATTACTGCCTCCGGCTTCTTGGGCATTTGAAGCGCAAAAAGCCATGCCAGAATTTAACCCTGCACTTGCCAAAACATTACTCGCAGAAGCTGGCTACAAAAATGGCTTTGATATGAATATTTGGGCCATGCCAGTAAGCCGTATTTATAACCCCAATGCCCGTAAAATGGCTGAGCTGATGCAAAGTGATTTACGCAAGATTGGTGTGAACGTTAATATCGTCGAGTACGAGTGGAATACCTTTTTACAACGAATTGGTGAACATAGACACGATAGCGTGTTACTTGGTTGGGCTGCAGATACACCAGACCCAGATAACTTTATGAGCCCATTATTAAGCTGTACTGCGACTTTCAGTGGTAAAAACCCAGCAAATTGGTGTCACCCTGAGTTTGATTTATTACTTACTCAAGCCTTAGACACAACAGATCTTGAAAAGCGTAAACAATACTACAATCAGGCTCAGCGGATCATAGTGCAAGAGCTGCCTATTTTACCGATAGCCCATGGTATGCGCTTTCAAGCAGCAAGTAGTGATGTTAAAGGCATAAGCTTGAGCCCTTTTGGTGGCATTTCACTAGCTAACGCGAGGAAAGAATAATGATCCTTGATTATATTCTACGCCGCTTAGCACTATTGATGTTTATGATGCTGACACTGAGTATCTTTACCTTTTCATTGAGCTTTTTGTTTCCGGGTGATGCACTAACTAACTTAAGCGGTATTACCAATAGCACCTTCTCACAAACCAGTGCCTTAGAAGAAAAATTCCACTTTACCGAAAACTACGTAGTGCAATACTTTGCTTTTTTAGAGCGTATTATTCAGGGTGATTGGGGAATTTCATTTGCATCCGGCGAAAGCGTATTTCAGCATATTCAAGACTTATTTCCTGCAACGCTAGAGCTTAGCCTGTATGCATTGTTTGTCTCTGTTGCTGTAGGCGTACCGGGCGGTATTTTAGCTTCTGCTTACTACAAACGTTGGCCAGACAAATTTATAAACTCAGGCACGCTTATTGGCTACTCGATGCCTGTTTTTTGGTTAGCGCTATTGTTGATCATGGTGTTTTCACTGCAACTCGGTTGGTTTCCGATGTCGGGCCGTATGGGTCTACTTTACGAAATTGAACCTATTACCGGCTTTATTTTAATCGATATCATATTAGGTGACTTTCCGTATGATGGCATGGCATTTTTAGATGCAATACATCATCTAACCTTGCCTACTATTGTACTTGCCATGTATCCGACCACAGTATTGGTTCGCTTTACCCGCGACTCTATGCTGAAAGTACTCGATCAGAGTTACATTAAAACAGCACGCGCTAAAGGCTTAAACCGTGCACAGCTGATCCTTCACCACGCTCTGCGTAATGCGCTGCTACCGGTAATTAAACAAATAGGTTTACAGTTTAGTACCTTGATCACCCTTGCGATGATCACCGAAGTTATTTTCTCATGGCCGGGCATTGGTCGTTGGCTTATCGATAGTATTTATCAGCGCGACTATCCTGCGATTCAAGGTGGCTTACTCGCTGTTTCTATGTTCGTTATTTTAGCTACCATTATTGCTGAGCTCACTTATACCTTATTCGACCCATTATCGCGGAACCAAGCTCATGGCAAAGTTTAATTTATTCTCTGAAGAGTCGAATAAATCGCCACTGGCGCGATTTTGGAAGAAATTTAAAACCAATCACCCTGCCCTTGTGGGTTTATGGTTGTTTATTGCGTTAGTGTTACTGGCCGTGTCTGCACCACTCCTTGCACCTTATGGCGTGAATCAGCAACACAGCGATGCACTGCTGTTACCGCCATCGTGGCATGATGCAGGTGATGTACGCTTTTTATTAGGTACCGATGATTTAGGCCGAGATGTGTTATCGCGCTTAATGAATGGTGCAACCTACACCTTTGGTTTGTCGGTTGTCGCAGCTTTGATCACCACAGTAATTGGGGTGTTAGTAGGTACTTTTGCTGGGATCAGCCGGGGTATTCGCTCAAGCTTTTTGAATCACTTGCTTGATATTACGTTATCTATTCCATCGCTGTTACTAGCCATCATTATTATTGCGATTCTTGGCCCGGGCTTAATGAATACAGTATGGGCGATTATTTTAGCTTTATTGCCTCAATTTATTCACTCGGTACGTAACTTAATTGTTGAAGAGCTTAACAAAGATTACATTACAGCGTTTAAACTGGATGGTGCGTCAAACTGGCATATTCTCGCCCGTGGTATCTTCCCGAATATTTACGAGCATATTGTGGTTATTTTTACCATGGCGCTTTCTACCGCTATTTTGGATATCTCGGCACTTGGCTTTTTAAAATTGGGCGCACAGCCCCCAACCACAGAATGGGGTGCTATTTTGGCTGAAAACCTTGGTTTAATTTACCTTGCCCCTTGGACTGTTGGCTTACCGGGCGTATTATTATTTTTAGCAGTACTGTCTACCAATTTAGTAGGTGACGGTTTACGCCAAGTGCTTAAAGAACGTAAGGCCGACTAATTATGCAATTACTCGATATTCGCAATCTCACGATAGAGTTACGCACCTCAGATACCGTTATTCGTGCGGTTGATAGAGTCAGCATGACCTTAAAAGAAGGTGAAGTGCATGCTTTAGTTGGCGAGTCTGGCTCAGGTAAAAGCTTAATTGCAAAAGCCATCGTTGGGGTTTTAAACAAACGCTGGCATATCACCGCAGACCGCATGCATTGGCGTGGTGTTGATTTAATGCGCTTATCTAACGAGCAGCGCCGTAAACTAGTAGGTCAAGACATTGCTATGATCTACCAAGATCCGAGTCGCTGCCTAGATCCAACTGCCAAGATATTTGACCAAATTGCCGAAACCCTGCCTGCGCAAGCGACCAGTGGCTTTTTCTTAAAGCGAAATAAACAGCGTAAAGACAGAGTAAAAGCGTTAATCCACAAGGTCGGTATTAAAGATCATAAAAAGGTACTCGACAGCTACCCTCATGAGCTCTCTGAAGGGATTTGCCAAAAAGTAATGATTGCCATGGCCATTGCGCGTACTCCGAAACTATTGATTGCCGATGAGCCAACTACCGCCCTTGAAAGCACCACGCGTGCGCAAGTATTTAGACTGTTAAAAAGCTTGAACCAACTAAAGAACATGTCGATTTTAATGATCTCTCACGAGCTTGAAGAAATTGTTGAGTGGTCTCATGGCATGCATGTTCTTTACTGCGGACAAATGGTTGAAGCTGGCCCAACTAATCGTATTTTTAGTCAGCCATATCATCCGTATACTCAAGCACTATTAAAAAGCTTGCCTGACTACGAGCAAGGGCTTGCCCACAAAGAGCCGTTTTATGCTTTAAAAGGCACCATTCCGACCTTGCAGCATTTGCCAATAGGCTGCCGCTTGGGTCCACGTTGCCCACAAGCACAAAAAGAATGTGTGGTTACCCCGAAATTGACCAAGCATCATAGTCATAGTTATGCCTGCCATTTCCCATTAATTAAGGCGATGAAATAATGCAACCACTGCTCAAAGTTCAAGCGTTATCAAAGAGTTTTAACCTGCGTGCAGGCTTGTTTTCACGTAAACGATTCTCTGTTTTAAGGGATATTTCGTTTTGTTTAGGACAAGGTGAAACTATTGCCATTATTGGCGAAACCGGCTCAGGTAAAAGTACCTTAGCTAAATTACTCTCAGGAGCCGATAACGCTGATAAAGGGCAAATTTTGCTCGATGGTAATATCATCGAAAATGATGGCTTGCGTGATAACGACTGTCGCCACATTCGTATGATCTTCCAAGACTCTGAGGCGTCGTTGAACCCGGGTTTAACCATTGGAGACATGCTTAACGACTGTTTACAGTACAACACTGACCTCAACAAAGAAGAGCGTGAAGATAAAATAAAACAAACCCTCGCAAAAGTGGGTTTGCTTTTAGATCACCAGCACTATTACCCACATATGTTTAGTAGTGGTCAGTTACAACGTATAGCGCTTGCACGGGCTTTAATTTTAGACCCTAAGGTTGTAGTGCTCGATGAGGCGTTATCGTCTCTAGACCCGTCTGTACGCGCACAAACGGTAAACTTATTACTACGCCTACAAAAAGATACTGGCCTTAGCTATGTACTTATTACTCATCACCTAAGTTTAGTGCGTCATATTAGCGACCAACTTGTGGTACTTGATCACGGTGAGATTGTTGAATACGGCCAAACCGAAGCTATTTTCCAAAACCCGCAATCAAGCGTAACGCAGAAGTTGTTGAATTGCTGATCTTTAGCTTTAAGCTTTAAGCTGTCAGCTATCAGCTATCAGCTATCAGCTATCAGCTATCAGCTATCAGCCGTAAGTTTAAGATAAATCGGCGAAAAGACACACCTTACCTATCATCAATGTTACTTTGCTTGGCCAATTTAACCGCTTTACAAATAACCTCTGCGCACTCTTTTGGCTTTAACTGTGCGATAAAATGCCCGCCTGAAACACTTACTTCATTGTAATTAATGCAGTTTTTAGCAAGATCATTAACCGCTTGTCTGGAAACGAGCCGATCTTTCGATGGGCGAATATAAGTCACAGGTATTGAGATAATGTTATGCGCTTTTTGAAGGGTCGCAATATTATGTAAACGATTTCTCAGCTTTATTTTATTCGCCATATTAATTGAGTTAAAAACAGCACTAATTAGCTGGCTTTCATAGTGGGAGTTAAAACCAAAGTAAGTTAAGCTTTTGCGAGTAAAGCGATTCTCTTTAAAAAGGGCACTCGGTATTAAATGAGCCATGCATGCAATCGGTGATGGCCTTGATATAAAGCTCGCAAGAAATACAATTCCCGAAATCTGATTGGGCTTTAACAGCTGAGTTAAGGCATATGCGATAGGCCCTGAATATGACTCTGCAATAATAAATATGCAGTCATTTTTTAATTGCTCTGCAACCTCAGCCGCTTGCTGCTGATAACTCTGCCCTGAAACGTCTTCAAATGAGATAATGGTTACTTCAAATTTTCTGGAAAGCTCTTGAGCCAAATTTTCGAACAGTAATCCAGTACCATCAAGGCCGGGTAACATTACAAGCTTCATAAGGGCTACACTTCTTCTCTGTCACCATGGCTTGGTGGTGTAGATGTAACAATAAAATGAAGTGGTTCAGTACCTTGATTACTTAGCTGATGTACTCGCCCAGCACTTACTTGCAAACCTTGTTGCGCCGTGAGTTTGTGTATTTGGCCATCAAGTTCAATGGTGGCACAGCCACTAAGTACGAAGAAAAATTGTTCGGCATGTTTATGATAGTGTTTTACTTCAGCCTCACCTACTGGGACATGCTCTTGAATAACACTCAGCGCATTAGACTTTACCAAATGCCAACCGTCGCAATTGTTACCCCATGTGTAATGATCTGCGTTGTGTTTGTCTATGATACTCAAAACTTTTTATACATCCCTTGGCTTTGTGGTGCGACAAACTTGTAGCCAAGCTTTTCGTAAAAGCCTGGTTTGTCAGCGACCATAGTGACATAACTACCTTCAAAGGCGGCAGATTCAATGTAGCGGTCAACATGTTCCATAATGACACGCCCTAACCCTTGCCCTTGATATTCAGGTGATACAGCAATATCAACCACTTCAAAATTACAACCGCCATCACCAATAACGCGGCCCATGCCAATCAACTCATCGTTTTTACGAATACAAATAGCATAAAGAGAGTTTGGTAACCCCGCCTTTGCAGCCGCTAATGAACGTGCTGATAAGCCAGCTTTAAGGCGCATGTCACAGTATTCTTCTGCGCTTGGTAGCTGCTCTATTAGACTGTACTCCATAAAAGCTCCTTGTTACTTGCATTACCTTTAACGGTAACAAAAAAGGCGCCAGTAGGCGCCTTTTATTTAACTCATTTTGCTAATTATTCAGCAGCTTGAGTCGCTTGTGGTACTTGCACTTCAGCTTGTGCTTTTAGTGCTGCAATAAATACCATGTAGTTTTTATTCACTTGAGCCATAGTGATGTTTTGCTTTTGTTGCTCATTAATCTCAACTTCAGTCGCTGGATTAACTGCTTTTAGCGCAACAATTGCAGCATCGCCGTTGTTTAAGTCAACAACTTCAACCTCTGGTGCACCTTGTGGGTGAGCCATTTTGAAAGCTTGTTGAACAATCGCTGGTGACACTGTGTAAGCTTGACGAGCAAGTGCAGCTTCTTGGCGTACTGTTAGGCCTTCAGCTTGTGCAACTTCGTTTAGGCTCTTACCAGCTTCGATCTCAGCGTATAGAGTGCGTGCTTTTTCTTTAGCAAGCTCCGATGCTTTTTGTGAAACTAACGTCGCCTTAATTTGCTCAGAAACATCTGCTAGTGCTTTCGTTGTAGCAGCTTTGTGATCGTTTACACGAACAACAACAGCATGCTCATCGCCTACTTCAATTACTTCTGAGTTCATGCGGTCTTCTAACACTTCAGGTGAGAAAATAGCAGTAACAACTTGTGGGTTGTTTAACGGCTCAGGTAATGCATTGCGAGTAACAAGTTCTGTTTTTTGTACTTCAACGCCTGCTGCTTCTGCTGCATCAATTAAAGTATCTGAAATTTCGAACGCAAGCTCACCCATTTGAGTTTGCTTTTCATAGAACGCATTAATTTTCTTAGTACGCTCAAGTTCAGCGCGAAGCTCATCTTTTACGTCAGCATATGGTTTAACTTGCTGTGTTTGAATATCAGTAAGTTTGATGATGTGATACCCAAACTCTGATTCTACAACGTCAGAAATGTCGCCTTTGCTTTCAAGTGCATACGTTGCATCTTCAAACGCAGGGTCCATCATGTCACGTTCAATCCAGTCTAGGTCGCCGCCCATTTCTGCACTCACTACGTCATCAGAAGATGACTCAGCTAGCTCAGCAAAATCAGCACCGCTTTGTAACTGCGCTAGTAGCTCTTCAGCTTTCGCTTTTGCTGCATCATCGTCTTCGCTGTTATCAATTAAGATGTGCGATACACGACGTTTTTCAGGCTCAACATATTGCGCACTGTTTTGATCATAGTAAGCTTTGATATCTTCTTCTGAAACACTTGAATCAAGCGTTAAGGTAGCTGCATTTAAGTCAATGTAGCTTACAGACACTTGCTCTGGTGCTAAGAATTGCGGTTGATTCAACTCATAGTAATCAGCAATTTCTTGCTCTGTTACTTCGATACCTTCTTGTAATGATTCTTTAGCAACAACTAAGTAATCAATACTGCGCGTTTGCTGTTGTAGAGCAACGCTGTTGTTTAATTCATTTTCCAAGATGAAATCTGTACCAGCAACAGCACCTACTAATTGGCTGCGTGTCATGTCTTCACGTAAATATTCACGGAAAGCATCTGGTTGAAAATTCATTTGACGAATAACTTGTAAGTAGCGGTCGTTGCTAAACTGGCCGCCTACTTGGAAGTAAGGCATTTCTAAAATTGCTTTACGAACACTCTCGTCGCTTACACGAAGACCTAATTCTGCCGCTAGTTGAGTTTGCAATTCTTGTTGTACTAAACGGTCGATTACGCCTTGGCGAATTTGTGCCATGTAATTTGGATCAGCAGCGATTTGTGCAAAGTATTCACCAAATTGTTGTTCTAAACGGTTACGTTCGTTTTGGTATGCACGGCTGAATTCGGTTTGGCTAATTTTAACTCCATTTACTTCTGCAACGGGTTGCTCTGTGGTTTGTCCTAAATAACCACCGATCCCAGCTAAAGCAAAAGATAAAATCACCGCGCCTAAAATAATTTTGGCTGCAGGTCCCTGCGAACCTTCTCTGATTTTCTCAAGCATTTATCTATCTCTATTCTGATCAGGTACAAATTAACCCTGCTCATGTAAAAAAAGCGTATCTTACCAGATACGCTTTTTCACTTGAAGTAACTGGTGATAAGTTACCTAAATTCAATTTAAGTGTGATTAGGTATCTCTCACCAACTAATCTTTAATGATTAGTTTACTGCGTCTTTCAGCGCTTTACCTGCTTTGAAAGAAGGAATGTTTGCTGCAGCAATCTGGATAGTCTCACCAGTTTGCGGGTTACGACCTGAACGCGCTGCACGCTCACGTACAGAGAAAGTACCAAAGCCAACTAGCGCTACTGAATCGCCATCTTTAAGAGCGCCTGAAACAGCCTCGATGAATGAATCTAGTGCACGACCTGCAGCCGCTTTAGAAATGTCAGCGTCAGCTGCGATTTGATCGATTAATTGAGATTTATTCACAATATCATCCTCTTTCATTGTTATTATCAAGAGCGATTGTTTTTATAAAAAATAACATCACTGTTTTGAAAATTTATGAGCAAATTAAGTTTATGCTCAGTTTATTATATTTTTCTCAACCCTAGGCCACATAAGGCCTAGGCTTGAAAACTAGTGCTTAACTTATCATACCCTTTGTATTTGAAAAGCCCCTAAATGCACTTTTTTGCGGTTTTTTACTGGTTTTTTTCAGTTTCGACAGAAAAACTCTCTACTGGGTGCTTCAAAGCCAGTTTTAAAACGTCATCAATCCATGTAACTGGGTGAATTTCAAGGCCCTCTAATACGTTGTCTGGGATCTCTTTTAAGTCACGTTCGTTAATTTTTGGAATAATAACGGTTTTAATTCCACCACGATGCGCTGCCAGTAGCTTCTCTTTTAAGCCACCAATTGGTAATACTTCACCACGTAATGTGATTTCACCTGTCATTGCTACATCTGAGCGCACAGGGTTACCCGTTAAGCTCGATACCAAACCAGTTACCATGGCAATACCAGCACTTGGGCCATCTTTTGGTGTTGCACCTTCTGGCACGTGAACATGAATGTCACGTTTCTCATAGAAGTCGCTATTAATGCGAAGTTTTTCAGCACGATTACGAACAACCGTCATCGCAGCCTGAATTGACTCTTGCATTACATCACCAAGCGAACCTGTGTAAGTTAGCTTGCCTTTACCTGGTACAGCTGCAGATTCAATAGTCAGTAGATCACCACCTACTTCAGTCCACGCAAGACCCGTTACTTGGCCAATACGGTCACCGTCTTCTGCTTTACCATAATCAAAGCGTTGTACGCCTAAGAACTCTTCAAGGTTGCTATCGTCGATAAGGACCTTTTTAGTGTCTTTATCAAGCAGGATGTTTTTAACTGCTTTACGGCATAGTTTTGACACTTCACGTTCTAAGTTACGAACGCCCGCTTCACGTGTGTAGTAGCGGATAATGCCAATAATTGCGCTGTCGGCAATCTCAACTTCATGCTCTTTTAAGCCATTGCGCTTAACTTGTTTTGGAATCAAGTGTTGTTTAGCAATGTTTAGCTTCTCGTCTTCGGTGTAACCCGATAAACGAATCACTTCCATACGGTCTAATAACGGACCTGGGATATTAAAGCTATTTGATGTTGCCACGAACATCACATCTGATAAGTCGTAATCAACTTCTAAGTAGTGATCGGCAAAATGGCTGTTTTGCTCAGGATCAAGTACTTCAAGTAATGCTGATGCAGGGTCGCCACGCATATCTGATGACATCTTATCGATTTCATCTAATAAGAATAATGGGTTCTTTACACCAACTTTGGTCATATTCTGGATTAACTTACCTGGCATAGAACCAATGTAAGTACGGCGATGACCGCGGATTTCCGCTTCGTCACGAACGCCACCTAATGCCATACGCACATATTTACGACCTGTAGAACGTGCGATTGACTGACCCAATGAGGTTTTACCTACACCAGGAGGACCAACTAAACATAAAATTGGGCCTTTAAGCTTATTAGTGCGCTGCTGCACCGCTAGATACTCAATAATACGCTCTTTAACTTTATCTAAGCCGTAATGGTCACTATCTAAAATCTTCTGTGCGCCAGCTAAGTCTTTTTTCACCTTAGAGCGTTTTTTCCAAGGTACATTGATTAAGGTATCAATGTACGAGCGCACGACGGTTGCTTCCGCCGACATCGGCGACATCATTTTTAATTTAGATAACTCAGCGTTTGCTTTCTCTTGCGCTTCTTTAGGCATACCAGACTCTTCGATGCGTTTTTTAATTGCTTCGAATTCATCGGGTACATCATCAAGTTCGCCAAGCTCTTTTTGAATCGCTTTCATTTGCTCGTTGAGGTAATACTCACGCTGCGACTTTTCCATCTGCTTTTTCACGCGGGTACGGATTTTTTTCTCAACTTGCAGTAAGTCAATCTCGCCTTCCATCAGTGCCATTAAGTATTCAAGACGCTCAGTCACATCGGCAATCTCAAGTACTTTTTGCTTTTCAGGTACCTTAAGCGGCATGTGTGCTGCCATGGTATCAGCAAGGCGTGCAGCTTCATCGATGCCAGACACAGAAGTAAGTACTTCAGGTGGGATCTTCTTATTAAGCTTTACATAGCCTTCAAATTGGCTAATTGCGCTGCGAATAAAGATATCTTGTTCTTGCTCATCGATATGGCCTGATTCGATGAACTGTGCTTCAGCCACAAAGAAATCATCGTTATCTAAAAACGTTTCAACGCTCGCACGTTGTGTGCCTTCAACAAGCACTTTAACGGTGCCATCAGGTAACTTTAATAACTGAAGTACTGTGGCAATGGTGCCAACACGGTAGATATCATCTTGCTGCGGATCATCAACAGAGGCGTCTTTTTGCGCCACTAGGAAAATTTGTTTGTCCTTGTCCATCGCCGCTTCTAGGCATTTTATTGATTTTTCACGACCAACAAATAGCGGGATCACCATGTGTGGGTAAACCACTACATCGCGCAGTGCCAACACGGGGATTTCGACTCGATCTGTTCTCTCAAGCGTCATTATATTCTCTTCGCACTTCATTTATTTTAAAGATTACTCAAGTATATGGGGATATGTAAGGGAAAGTTCAACATATTTATAAAAAAAGGAGCCTTTGGCTCCTTTTTCGTGTTCAACTGCTTAACTTTTAAACTATTACAGCTTTATTCTGATGCAGCTTTGTCTTGGTTACCGCTTTGGTAAATCAAAATTGGGTCTGATTCACCTTTAATAACGGTTTCATCAATAACCACTTTGCTAACATCATCCATCGAAGGTAATTCATACATAGTATCAAGTAATACGCCTTCAACAATTGAACGTAAGCCACGAGCACCTGTTTTACGCTCCATTGCTTTATGAGCAATTGCGCTAAGTGCATCTTCACGGAACTCAAGCTCAACATCTTCCATCGCAAACAATGCAGAGAACTGTTTAGTTAATGCATTTTTTGGTTCGCTCAGAATTTGAATAAGCGCCGCTTCATCTAGCTCTGTTAGTGTCGCAACAACCGGAAGTCGACCAATGAACTCAGGAATTAAACCGTATTTCACTAAATCTTCTGGTTCAACATCTTTAAATGTTTCACTTAAGCTACGGCTACCTGATGATTGCTTAACTTCAGCACCAAAACCAATACCGGTATTTTTATGGCTGCGTTGTTCAATCACTTTATCTAGGCCGGCAAACGCACCGCCACAGATAAATAGAATCTTAGATGTATCAACTTGCAAGAACTCTTGCTGTGGATGTTTACGGCCGCCTTGTGGTGGCACAGATGCAACCGTACCTTCAATTAGCTTAAGTAAGGCTTGTTGTACACCTTCGCCCGATACGTCACGGGTGATTGATGGATTGTCAGACTTACGAGAAATCTTGTCGATTTCATCAATGTAAACAATACCACGTTGTGCTTTTTCTACGTCGTAATCACATTTTTGCAGTAGCTTTTGAATGATGTTTTCAACGTCTTCACCTACATAACCTGCTTCAGTTAGTGTCGTTGCATCGGCCATCGTGAATGGTACATCAAGTAAACGAGCCATTGTTTCAGCAAGTAATGTTTTACCACTACCTGTAGGACCAATTAATAGAATATTACTCTTACCAAGCTCAATATCTGCATTGATTGTTTGATTGCGTAAACGTTTGTAGTGATTGTATACCGCAACCGACAGCACTTTTTTCGCGTGGTCTTGGCCAATCACGTAATCATCTAAGTGATCACGAATTTCTTTCGGCACAGGCAGTTTATCAGACGCATTATGCTTCGGCGCAATGTCTTTGATTTCTTCCCTGATAATATCGTTACACAGCTCTACACATTCATCACAAATATATACTGAAGGGCCAGCAATTAGTTTGCGAACTTCGTGCTGGCTTTTGCCGCAGAAAGAGCAGTATAACAATTTATTACTTTTGTCGCCGTCTGTAGGAGTGTCAGACATTCAGCTACCTCATTTATTACGTTGGCAGTAGCACTGGGCTACTGCTAATTCACTATGTTTAACTATATCAAAGAATATCAGTTTTCGCATAGTAAAGGGTGATAGCTAACAATACGTTATTATTAGCTATTCAGATTACTTCGAATCGCGGCTTGAAAATACTGAGTCAACTAGGCCGTATTCAACTGCTTCGCTAGCAGTCATAAAGTTATCACGGTCTGTATCACGAGAAACCACATCGAGTGGCTGGCCAGTATGTTCAGCCATTAAACGGTTTAACTTATCTTTAATTGATAAAATTTCACGGGCATGGATCTCAAAGTCAGATGCCTGACCTTGGAAACCACCTAATGGTTGGTGGATCATTACACGTGAGTTAGGTAAACAAAAACGCTTACCTTTAGCGCCACCTGATAGCAAGAATGCACCCATGCTTGCCGCTTGGCCAACACAAATAGTGCTTACATCAGGCTTGATAAAATTCATTGTATCGTAAATTGC
The DNA here is from genome assembly GCF_037027245.1 of Pseudoalteromonas sp. CH_XMU1449-3. Taxonomy (NCBI): domain Bacteria; kingdom Pseudomonadati; phylum Pseudomonadota; class Gammaproteobacteria; order Alteromonadales; family Pseudoalteromonadaceae; genus Pseudoalteromonas; species Pseudoalteromonas sp. CH_XMU1449-3. The sequence continues at coordinate 138,988 of NZ_JAYMDY010000002.1, forward strand.
CATACCCGCAGTCACAGAACCGCCTGGCGAATTAATGTAAAGATAAATATCTTTTTCTGGGTTTTCTGATTCTAAAAACAGCATTTGCGCAAGAATCAAATTAGCCATGTTATCTTCTACTTGGCCAGTTAAGAAAATAATGCGCTCTTTTAAAAGACGTGAGTAAATATCATATGAGCGCTCACCTTTAGCTGTTTGTTCAACAACCATAGGGACTAGTGCGTTTAGAGGGTCTATCATACCGCTATTCATTCTTATTTAATTCCTTATCCGCTGCGACTCATCCTTACTATAAGGAAAGCACATTTATACTAATGTAAGTTAAGCTGTCTATTCAATCTTTATAACTATATAGGAACTTATCAGAACAAATTCAATCCTAGTCGAAAAAAGTTCTGAAATAACATCAGTATTGTTGGTTTTTTTGAAACTGATACCACAAACTAAAATGGCCCGAGTACGCTGTATAAATACAGGGTAACACGAGCCATTTAATCGCTAGCGAGAGCTTAAGTCAATGACTTATTAAGCACCTTGCTGTGGATTCATGATGTCGTCGAATGCTTTTTCAACGTCAGTCACGTTTGCTTTAGCTAGGATAGCTTCAACTGCTTGCTCTTCCATCGCTACGTTGCGCATTTGCTGCATAAGCTGATCGTTTGCTTTGTAGTACTCTACTACTTCAGTTGGATCTTCGTATGCAGAAGCTACAGTTGCGATTAACTCTTCAACTTTAGCGTCGTCAACTTTAAGCTCGTTCGCTTTAATTACTTCACCTAGTAATAGGCCAGTCTTAACGCGAGTTACAGCTTGCTCGTGGAATAATTCAGCTGGAAGCTCAGGCATGTTTTTAGCGTCGCCACCGAAACGTTGTGCAGCTTGCTGACGTAGTGCATCAATTTCTTGATCTACTAGCGCTTTTGGCACTTCGATTTCGTTGTTAGCTAAAAGACCTTTGATAGCTTGATCTTTAACGTTAGCTTTAACTGCTTGGTCAAGCTCACGTGTCATGTTCTTTTTAACTTCTTCTTTAAGAGCGTCAACACCGCCTTCAGCTACACCGAATTTAGTTGCGAACTCGTCGTTAAGCTCAGGAAGCTCTTGAGTTTCAACTTTCTTAACAGTGATTGCGAAAGTAGCTGCTTTACCTTTAAGGTTCTCAGCGTGGTACTCTTCAGGGAAAGTTACTTCAGCAACAACTTCTTCGCCCGCTTTTTTGCCAACGATGTTGTCTTCGAAACCTGGGATCATACGACCTTGACCAAGTTCTAGTGGGAAGTCTTCAGCTTTACCGCCTTCGAACTCTTCGCCTTCGATAGAACCAACGAAGTCGATAGTTACACGGTCGTTCTCGCCTGCAGCTGCGTCAACTTCAGCCCAAGAAGCGTGTTGCTTACGTAGAGTTTCTAGCATGTTAGCTAGGTCTTCGTCAGTTACAGATACAGCTGGTTTTTCAACAGCGATTTTATCTAAACCTTGGATTTCAACTTCTGGGTAAACTTCGAAAGTTGCATCGAACTCTAAATCTTTACCAGCTTCTAACGCTTTAGGAGCGAAAGTAGGTGAACCAGCTGGGTTAATTTTTTCAGAAACGATTGCTTCGATGTAGTTGCGTTGCATTAATTCGCCAGCAACTTCTTGACGTACTGCAGCACCGTAACGCTTGTTGATGATAGACGCTGGTACTTTACCAGGACGGAAACCATCGATACGCTGGGTTTTAGACAGTTGTTGTAAGCGTTTTTTTACTTCAGTCTCAACGTTCTCTGCAGGAACGGTGATGGTCAGACGGCGCTCAAGGCCTTGAGTCGTCTCAACAGAAACTTGCATGATTTACCTCAATCTTCAATTTTGGCGACTGTTCGCCTTCCTTACAAACAAGGTGATCTCCATGAGTGATAGCAAGTTTTAACGCTGAATATTTCAACTTAAAACGGCGCATTGTAACCATGAGATACCATTGCTGCTTTGCCTCTATGGGCACTATGTTAAACAATAGACGCGGCATTATAACCTAATATTTATTATAGTCGAGTCTGGGGGGCAATTATTTGGCGTATATAGCAGCAATCAGCGTTTAAATGCGTAAAAAACGAACGCAACAAAATAACAAAGGAGAATTAAGCTGAATTAAAGGATGTATTTAGAAATTGAGAAGTGGTCGGCGATGCAGGATTTGAACCTTCGACTGAATTGGATATACCCAAACCAATCGTTCTTTGACCATAAATCTTTAAAAGTGGTCGGCGATGCAGGATTTGAACCTGCGACCCCTTGGACCCAAACCAAGTGCGCTACCAAACTGCGCTAATCGCCGATACTGAGAGAAGCTTTGAAAATAAAGACCACTTATTAAAAGTGGTCGGCGATGCAAAATTTGCACCTTCGACTGAATTGGATATACCCAAACCAATCGTTCTTTGACCTTAAACTTTCTAAAAGTGGTCGGCGATGCAGGATTTGAACCTGCGACCCCTTGGACCCAAACCAAGTGCGCTACCAAACTGCGCTAATCGCCGATATCTTAGAGTAAATTGGGGTGACTGATGGGGCTCGAACCCACGACAACCGGAATCACAATCCGGGGCTCTACCAACTGAGCTACAATCACCACGGCATTTACATATTTTCAAATGGCGCACCCGGAAGGATTCGAACCTTCGACCAACGCCTTAGAAGGGCGTTGCTCTATCCAGCTGAGCTACGGGCGCATCGAAAACTTCATAAGTTTGCCTGTAAGCGCCGCTTCTTAAAGAAGAAGTGGTCGGCGATGCAGGATTTGAACCTGCGACCCCTTGGACCCAAACCAAGTGCGCTACCAAACTGCGCTAATCGCCGATGCTTACCGTTGTTTGCGAGTGACCTCGTTAACAACGGGGTGCATAATAGTGATTTGACCGAGTCAGGTCAAACATTTTTTTAAGAAAATAATTCAATCGGTCACTTTTAGTTCATAATGGTTAAATATTGCAAATATAAGCTAAAATTTGAACTCTTTTTTATAAAGTAGCGCTTTATATAAGATTGCATCTTGGCGCTATGATGCTTTTCTGCGAAAATACGCAACATAAATAAATATGATCAAACAAACATGATTTGTGTATCCACGCCCCCTTTATTGGATAATCATATTTAGATGTATCAGTATCAAGTTAACTAACCCCAATTAAAGGTCACCCATGACGGCAAACATCATCGATGGTAAGGCAATAGCTAAACAAGTACGCAGCAATGTAGCAGAGCGAGTTGCAGAGCGTGTAGCGAATGGATTACGCGCTCCAGGACTAGCAGTTGTGTTAGTTGGTCAAGATCCAGCTAGCCAAGTGTATGTTGGTTCTAAACGTAAAGCATGTGAAGAAGTCGGCTTTGTATCTAAGTCTTACGATTTACCTGGCGACACAACTGAGCAAGATTTACTTGCATTAATAGATCAACTAAACGAAGACAAAGAAGTAGACGGTATTCTAGTACAGTTACCTTTACCTCAGGGTCTTGATGCTGAAAAAATTCTTGAACGCATCACACCACATAAAGATGTTGATGGTTTCCACCCTTATAATATTGGTCGTTTAGCTCAGCGTATGCCGGCACTTCGTCCTTGTACGCCGAAGGGTATTATCACCCTACTCGACTCTACCGGTGTTCGCTACAAAGGTATGCACGCAGTTGTTGTTGGTGCGTCAAACATTGTTGGTCGCCCTATGTCACTTGAGCTTTTACTTGCAGGCTGTACAACAACGGTGTGCCATAAGTTTACTCAAGATTTAGAAACGCATGTTCGCCGCGCTGATTTATTAGTTGTTGCGGTTGGTAAACCTGAGTTCATTCCGGGTGATTGGGTTAAAGAAGGTGCTATCGTAATTGATGTAGGCATTAACCGCCTTGAATCTGGCAAGCTTGTTGGTGATGTTGAATACGATATCGCTGAACAAAAAGCACATTTCATTACACCAGTACCAGGTGGTGTTGGCCCAATGACTGTGGCAAGCTTAATCGAAAACACCCTTGAAGCGTGTGAAAAGTACCACAGCTAAGAAGAGCTAAATTATTGCAAAAGGCTGCCAATTGGCAGCCTTTTTTTGGTTTTAAAATCAATGTAGTTTGAACAGCCTAAGCTTTAGCATCTGGGGGAGCACTGAAAACACAATCATCAAAAACATTAATAGGTATTGCCAGTCTTGATATTGTTCGTTTATCAGTAAAACAGCGCATACGATTCCCGCGATTGGGTTAGCAATAGTGCCGAATGAAAACTCAGCCACAGTCATGCGTCCTAATAACCAAACATACAGAATATAGGCGATAGCGGTATTAGGCACGATTAACCAAAATAGCGCAGAATATTGCAGTGCTGAGATAGGCTTAAATATCACTTGGTATTGCTCTGGGTGAAGTAAACTGCCATCAATAAACGCAGCCAATAATAAAATAGTGCCGCCAATGATTAACTGCCAGGTAAGCACAACCCACCAATGAATATGCACCGACAAACTCTGTACCAAGGTGCTACCAATCACAATAGTCAGTAAGGCCCCAAATAAAGCAGCCACTCCCAATACATTTAATGCCACGTGTGCTGGGTCGAACAACAACCACGCAACACCACCAGCGCCATAGCACAGAATGCTTGAATTTTTGCGGGGCGCTGCCCTTTAGTAAGCCAAGCATATAGTAAAGCCACAACCGGCACAGACACCATCCCTACCCCTGCTATAGCTGCAGGAAGGTTTACCGCCATGATAAAAATAAAGGCAAAAAACAGCGCGATATTCACTGCACCTAGCGTTAACAAACTTGGCCACTGCGAACGGGTTGGCAAACTAGGTTTAAGCAATAAAAGTAATAACCCTGCAGGTAATGCACGCAATGCGCCTAATAAAAGTGGCGGCCAATCAGGTGTGGCATATTTGGTCACTGCATAGGTGGTGCCCCATAAAAAGGCGGGGATCATGGCAAGTAAAATATTCAATGCCTGTCCTTGTTAATACGAAGAGATGGCAAGGTAAAAGCTCAAGTACAGTTGAGGTCAATAGCTATATTGATTAATAACAAAAAAGGTTGCCTCGCTGGCAACCTTTTTTAATGAGTCATGATTCGATGAATAGTTAGGCTTTACGCCATGTTGTTTTACCAGCTGAATCTTCAAGTACCACACCAAGCGCATTCAATGCATCGCGCGCTTCATCAGCTGCCGCCCAATCTTTACTTGCGCGGGCTTCGTTACGTTTTGCTATTAACGCTTCGATATGTGCTACTTCGTCGTCAGCTTGGCCACCTTGCAAAAAGGCTTCTGGGTCTTGTTGTGCAACGCCTAGTACCTCTGCAACACTGCGTAGTACATAAGCTAGCTTACCTGCCTGCTCTGCATCGCTATCTTTAACACGGTTTAGCTCTTTTGCTAATTCAAATAATACTGGTAGTGCTTCAGGGGTGTTAAAGTCATCATCCATCGCTTTTCTGAATTTAGCCACATATTCATTGCTAGCTAAATCGCACTCGATTGGCGTTACGCCACGTAATGCAGTGTAAATACGTTCAAGTGACGAACGTGCTTGCTCAAGGTTTTCTTGCGAATAGTTAAGCTGGCTACGGTAATGACCTGAAATTAAGAAATAACGAACTGATTCAGCATCATACTCTTTTAATACGTCACGTACGGTAAAGAAGTTGTTTAAAGACTTAGACATCTTCTCTTTATTAACCTGAACCATACCTGTGTGGATCCACGTATTAACGTACTTGCCGTTATTTGCACAGCATGACTGAGCAATTTCGTTTTCATGGTGCGGGAACTGTAAATCTGAACCACCACCGTGAATATCAAAATGTTCTCCTAAGTGCTTAGAGCTCATTGCTGAACATTCGATGTGCCAACCAGGACGACCCTCACCCCATGGTGATGACCAAGATGGCTCTTCTGGCTTGGCTTTTTTCCAAAGCACGAAATCAAGTGGATCTTGCTTATCTTGTGCAACTTCAACACGTGAACCTGCTTGTAGCATGGTTAGGTCTTGTTGCGATAAAGCACCGTATTGCTCAAAGGTTGATACATCAAATAATACATCACCATCTGCAGCAACATACGCATGGCCTTTGGCAATTAAACGCTCAACCATAGCGATGATTTCATCCATGTGGTTTGTTACTGTTGGCTCAACATCCGGACGCAGCATATTTAAGCTGTCGAAATCTTCATGCATGGCTTTGGTCATACGAGTCGTTAGATCATTAATTGACTCACCATTTTCGTTAGCACGTTTAATGATTTTGTCGTCTACATCTGTGATGTTACGAACGTATTTTAAATCGTAACCGATGTGGCGTAGGTAACGCACAATCACGTCAAAACCAACGAAAGTACGAGCATGACCAATGTGACAGTAATCATAAATGGTGATACCACACACGTACATGTCGATTTTGCCATCAACAAGGGGTTTAAACTGCTCTTTTTGTCGCGTAAGTGTGTTGTAAATTTGTACCATTTATAAAATGTCCTTAACGGTGTTTCGAGATTCTCTATGGTAACACTTGCAAAGCCGCTGCTCTAGCGCTTTATCAATTGAATAAGCACTTTGTTAATCGTTTTAAACAAGCTCTTTGTTAATCAAAGACAACTACTATAAAATAGCCCCCTTATTAAACCTGATATAGGAAACCTCATGGTTGTACTACACACAAACTTTGGTGACATCACTATCAAGATGCACGAAAGCGATGCACCAAACACTGTTAAAAACTTCTTAGAGTATGCAAACGCTGGCTTTTACAACGGCACTATTTTTCACCGTGTAATTGATGGTTTTATGGTACAAGGCGGTGGTTTTGAGCCGGGTATGGTTCAAAAAGAAGTAAACAACCCTATCGAAAACGAAGCAAACAATGGCCTTGCAAATAAAGTGGGCACATTAGCAATGGCACGTACGCCGGATCCACATTCAGCGACTGCGCAGTTCTTCATTAACGTTAACGACAATGACTTCTTAAACTTCAGCAGTGAAACATCACAAGGCTGGGGCTACTGCGTGTTCGCAGAAGTTGTTGAAGGTATGGACGTGGTAAACAAAATTAAAGGTGTTGCTACTGGCAGCGCTGGCTTCCACCAAGACGTACCTCTTGAAGATGTAATCATCGAAAAAGTAACGGTTAGCTAATTTAATCGTTTAGTCTTTTTAAGCGGGCCTTTGCCCGCTTTTTTGCGAGTAACCATGAAACAAAGTTATTTTATTGCCGACCTCCATTTAACAGAAAACCGCCCAGACATCACTGCGGCATTTTTTGATTTTCTTGATAGCAAGATTATTAATGATGACGTTGATGCACTGTATATTTTGGGTGACTTTTTTGAAGTATGGGTAGGTGATGACTATCAAACTGACCTTTCAAAGAGTGTTGCCGCACGTTTAAGCCAAGTCAGTGAAAGTGGTACTGAGGTGTTTTTTATTCATGGTAATCGCGATTTCATTATGCGAGAAGACTATGCAAAAAGCGCAAGTATGACTTTACTACCTGAACAAGTTGTTATTGATTTATATGGTACTCCGACAGTTATCTTGCACGGTGATGAAATGTGCACTCAAGATATTGAATATCAAAAGTTTCGTAAAAAAAGCCGTGGTTGGTGGTGGCCAAAACTAATGCTTGCTATGCCGCTTTGGTATCGTAAGAAAATTGCCCGTAACGCCCGCGAAAAATCAAAACAAAGCCAAGCTGGCAAAGCATTAGAGATTTTAGATGTGACCGAAGATGCAGTACTAGCCATGTTTGAAAAGCATCAGGTTACTAATATGATCCACGGTCATACTCACCGCCCTAATGTGCATCACTATAAGCAAAATGGAAAAACACTAACCCGCACTGTACTGGGTGACTGGTATGAGCAAGGTTCATATTTAAGAGCTACTCCAGAGCAGCAAAAACTAGTCCACACGCCCTTTAAATAACCAATTTTTTAACTATGCTTTAACCAGTATTGTCAAAAAATGCATTATCTATGATGAGTCGGTTAAGCCTTTTATGTTGTTGTTTAATAATTAGCTTTTCAATCAATTGCCAAACTTGGCAATTGGTCACAGAGCCGTTTCCTCCTTATTTTATTGATAAGCCAAACAAGCCGGGCTGGCTGCACGAAGTCATCATCGCAGCACTGAAAGCACAAAAACATCAAGCCACCATTGAATACACCCACTGGGGACGTGCTCTAAAGCTTGCCAAACGCCATAAACGTGTAGCAGTGCTAGGTGCTTTTTATACAAAGCAAAGAGCGAGAGATTTTACATATTCACCTTCATTAGCAACCGCACATACCGTGTTATTCAAGCGTGTTGATAGCAAAATAACTTACACTGGCTCTTTGTATTCATTAAAGCCATATACAATCAGTAAAGGTGAAGACTATGTAGTAAGTGAGCAATTTGAGCACCACCCAAACCTTAGCGTGACAACCACAGGTAGCTTGATTGAGAGCTTGTTGCTATTAAAGCATGGTCGTGTTGATTTAGTTGCAGGCACAAAAGAAGTTGCCTTGTATTGGCTCGATAATAGCGAGCGCTTACAGCAAGCAAAGCAAACAGAATTAGAAATAGTTACCCCCTATCTTGCTACTCAACACTTACATGTGATTACTGATAAAAATCACCCTCAGACTGAGCTTTTTCAGCAAAGTTTATCTTTAGGTCTTAAAGCAATTACGGTGTCAGGCAAGCTTATAGAGATACTGAAGCGCTATGAACTGAATGAAAAAGAAGTTAGCCACATCAAGCAACTATATGAAAAAACCTATGCTAACTAATTTTGTTCTTTTTCAAGCTTGGCAAGGTAATATTAAACTGGGTTGCTATTCCTTCAGGTAGGTTTTTGCTTGCAACTAGCTGGATTTTTCCGTTAAGAACACTCGTAACCCATTCATGCACAAGGTACAAACCTAACCCTGTATGACCATGGTTTCTAGATGTAGTTACAAAAGGATCAAATAAGTTACTACGCAAAGAGTCATCAATCCCACAACCATTATCAGAAACGCTAATACAAAGGTCACCTTGTTGATTTAAATGTACATGCAATTGAATTTGTTTGTTATCAAGCTCGTCAAAGGCGTGAGAAATTGCATTAACGATTAAACTCTCGATAACCTGAGAGATAATCCCAGGGCGACTAATAATGTCTTTTTTGACATCGATTTTAGTGTCTATGGTTACTTTTGAAGCTTTAAAGCGGGATTTTAAACCAAGTAGTAGATCATCGATGACTTTTTCAATATTAAAGCTAACATACTGATCGTTTGACCGATCATGGGCCATCTCCTTGAAGCTTTTTACATGATCAATGGCCTTTTCTAAGTTTACTTGAGAGAGCCTTAAATTATCAGCAACTTTTTCTACGCTTGATTCTAAAAATTGCTTAGTGAAGCCTTGGTCTATTTTATCTTTGAGTTGTTGATTAATTAATTGCGCATTCGATAGTGAAATAGCAGCACCACCCAGTGGCGTATTCATTTCGTGGGCCACCCCTGCCACCATTAAACCCAGTGATGACAACCTTTGTGCTTCAATGAGTTCACCTTGTAGTTGATGCTGCTGTTTTATGTAACGTTGTAATTTAGTATTGGCCGCTAACAACTCCAGCTGCTCGTGCTCTAAGTGCGCTCTGGCTTTAATAATCTTGCACTGATCTCGATAACTACGCTGCAAATATAAGCCAGAAATTGATATCAGGCTGACAGCGCAAGCTAAAGCGATAATAAAAGATCGTAAGGTAATCTCGTTTCGCACCGAATCATCTGCCTTTACCAGTACAATAATATCGTTTGTACCATTTACGCTATTATTACCTAAGGTCATTTTTAAAAAGCTAGTTGTATGACTATGCGATGCAATAAGATCCTGAGATTTCGGCAATTGAGTGATTACTTGCCATAATTGGCTATCTTCGTTACCTAGTGTCAGCATAGGTTGCTCCAGCATAAACCCCCATTCTTTATCTTTGCGTGGATGTAACAACCAATAACCTTCACCATTAATTAATTGTATTTGTGCTTGTAAGCTGCTGAGTGACTTTATTTGCTGTAAGGTTTTCGACAGGTCAAAATTGACAACCACTAGCCCATCTAACACGTAACTATCGCTTGTGGTTCGGTAAGATGCTCTTAATGTTGGTTCATGTGGTGTAACAACTGCGCCACGCTCTACATTTAAATCTATTGGCGTGATATAAACTTCATCTTCGCTATGCTCCATCCCTTCGGTAAAATAATAACGGCTACTTTTATTTTGTAACTGTTTTGTTGGTACTCGCTCCGCTTGCCCTGCTTTAAAGTTAACCCGATACCTTTCTTGGCCTTCACTATCTAGCCAACGTATTTGAGATATATTTTCAGCGGCTAAACCAAAGTTCACAAAATGGGTTTGTATTTGATGCTCAAGTAATGCGCTTTCACCAGTTTGCTTTAATATGTCATCGGCCACCAGCAACTTAACTACTTTACGTACATCACCAAGCTCCCTGCTAAGGGTATTGTGAGCGGCAAGTAAGGTGTTATCTTGCAAAAGCGTGACACTACTTTTTTGTATTTGATATTGAATCACATAAACCATCAAGCTAATTAATAAGCTAACAGCAACCATCACCATAAATTTAAAAAGTAGACTTTTTTTTAGTGACTTATATTGGCTTGTTACTTCTACCATAATAGTTAATTATACCTGCCCTTTAGCCACTGCAATGCATCATCATAAAACATGGGTTTTGCATAATAATAGCCCTGTCCAACACTACAGCCAGCTTCTACAAGCCAAGTGTACTCAGCTTCGGTTTCAATGCCTTCGGCTGTTACTTCAAAGCCAAATTTTTCTGCTAAAAGCATAATCATTTCAATAATATGTTGGTTAGATTTTGACTCTTGGATATTGGTTACAAAACAGCGATCTATCTTTATATTTTGGGCTGGTATTTCACTAATATGGGCGAGCGATGAATAACCTGTACCAAAATCATCAATGCTAATTTTTATACCCAAGCCCGCAAAACGACATAAACATGCATTGATCTTTTCATAGTTAAAAATTGCTTGGGTCTCTGTTACTTCAAGCTCAAGTAACGAAGGTGAAATGCCATATTCCTCAATACGTGCCGCAATCTCAACAAAGTAATCATCGGCTAACAAATCAAACGTAGAGGCATTAAACGCGATTGGCAAACTAACGCCCTGCTCTGCAAATTGGTTAATCGTTTGCATTATTTTATCGAAAATAAGTTTGTCTAACTCACTGATTAGCCCTGCAGTTTCGGCAAGTTCAATAAACTCATCGGGTCTGACAAATGTTCCATCACCTCTTTGCCATCGCGCCAGTGCTTCAAAACCAATGACTTCTTTAGTGGTTAAATTAACCTTGGGTTGTAGGGCTACTTGGAGCTCTTTGTTGCGTATTGCGGTGCGCAGCTCTTGCATCAATTCATAGCGCCGTGTAATCGCTTTGGTATTATCTAACGTATAATAGAGAAGCTCAGCTCTTTGTGTGGTTTCATCATTAAGAGTAGACTCTGCTAAATTGAATATTTGCTCTGCGTTATGATCTTCAAAGGCGATTAGCTGCATAACTAAAATACGCACATCTAAAAACTGTTTTACCCCATCAATTTCAAAAGATTGACGTTTTAAAGAGTCAACAACGCTTTCATCTTCAAATGCATGGCTTGACACTAAAACACCTAAACAATCACTTTTAAAAACAGCGATACGAGGGTGATACGGCGCTAAGGCTTGCAAAATATTCTCGCGCATTTTTAGATGTGTTTTTTTACAAAATTCATGACCAAACCGAAAAGACTTTTCGTCAAACTGAAGTATCTCAAACACCACTAACTGAGTTTCAGCTTGTTCGTATTTGTTCATATTATCGATTTCGCGCTGAAGCCAGTTCCTGTTGGGCATGTTTAGCGTTATATCGGTGTAAGCAAGCTCAGTAAGCCGGTTCATCAGTGCAATATTCGAAAAGCCGGTACTGACATTTTCACTAAATACCTTTAGTAAAAATACATTATGCTCGTCGATGGGAACATCTGATTTAACAATCGTGATGTAATAGCTAACATCAACATCAGCGGTATCAAAATAAAAAACACTGTAATGCTCAGAAAACACATGCTCTTTTTTATCTCTGGCTAAAATATACGATTGCTGTGCTTCTTCACTGAGCACATCTGTGCTGAGCTCTTTACCATCAAGCCCTCTGTAACAACCGACACTAGTAAGAACTTTTGGGTGTTTATCAACGTGCTTTTCATTGCCAACGCATAATACGCCGCCTCCCTTAGATAGGTGCAAAATTTTACCTATTTCATCTAGCACCGCATGGGAAAATGCACGTATATCGTGTTTACTATTAATGCTTCTTGCTGCATCGAGCACTAGCTGCAGTCCTTGTTTAGCACTTGAGATTTGCGAAATGTATTGATACGTACGAAGATGGCTACTAACGATAGATTTAAGCTTATCTACCGTCATGTCTGACTTATTCCAGTATTCGTCAATATCAAGCGATTGCATTACTTGTGGTTCAGGGGCAAAGCTTGGCTGTCCTGTTAATAGCACTATGCGTATATCGTTATTGCCTAAAACGTGACGAATGGTATTTACAAGCCTAAGGCCAGAATCATCCTCTTCCATCACCACATCAAGAAATACAATAGCGATGTCTTTGTGACGCGATAACACAGACGATGCCTCTGACACTGAATTTGCCGTAAATACCTCAAGAGACTCATTGCTATCAAGAGATATGGCATTAAAACTATTTAATAATGCTTGTTGGTAGTTTAAGTCATCTTCAACCGTTAAAACTTTCCATGTTTTTTGGGCATACGTTTGTTCAGAAGCATCTTCTTTAAACTCGAAAGGCACATTAGAATCACGCATGACTTCTCCTTTTAACAACTTATGATTCTATTTTACGAATGTTAATAGCAACCTAGGTCAAAGGTAGTGCAAAATTTTAAAAGGTACAAATTATTTACTAAAACAATAAATGAGTAAGTATTAGAAAAATAATGAAAATTAGTTAATTTGAATAGGGGTAAAACCCACTAAATTTGGCAAGATAAATGAACTAGAGCGCCAAACAGGCGCTCTGATTTAATATATTATGCAGGCACACCGCTGTGAAATTTAAAGTCTTCATCTGGGGTTGAAATAAGCTCAGCTTCAAGTTGACCAAAAAATTCAACACGCTCAGTAATTTCAAACTCACTGATTTCTTGCGCAAGAGTTAAATAATCTTGGTAATGACGCGCTTCAGAGCGCAGTAGTGAGATATAAAAATCACCTAAGCGTTTATCAACATGTGGGGCTAATTTAGCAAAGCGCTCACACGAACGAGCTTCGATATAAGCACCGATAATTAACTTATCTACCAAGGCATCTGGCTCGTAAGTTTTTACGTGGCGCAGCATCCCTTTGGCATAACGACATGGGGTAATGCTTTTATATTCAATGCCGTATTCATCCATGATCTCAAGAACTTGATAAAAGTGATGTAGTTCTTCTTTAATAAGCATCACCATTTTATCGATAAGGTCTTGCCCATAAGGTGAGTTCGATTTTGGGATCATTGATTTAGTCAGCTTGTTTTTATCTGCAAGCTCACGCCAATCCCCTTCTCGCTTATAAATAAGTGTTTCAAATGGTTTTAACCACTCAAGCAACGCATCACTGCTTTCTTTATCAACCGCGTACTTACGAATTAAAAACATGGCAGACTGAGCTGCTTTTAATTCACAGATAAGATGGTCGATTAAAACCACATCTAAGTTTTCTTTTTTGGTTGCCGCAGCAATCCACTCATCAGGCGTTTCGCACTTTAAAAAAGAATGAATGGGCGCTAATAAATCAGAATAAGGCACTGAATAACTTCTCATCAAAAATCTTAATTGGATTTTATCACATAAATTAGCCCACGTTCCATGACCCACATCAGTGCAAGTTAATTTTCTATATGCACTAAAGAGTTACATTTAATCGGCTATAACGATTATTTCAGCTTCTTGACAAGACTTAATTACTGAACCATAACTTAATCAAAGCTGTACAAAAATAAAACAGCTCATATTCCTTTTTTACAGGGGCAATGATTATGATTCTAAACCACTTATGGGGCTTATACGCTCACCCACTCGAAGAATGGCAGACAATTGATAACCGTCACGAAAGCTTGCGCTATAGCTTATCGCACATTTTATTAATAGCCTGTATTCCTTCATTGATGGGCTACTATTCATCAGTTTATTTGGGCTGGAGTATTGGCGCAGGTGAGGCCGTATATTTAACCCATGATAGTGCATTACTTATCGCGGTTGCGATGTACTTTGCACTAATTGCGGGCGTTTTTGCACTGGCATACTTAGCTCATTGGATGGCAGTGACCTTTGGTGCAAAACCCACCTTTACACAAACCCTAGAGCTTGCAGCTTATACAGCAACGCCAGTATTTATGTCTTCATTTGCGGCATTTTTACCTGAGCTGTGGTTTGTGGTGTGCGTAGGCCTTGTAGCACTAGCCTACTCAGTTTACTTACTCTACACAGGGGTGCCAATTTTAATGCACATTCCTGAAGAGCGAGGTTTTATCTATGCCAGTTCAGTAGTCACCTGTGGGCTGATTTTACTGGTAATTATTTTAGCTGCCACAGCTATTTTATGGACTAATGGAATTGTCCACCCTATGTTTACTTAAGTTCATTGTTATTTTCCTTTCTTTCCATAAACAAAAAAGGAGCTGTGAAGCTCCTTTTTTATACCAATCAAATCAAGGCTGATTAATCAGCGCTGTTTTCTTCTTGGTTATGTAACTCTAAACTTGCTGACATCGCATTTTCACGAGTTGATTTTGCTGAATCATTACGTAAACGGTCAATGTGGTTTAGGTAATCTTGGTCGATATCACCTGTGATGTATTGACCATCAAATACTGATGTTTCAAAACGGGTGATTTCTGGGTTTTCTTGGCTTACTGCTGAGATTAAGTCATCTAGCGATTGATAGATTAGGCCATCTGCACCAATGCTGGCGTTGATATCTTCAACTTCACGGCCATGAGCAATTAGCTCAGCTGCCGATGGCATATCAATCCCGTAAACGTTCGGGAAGCGAATCTCAGGCGCTGCTGATGCGAAGTAAACGTTCTTAGCACCTGACTCACGAGCCATCTCAACGATTTGCGCTGAAGTTGTACCACGCACAATTGAGTCATCAACAAGTAATACGTTTTTACCTTTGAACTCACGGTCAATGGCATTCAGTTTTTGACGAACTGACTTCTTACGCATTTCTTGGCCTGGCATGATAAACGTACGGCCAATGTAGCGGTTTTTAACAAAACCTTGGCGATATGGCAGGTTAAGGGCTGATGCTATCTCCAGTGCTACGTCACATGATGTTTCTGGGATTGGAATAACCACGTCGATGTCTTTGTCAGCCCATTCACGTGCGATTTTCTCACCTAACTTAGTACCCATGTTTACACGTGTTGCATAAACAGACATACGGTCAATTGTTGAGTCTGGGCGCGCAAAGTAAACAAACTCAAAGATACACGGCGAGTAAGTTGCTTTTTCAGCACACGCTTGTGAGAAAAGTTGACCATCTTCAGTTACGTAAATTGCTTCACCTGGTGCAACGTCACGAACAAACTCAAAGCCATCTGTTTTTAAAGCAACGCTTTCTGATGCAAACATGTACTCAGTACCATTTGCAGTTTCACGCTTACCAAATACTAATGGGCGGATACCGTTCGGATCACGAAACGCAACAATACCGTGACCGATGATCATTGCAATTGTTGCATAACCACCGGTTACTTTATTATTCACTTCAGTTACCGCTGTGAAGATATCTTCAGCATCAAGTTTTAGCTTATTAGATTTGCTTAACTCATGTGCCACGATGTTAAGTAAAATTTCAGAGTCAGATGTTGTATTAACATGACGGCGAGCTTCTGAAAATAATTGCTGCTTTAATGCTTCTGCGTTTGTTAAGTTACCATTGTGCGCAAGTGCGATACCAAATGGCGAGTTAACATAGAAAGGTTGCGCTTCAGACGAGCTAGAAGAACCAGCTGTCGGGTAGCGAACATGGCCAATACCAATTGTACCTTGCAGACGTTTCATATGGCGTGTATGAAATACATCTTTTACAAGGCCATTGGCTTTACGTAAGCTAAACGTGTTGTTTTCAATGGTAATGATGCCAGCTGCATCTTGACCGCGGTGTTGCAAAACAGTTAAGCCGTCATATAACGCCTGATTAACAGGAGAAGTTCCGACTATGCCAACGATACCACACATTAAATTTATCCTCGCCGATTAACGGTTTACAGAATTTAAAAAGCTCGAGTTGTTTTCGAGGTACGAGAAGAACCACTCAACAACAAAGCCAAATTCTGGAATCAAAATAGAGTTGCCCCACCAATGCGTATTAGGTGCACCGGTAAAAGCATCAAGAAAGAAGAGTAACGCGCTTACGACCAACACGCCACGAAGAGCACCAAACACTATGCCGAAAACACGGTCTGTGCCAGATAAACCAGTACGTTGTACAAGTTCACCTAAAATATAGTTTAGTAACCCACCCAACAGGAGTGTCGCAAAGAATAATATGGCTATTGCGGCTGCATTTCTTAAAAGGGGTTCTGAAATACTTGTTAGGAAGGATGCTAAATATTGGTAAAACAAACTAGAGATGATAAATGCGCCAGCCCATACAGCTAATGACATTGCTTCTTTTACAAAGCCACGTATTAAGCCGATGATAGTGGATAGTGCAATAATGCCAAGTATGGCGTAATCAACCCAGATCATAAGAACCAACTAGTCGTTAATTTGGGGCGCATTCTATACCCAAACCACCTGTGGATGCAAGAATTCAGCATGAGATAAAACGCATTTAGGCAAGGCATTGATTGTAGGGAATGGTGTCCCCTTGTCAAAATCAATAACGCAGAATAAATGCGTTTTAGCCATGCCCTTCGGGCGCTTCACAGGGCTTCCACTACTGTGTTGTGGCAATTTGAAAGGTACCTACATTCCTGCATCGCCACGCCTTGCATTGAAAACCCTGTGATAGCGCTGAATCATGGATCTACAGGTGGTTTGGGTATTTGGAATTGCCAGATCATTTTGTAATTTCAAACTGAGTGACTTTGCCGTTTAACTTGGTTAACTGCTTTAACTCAGGAAGCTTACTCTCTAACTCTTTCTTGCTAAGTGAAGGACCTACAAAGACTTTTGTCAGTGTGCCGTTCGGGGTTTTGATTGGGCGAGTGAAGGTTTTGAAACCATTCGCTTTTAATTTTTCTTGTAGTGATTTCACATTAGGTGCGTGAGAAAAACTGCCCAGTTGAATAACATAAGCCATTTGTGTGAGGTTCTCTTCTGGCTTACGGGTTGGCTCAGGCGTTTTAGCAGATGGCTTGGCAGGCTCTTGCACTGCAACTTTCGGCTCAGCTTTGTTAATTACTGGCTCATCAGTTGAAGCTTCAACCATTTGCGGTACAGTATCAATTTGCTGGGTTTCATTTGCGACAAGATCAGCATCGCTTGCTTGCGTATCTTCAACCGGGATTTGCGAAGGTTGCTCGGCAGAGGCGACTTTATTATCAATCACCTCTTGCAAGTCTATCGTAGTGAACTCAGGGCGTTCAGGAATAGCTTTAAAGCCTTCTTTATAATGAACCTTCTCACCATCCAAAATGTTTGGAATGAAGACAATAGCCGCCACAACCACAATCGTGGTGCCTACTAAGCGATTAATAAACCCTGCGTTCACCGATTTCCTCTCTATTTTTTAAAGTAATTGATGGCTGCAGCCACAGTTATAAACGAACCGAACACAATCACTAACGTGTTTTCATCAACATTTGGTAATAACGTATCTAGCGCAGTTTCAACACTCTCATAGTGCGTACTAGGCGCTGTTGATGTGGTTTCGGCTAGTGATTTAGCAAGATTCTCAACTTTATCGCCGCGAAAACAATCTAAGCTTGCTAACGACCACTGGTCAACAACATTTGCCACGGCAGACATTGCAGCCACTTTATCTTTATCTGCAAGCATAGCGACTAATGCATGAATTTTAAACCCTTGATCTTTATACACGCTTAATTTGCGTGCCAAATATCGAGCTGACTCAGGATTATGTGCAACATCGGTAAAAACAAGCGGCTGCTCACTTAACTGCTGAAAGCGCCCTTCTACAGTTAGATTCGCCAAGCAATCACGCACTTGTTGCTCACTTGGCAATAGCTCAAGTTTTGCAAGTAAGGTCAACGCGGTTGCTGCATTTTGACAAGGGATAGCAGGCTTAGCTAAGCGCCAATCGTTATCTTGGTACTGCCAGTTAAAGCCTTCATTATCTTCTGTGAATATGAAGTCACGGCCTGATAACACCATATCAGCGTTAATTTCATTACCATAATCAGTCACTGTATGCGGAATCGCTAAATCGCCAACAATAGCTGGTGTATTGGTACGGAAAATACCGGCTTTATCATACCCAACAAGTTCACGAGTATCACCTAGGTATTCTTTATGGTCTAAATCTATGGTGGTGATCACACAAGCATGCGGATTCACGATATTAGTCGCATCAAAACGGCCACCCAGCCCCACTTCTAGCAGCACATAATCAACGGCGTGACGCTTAAAAATAGCCAGTGCGCCTAAGGTACCGTACTCAAAATAAGTAAGCTGCGTGTCACCACGGCCTTTTTCAAGCATATCGAAAGCGTCAACATGGAATTGATCGTCAAGCTCTTGGCCATTAATACGTACGCGCTCGTTATAACGAATAAGATGCGGCGAAGCATAAGTACCCACACTGTAACCCTGTGCAAGTAATAAACTTTCTAGGCAACGGGCTGTAGTCCCTTTACCGTTGGTGCCTGCAATTAGGATTATTTTGCTTGATGTATCGAGTAAGCCGACTTGGTTTGCCACGCGTTCTACGCGCTCTAAACCCATTTCGATATTAGCAGGATGGACACTTTCTAAATAACAAAGCCAATCATCAAGGCTTGATGATTGGCTAGGAAGGATTTCTGTCATAGCGTTTAATCAGTTAAGCTGAAATTTACGCTACTCTATGCTCTTGTTCAGTAGAAGGCAAGTTCATAAATTTCGCTAAGATACGTGCAAGGGTGTCACGCATTTCACGACGGTCTACAATCATGTCGATTGCACCATGCTCTAGCAAGAATTCACTGCGTTGGAAACCTTCAGGAAGCGTTTCACGTACTGTTTGCTCAATTACGCGAGGACCTGCAAAACCGATAAGCGCTTTAGGTTCAGCAACGTTTACATCACCAAGCATTGCCAGTGATGCAGATACACCACCCATTGTTGGATCAGTTAATACTGAAATAAACGGTAAGCCTTTTTCGCTCATTTTTGCAAGTGCAGCACTTGTTTTAGCCATTTGCATTAATGACATAAGTGCTTCTTGCATACGTGCACCACCTGATGCAGAGAAACAAATAAGTGGCATGTCGTGCTCTAAACATTGATCTACAGCTTCAACAAAACGAGCACCTACTACTGACGCCATTGAACCACCCATAAACGAGAACTCAAAAGCAACAGCAGCAACAGGAATGCCTTTTAGGCGGCCTTTCATTGCTACAAGTGCGTCTTTCTCGCCACTTGCTTTTTGTGCTTGGGTAATACGGTCAGAGTATTTTTTAGAATCTTTAAACTTTAATACGTCTTTTGGTTCGTGCTCTGCACCAATTTCTTGGCGATCAGCATCATCTAAAAAGTTTTCAAGACGTTTACGGCCACTTAAACGCATGTGGTGATCACACTTAGGACACACGTTGAGTGCTTTTTCTAATTCTGCTTTATATAAAATTGAATCACAGTCTGTACACTTAGCCCAAACCCCTTCAGGGATTTCTTTACGACCTGACGATTTAGTCGTTTTAGGTAAGATTTTTTCTAACCAACTCATTTGCAACTCTCTTAATGCTGTTCTGTGTCGCAGTCTGTTTAATTGGAGACACTCGCTTGTGTTTCTGATAACAAATAAACAGACAGATTTTTTCAATTAAAACATGAATTACCCGCAGACGATATAAAAAACTGGTCTTAGTAGTAGTCTACTAAAGTCTAACTGTCTGAATCAGGTAAGAACAAAGGCCCTAATGGTGTTTTAGGAATGCCAAAATGTTCTGGGTAATCCACGTCAACTAAGTAAAGGCCAGCGGCTTTTGCTGTTGCACTTGCCTTAGCGCGCTCTTTTAAATCGAGTAATTCTTTTAACCACACAGGTTCATGCTTATGAAGACCAATGTCCATCAAACACCCGGTGATGTTTCGTACCATGTGATGTAAAAACGCATTGGCTTTAATATCAATGATCACATAATCACCTTGGCGTTTTACCGATAAATGGTGAATAGTACGATTTGCTGTATTCGCTTGGCAGTGTAGTGCTCTAAACGAAGTAAAGTCATGCTCACCTATTAAATACTGACAGGCTTCTTGCATTTTAGTTTCGTCTAATGGGTGATGAAAATGGGTCACCCCTTCACTCATGATAGCGCCGCGATAGGTGTAATTATAAATCACATAGCGATAGCGACGTGCTGTGGCACTAAAACGAGCATGAAAGTCTTCGCTTACAGGCTCGGCAAAGCGAATAGCAATATCTTTTGGCAGTAAGGTATTCATACCCATCGTAAACGCGACCATTTCACGCTCAGCGTGAGTATCAAAATGGATCACTTGCCCGGTGCCATGTACACCCGCATCGGTGCGGCCTGCACAAACTATTTCGACTGGATGATTACAAATACGCGACAACGCCGTTTCTACTTCTTGTTGTACGCTATTGACGTGTGATTGACGTTGCCAACCACTGTAACGCGCGCCGTTGTACTCTACTCCAAGTGCTACTCGCATAATGCTCTATTTACCTACTGTACTAAATGACGGGGCATTTTATGCGATCTACGAGCGCAATAAAAGCCACAGTAGTAGATCACATTGTTCTGGTTACTCAGATATCACACCAATTCGCTTAACTATTATTGCGAGCTGGTATTAATCTTCTTCGATGTTATCGAGGCCCTTGGTGCCTTCTTTAGCACGAAGCTTGTGGTGGATGGCTGATTTGATCAGCATATAGCCGCTAATAGGTGCGGTGATCAGTAAGAAAATCGAAATCAAAATTTCTTTCACACTGATGCCATCGTGGGTGTAGCTAAAATACACCATGGCAGCAATTAACAATGATGCCATGCCAAGCGTTGTCGCTTTAGTTGGACCGTGCAGGCGCATAAAAAAGTCAGGCATTTTCACAAGTCCGATTGAACCTATAAGAATAAAGCAACCACCAATTAATAATAAGATTGATACAATCCATTCACTCATCATTCGTTACCTTATTCAATAATATCGCCACGCAGCAGGTATTTACATACAGCTACAGTGCTAACAAAGCCAAGCATGGCGATTAATAATGCGGCTTCAAAATATAAATCGGTGCCCATGCTCATGCCATACAGAATAATTAAAGCAATGGTATTTATGAACATAGTATCTAAAGCCAATATACGATCAGGTACCGACGGCCCAACAATTAAACGCCATAGGTTTAACAATAAAGATATAGCGATCATTGCAAAAACAATTAGAAAAACGGTATCTAGCATCGAAAAATCTCCTTAAGCGGTGCTTCGTAGCGCTGCTTAATAGTATTAATTAACGCTTGTTCATCAGCTAAATCGAGTACATGGATCAATAAGTAGCGCTGCTGAATTTCTTCGCCCTCTTCGAGTGACTCAGGAATAGGATAAACCTCTGCGCTCACTGTACCTGGTGTTAAAGATACTGTGCTGGCCAAAATAGTGATTGGCATTTCATGACTTAAATCCAATGGTACTTTGATAAAACCTGGGCGTAACTTTTTCGTTGGCCCAAGGATCAACAGGGCTACTTGTAAGTTGGCAGTGACAATATCGTACAGCACTAACAATAAGTGCCTAAACGCAAGACCCGGCCTTACAATAAGAGGCTGTGGATCACGAAATGGGAATGTAATCCACGGAATAGTAATAGCAAAAAATGCAGCTAAAAACAGGTGACCTGGCGACACACTATTATTTAACAACAGCCATACAATGAATAATAAAACACTGCGAAATGGTGTTGGCAACCAACGAAAGCGAGCTTCTAAACGCATTATTGGCCTCCTTGTAGTACAGCGTTGATGCTAGTGTTGATATCAAACAACTGCTCTGATGTTGCTAACATATAGTCTGAAATCGGTCCTGCAAATACAACCATTAATGGTGAACACGCAAGTAATGCAACTACAGCTATCACTTTAACAGGGTGTGCTTTAGTACCTTCAATTGCTTCACTGTCTTTATGAGTGTGATCCCAAAATAAGCTGGTACCAGCTCGTGAAACAGCCACTAATAACGCTAAACTCGAAACTAGATATATTGGCCAAAACAACATGGCTTTTTCGCTATCTAGCGTGCTCTTTAAAATCCATACCTTGCCGACAAAGCCAGATAACGGTGGCATACCAACAACAGCAAGTGCAGCCACTACAAAACAGGTGCCAAGTAAATATGGCTGTGCAACGGCGCGCCCTGCGACTAATCGGTCGGCAACTTTACCACGTTGCTGAGCAATTAAATCCGCAATTAAGAATAGTGCAGCGCAAATAATGGTTGAATGCACTAAGTAGTAAAGTAATGCCGCGGTTGCAGAGACATTCTGAATCGCAACCAATGCCACTAAAGTACCCACAGATACAACCACCAGATTCGCAATAAGCTTTCTAAAATCTTGACTCGCTAATACACCAATACCACCCATCACTATGGTCGCTAGTGCTAAGCCCCATAACCAAGGCTGTGCCATGTGAGCGAGTTCGCCAGCATTATCACCAAATATTACGGTATACACGCGCAACATGGCATACACACCGACCTTGGTCATAATCGCGAATAATGCAGCAACTAATGGCATTGCACTGGCGTAGGTATTCGGTAGCCATAAATGTAACGGTAATAACGCGCCTTTTAACGCAAATACTACGATTAACAGCAAGCCACCAATTTTAGCAAGGTATACATCGTCACCCGTCAGCTGTGGTACTTTTTGCGCTAAATCAGCAATGTTCAATGTGCCTAACACACCATAAAGTACACCCAGCGCAATTAAGAATACGCTTGAACCAATCAGGTTTAAAATGACGTACTGCAGTGCAGCTCGGGTACTATGTTTGTTGCCGGCATGCATCAATAATGAATACGAAGCAATCAACAGCACTTCAAAAAATACGAACAGGTTAAATACATCGCCAGTTAAAAAGGCGCCATTTACACCTAACACTAAAAAGTGCACTAACGGATGGAAAAAGCTCCCTTTTTTATCATCGCCTGCACAGCTATAAAGCACCACAACTGCACCAAGGAAACTGGTAAGTAGCACTAGTAGCGTTGCTAGCCTATCGGCAACCAGCACAATACCAAATGGTGCAGACCAATCACCAATTGCGTAAACAAGCGGTGCGGTACTATTTACGTGAAATAATAAATAAGCACTGACCAATAGTGTGACAATCGACAAAATAACCGACGAAACACGACGAATATGTAAGTTTTTTCCACATGGCGGCATGAGTAAAATAACCCCTGCCAACATCGGAATTAAAATTGGTAAAGAAGCTAAATGCTGAATCATTTTTGCTCCTTCGATGACTTAACAAGATGGCCATCAACATGGTCATTACCCAAGTCAGCACGACCACGAATCGCTAAAATAACCACAAAAGCGGTCATCGCAAAGCCAATTACAATGGCTGTTAAAACCAGCGCTTGAGGGAGTGGATCGGCATACTCACTGCCTGTACCAAGTACAGCCGCTTTGTTAATAGTTAAACGACCTGAAGAGAATAAAAACAGGTTAACTGCATACGACAACATAGTCAGGCCGAGTACCACCGGGAAGGTACGAGCCCGCAATATTAAGTAAATTCCGCATGCAACCAGCACGCCGACGCATGATGCGTACAATACTTCCATTAAATATTTACCTCTTGCTTGGGTGTATCAGCAGTTAATTTACCTAAACTTGCTAAAATCATCAGCGTTGCACCTACAACAGTTAAATACACACCTAAATCAAATACGATAGCACTAGCAAGTTCTGTCTTGCCGACTAGCGGAATATCAAAATAATCAAACCAGGTTGTTAGGAATGGACGTTCGAAGAACCAACTTCCAAGACCTGTAAACAATGCAATAGCAATACCTGACGCAATAATCTTACGATAATTCACGTCAAATCTGTCTGCAATCCAGTGCGAACCATTAGCCATATATTGCAAAATAAATGCAATCGCGGTAACTAGTCCTGCAATAAAACCACCACCTGGTAAGTTATGACCACGTAAGAAAATATACGCAGACACAAGTAATGCCAGTGGTAACAAGCTTTGTGAAATACTCGATAATAGAATTGGGTAACGCTCTCTTGCCCATGGGCGCCCTTCACTATCACTTGCTGGCATAAACAGCGGCAAGTTAATAAGAAGCTTATAAATACCTAATGCAGCAATACCTAGTACGGTAATTTCACCTAAGGTATCAAAACCCCTAAAGTCAACGAGGATTACGTTTACAACGTTAGTACCACCACCGCCAGTTTTTGCATTGGCAACAAAGAAGTCAGAAATTGACTCAAGTGGTCTTGTCAGAAGTGCATAACAAATACTCGCCACAACCACACCAATTGCCGATGAGATACCCAAGTCACGCAGAATACGCAGTGAGCTTGATTCTTTCGGAGTACGCTGTGGTAAAAAGAACAGTGCAAGCATCAGTAGCATTACGGTGACAACTTCAACCGTTAACTGAGTCAGCGCTAAATCTGGCGCCGAGAATCGAGTAAATGCAACAGATACCATCAGGCCTACGATTGAAATCATAATCAAAGATATCATTCGTGAGCGGTGCCAAATAACCGTTGCCAGCGCACCTATTATTAGTAAGCCAGCACCAATAGCATTATGGAAATCGATTGGCGTTAACTCACTTGCTCCTGCTAACTGGCGCATTTCAAATAAAGGCCAGCCCGCACACATAAGCACCACAGCAATCATTACAAAGGCATAGCGCTGTAACGAGCCATTTTCGATTCGTTTAATCTTTTCTTGTGACCATTTAATTAAGCTATATAAGCCACGCTCAAAGCCTTTTTTAGCATTTAAAGTTGGCAATGAAGCTTGGAAGTGGAACAGGTGCTTACGCTGCACATAAATCATCACACCCACGCTTGTTGCAATAAAGCTCATTAACAGGGGTAAATTAAAGCCATGCCATACAGATAGCTTATAATCTGGGGCTGCATCGCCAAGCACTGCATAAGACGCCGAAGCTAAAATATCACTTACTGCAAAGTGCGGGAACATACCGACGAGTAAACACAGCACAACCAAAATTTCGATTGGTACACGCATATAGCGTGGTGGCTCATGAGGCTGTTTTGGCAAATCGATTGGGTCGCCGTTAAAAAACACGTCGTGAATAAAGCGTGCTGAATACGCGACTGATAGCGCACCAGCAATAGTCGCTAACACTGGAATTAACCAAGACATAGAGCCAAGCACTTGCTGATGCAGTGTTTCGGCAAAGAACATCTCTTTCGACAAGAAACCATTTAACAGTGGCACGCCCGCCATGGCTGCCGCTGCCACCATAGCAAGTGTGGCGGTATACGGCATAAATCGCCACATACCATTAAGTTTACGCATATCACGGGTGCCAGTTTCATGGTCAATGATACCCGTTGCCATAAATAACGACGCTTTAAAGGTTGCGTGGTTAATGATGTGGAAGATAGCAGCCACTGTAGCAAGCTCAGTGTCTAAGCCAAGCAGTAAGGTAATTAAACCTAAATGGCTGATTGTTGAATACGCCAGCAAGCCTTTTAAATCATGCTTAAATAACGCGATATAAGCGCCAACCAATAAAGTCGCTAGACCCGTCATTGCCACTAAGATAAACCAAGTATCTGTGCCTGATAGCGCTGGATAAAAACGCGCTAATAAAAAGATACCTGCTTTAACCATGGTTGCAGAGTGCAAGTAGGCACTGACTGGTGTCGGTGCCGCCATCGCATGTGGTAACCAAAAATGAAATGGAAATTGTGCAGATTTAGTAAATGCACCTAAAAGCACTAATACCAGCGCAGCTTCATAAAGTGCATGAGATTGAATAAGCGCTTTGTTTGCTAAAATTACATCAAGATTATAGCTACCAACAATATCACCAATTAGTAATAAGCCTGCAAGTAACGCAAGACCACCGGCACCGGTAATAGCTAGTGCCATACGTGCGCCTTTGCGAGCTTCTGACTTATGCCACCAATAGCTAATCAATAAGAACGAGCTAATACTGGTGAGCTCCCAGAAAAACCACAGCTGGATGACATTATTCGACATCACGATGCCGACCATTGCGGTCATAAAGAGCATTAAATAGCAGTATAGCTTTGGCATTGAGTCGCTACTACTCAAGTAATAACGCGCATAAAAAATCACCAGGGTACCGATACCCAAGATCATATATAGAAAAAGTAACGTTAAACCATCAAGTCGAAACGAGACTTGCATGTTTAAAAGAGGGATCCACTCAGCAGTGTAGCGAATTGTTTCACCAGAAAAGACTGCAGGGGTATACGAAAATACAATTCCAAGGGCAATCAAAGGCGCTAACATGGTCAAAGCAGTGCTTTGGTTACGTGTTAGTTTTGAAGTGCAGGATGAAATAACACTGCCGATTAAGGATAACAGGGGTATCCAGAGCAAAGTCATAATTAGGAGCCTTTTAGTGTCATAAGAATATCAATACCGCTCTAGTTTTAATTAGTTGCGTACTGTTCATTTGGATGGTTAAAAGTTGGCTTCAAAAAAAGCTTACAATGCGTATAGTTATACTGATCAGGTGCTATTTTGTCTATAGGAGACACACCTATTTGCACAACATTTAACCGCTTTGCATACTAAAATAGCAATAAATAGACGATTAGTCAGAAAATTTCTGCTCTTTGGAAGCTGTTGTAAACACTGGCTTTAAGCCTAAAAAGGCAAAATATTCAGAAAACCGAATCGGCTTTGTTAAGGGCTGGTTAATTTGTTTTTGCCAAAGCTCACGGTATTGCTCAGACAAGCTCATTGTTTGGTACTGCATAATCGACCAATTAGGGCTTGGTTTATAGGCTAACTGATTGCTACAAGCGATACTTTTTTGCCAGCCTTTTGGTGGGGAAACCTTATTTGCAATAAACAGATTTGGCGCAACCAGCCCCTGTTGCTTACACAGCCACTGTTGTTTTTGCTCTGCTAAAACATACTCATCTTCAAAGCCATTAAAATGCATTAGCTCATGTAAAAATACCGCATAAGATTGCGATGAATTGATATGCATAATCCCGCCAAGCACATTAGCAGCCCCTTGTTTTGACATCATCACAATAAAGTCAAAACCTTCAGGCCATGGATGCGCTGCTGCATTTTGCCAGTTACACTTAAGCGCCCCACTACTATCATCACAGCTAAACTTATCGGCAACATAAACAACGTCAGTAAAACAAAAGCTGCCTTTTGCAGGCTCAGGCGCTTTACTGTATTGCTGCTTATACTGCTTTAAAGTATCAATGCCCTTGTAATGATCTGTCATCATTAAAACATTAAATTGGCACTGACTACTTGCTTGTATACTTGATGTTGATAAGGCTAATTGCTGTTGCTGCGCATAAGCTGGGTCAATTTGAGCTGGCGGCATTTGCTGTTGCAACAGCCAAGCTTGCTTGGCATTTCCCTCAGGTAACTTGCCAGCTTTACCTAGGTAACTTATATCGAGCCACTGGTTTGCTCTGACTAGCTGCTCCGCTAAGGTTTGTTGCTGAGCTGAATTGAATGTAGCAAAGTAAGGCTGCCACCATAATTTTGCTGCGGTGTAATCATGTTGCAGCAAAAATCTGAGCGCAAGTTGATACGCAGCATTACTATCATTAAGCCTTGCTAACTGACGAAGCTGTGAGTTACTCAGCACTAAATGCTGCAAATTAATGGCACTGGGTGCTAAATAATAGATAGCTGTTGCTTGTGAAGGAGTAGTATTTGCGTAATAAGCATAAGCGGGAATAAAACGAGACACTGAGCTTGGTACGAAACCCAAGCTCAGTAATAGAATAGCAGTAAAAGAAACCTTAGCTTGCGTTTTCACCAGCCATTAACTCAAGCTCTAAACGGGCATATTTGTATTCAACAAACTCATGCACATTGGTGGCAAGGGCAAGTCTAAAGTAATCGGCAGCAAGGTAGTTATCACCCGCCGCTTGATGCATTTTAGCTAGGTAGAAATAAGCTTCGCATAAGCGATGCGCATACTCTTGCTCTGAAGTTACACCTTCAATAATGCCAGATAAAAACTCAAACTCACTGATGTCACCTAAATAAAGTGCCAACAGTTGGTAACCCCATTGAGACTCATCAACACCCTGCGAGTTAGCTTTTAAATCAACTAAGGCCTGCGCTTTATCAGCTTCTGATTGAGCTAAATAAAGCCATAGCACACGATAAGGATCGCTTGGTGAACGATTTAAAAACTGCTGTAAATCATCTTGTGCAAGTGATGGACGGTCACCATAGTAAAGGGCAATACCACGATTTAAATAGGCATACTCATGTTGCTCGTTAAGCTCAAGTGCCGAATCAAAAAACTCATAAGCTTGTTCATACTGCTGCATTAGTGTGTGATGAATACCTAAGAAGTTATACACTTCTGCTAGGTCTGGTTTGAGCTTAATCGCACGGTTAAAGTCAATACGCGCCAAGGTCGACATACCTAAGCTGTCAAATAATACACCGCGATCATAATAAAGTTTGGCTTGTTGCTCTGCACTTAAATCAGCACGATTTAGTAGTTCAGAATAGCGAGCAATCGTAATTTCGTTACGAAAATCAGGTGCTAATGGTGCAGTAAAAGGCACATTAACAATAGGGACTGACTCAGGTTGTGAAGTTGTTTGACATGCACTTAAAGAAAAAATAGCCACAGCGGTCAATGCTAAGTGTTTAAAAATCATTAAATTCCTTAATACCTGAATTCTCTGTAGACAAAGGCGAAGCGGATAGGTTTCATTAAAGCATAAAAAAAGGGGCTAAACAGCCCCTTTTTCTTATATCCAGCAAATAACTGGTTATTCAATCATCATTAAGCGTCTTTAGACTCTTCTGCTTTTTCTTCAGCAGCTGGTTCCATTGCTTCTTTGATGCTTAGACGTACACGACCTTGGCGATCTACTTCAAGAACTTTAACTTTAACTTCTTGGCCTTCGCTTAGGTGGTCAGTTACGTTGTTAACACGCTCTGTGCTGATTTGTGAAATGTGCACTAGACCGTCTTTACCCGGAAGGATATTAACGAACGCACCAAAGTCAACGATACGTACAACTTTACCAGTGTAGATAGTACCTACTTCTAGTTCAGCAGTTAATTGCTCGATACGCTTGATTGCATCGTTTGCGCTGATGCCGTCAGTTGCAGCGATCTTGATTGTACCGTCATCTTCGATTTCAATCGTTGTACCAGTTTCTTCAGTAAGTTGACGGATAGTTGCGCCACCTTTACCGATAACTTCAGCAATTTTCTTCGCAGGGATTTGCATTGTGTAGATGCGTGGTGCGAATTGAGATAACTCTTCAGAAGGTGCTGCAATCGCTTCGTCCATAACACCTAAGATGTGTAGACGTGCTGCTTTCGCTTGTTTAAGAGCGATTTGCATGATTTCTTTAGTGATACCTTCGATCTTGATATCCATTTGTAGTGCTGTGATACCGTTTGAAGTACCCGCTACTTTAAAGTCCATGTCACCTAAGTGATCTTCATCACCTAAGATATCTGAAAGAACAACGAAATCGTCGCCTTCTTTAACTAGACCCATCGCGATACCAGCAACAGATGCTTTAATTGGAACACCTGCGTTCATAAGTGCTAGTGACGTACCACATACTGATGCCATAGACGATGAACCGTTTGATTCAGTGATTTCTGAAACAACACGGATTGAGTATGGGAAGTCAGTAAGTGTAGGTAGTACCGCAGCAATACCACGCTTAGCTAGGTTACCGTGACCAATTTCACGACGCTTAGGAGAGCCTACAAAACCTGTTTCACCTACACAGAACGGAGGGAAGTTGTAGTGAAGCATGAAGTGATGCTTGTTAGTACCTGTTAAGTCGTCAATTAACTGTGAATCACGCTCAGTACCAAGCGTTGCAGTTACAAGTGCTTGCGTCTCACCACGCGTGAAGATTGCAGAACCGTGAGTACGAGGTAAAACACCCGTCATTACGTCTAGTGCACGAACCATATCTGGTTCACGACCATCGATACGTTTTTCACCAGCGATGATACGGCCACGAACGATTTCTTTTTCTAAAGAACCGAATAGTTTGCCAACTTCTTGCGTATCTAGCTCTTCGCCTTCAGCAAGTTCAGCTGTTAATGTAGCAACAACTTCTTCTTTCGCTGCACCTAGTGCTTCTTTACGCGCTACTTTGTCAGTGATGCGGTATGCTTCACCTACTTTATCAGCAGCAATTGCAGAGATTTTCTCAGCAAGTGTTACGTTTTTCTCTGGTGCAGTCCAATCCCAAGCTGGTTTACCCGCTTCAGCTTTGAACTCGTTGATTGCGTTGATGATAGCTTGAGATTGCTCATGACCATAAACAACCGCACCTAACATTACGTCTTCAGATAGTGTTTCAGCTTCTGATTCAACCATAAGTACTGCGTTATCAGTACCAGCAACAACTAGGTCTAATTGGCTTTCTTCAAGCTCAGCTAGTGTTGGGTTAAGTACGTATTCACCGTTGATGAAACCAACACGTGATGCACCGATAGGACCATTGAATGGAATACCAGAGATAGCAAGTGCTGCTGAAGTACCAATCATAGCAACCATGTCAGGTTGGATTTCTGGGTTAACAGAAACAACTGTCGCGATTACTTGTACTTCGTTTACGAAACCATCTGGGAAAAGTGGACGGATTGGACGGTCGATTAGACGAGCGATAAGTGTTTCGCCATCGTTAGGACGACCTTCACGCTTAAGGAAACCACCAGGGATACGACCTGCAGCGTACATACGCTCTTGGTAGTTAACTGTTAGTGGGAAGAAGTCTTGACCTGGTTGTGCATCACGCTTACCAACAACAGTAACTAATACTGAAGTGTCGCCAATGCTTGCTAGTACTGCGCCGTCAGCTTGACGAGCGATAGCACCAGTTTCTAGAGTCACAGTGTGTTGACCTAGTTGAAATTCTTTAATAATTGCTTGCACTTAAAAATGTCCTTTAAATGTAAAAGCAACTCAGAGCTGTGCTCCGAATTGGTAAAAAATAGTCCATCAAAGTACCAATTACAGTACTTAATTGTGCTTATGAAAACACGATTAAGTACTACAATTGGCAATGATGTTTTTTGATATCTAAGCAGTATCCACTACCTAGGTGTGCGCTAGTATACCTTTCATGCGCGCACAAAAAAAGGGGCTAAATAGCCCCTTTTCTCGTAATCTAGTTCTTAGCGACGTAGGCCAAGCTCTTGGATTAACGCAGTGTAACGTGCAATGTCTTTACCTTTAAGGTAGTCAAGCAGTTTACGGCGTTGGCTTACTTTGCGAAGAAGACCACGACGTGAGTGGAAGTCGTGCTTGTGGCTAGCAAAGTGACCTTGAAGCTTGTTGATATCGAAAGTTAGAAGTGCAACTTGTACTTCAGGTGAACCAGTGTCGCCTTCAGCGCGTGCAAATTTAGCGATGATTTCAACTTTTTCTTGATTGCTTAGTGACATAGTAACTCCAAAAATTAATTTAAATTGTGTTTTAGCCGATCACTAATTCAGCCAAAACGATTGAGCGGGGCGTATTCTACCCAGCTTTGCTAATAACTACAAGGTAATCTTTACTCAGGCAGTTGATTTGATAAGCCACGCTTTGATTTTAAGTGACCGTCTTTATGACGCTCACCGGTACCAATGAACACCCCATCAGCCATTACCTTTACCACACCATCTGGTACAGGCTTACCAATCACGACTGTTTGACCATGACTAAATGCCACGCCCTGCTCTTGAGTAATCTCAATCACAGGTAAATCAACCAAAGCAGTATCCATTGGCAATAGTAGCTCATCTAGGTAGCTTGAAGGCGCAACATCGTCTGCTTTTGCTTGCTGTAGCTTTTCTTCAAGTTGCTCAAGAGTGACCATTTTCTCACTTGGATAATGGCCAACTGCACTGCGATGTAACATGATGACATGCGCACCACAGCCAAGCTTTTCACCTAAGTCGTCAACAATAGTACGAATATAAGTGCCTTTAGACACATGTGCCGTCATTTGTACTTCGTTATTAGCTTCATCAAACTCATCAAGCGTTAAACTAAATACATTAATTTTTCGACACTTACGTGGTACTTCGATACCTTCGCGGGCATATTTATACAAAGGCTGACCTTGGTATTTTAGCGCAGAGTACATCGAAGGGTATTGATCCGACTCACCTAAGAAACTGGCAATTTGCTCAGCTAATTGTTCACGGGTGACCGATACGTCACGCGTTTCAACCACTTCACCATCTGAATCAGAGGTCGTGGTTCGCTCACCAAGTTTGGCGCGTACAACATAGGTTTTGTCAGTATCAAGCAAGAACTGGGTAAACTTAGTCGCTTCACCAAAACAAATAGGCAGCATACCCGTCGCGAGCGGATCAAGCGCACCAGTGTGGCCTGCTTTTTGAGCAAAGTAAATTCCCTTTGCTTGCTGCAATGCTTTGTTTGATGAAATACCTTGCGGCTTATTAAGTAATAAGATGCCGTCAATAGCACGACCTTTACTGCGTCTAGCCATTAGTCTTTAGTGCCTTCTTCGCTGTCATCTTCGTCTACATGCTTGGCATTGTCTTCACGAATAACTGAATCAACCAAGTTTGAAATACGCATACCTTCCATAAGCGAGTTATCGATCACAAAACGTAACTCAGGCATGATGCGCGCACGAATACGTTTACCTAATAAAGAACGAATATAACCCGTTGCTTCATTTAAGATTTTAGCGCTTTGCTTGGCTTTATCTTCATCATCAGTATTAAACACTGTGATAAATACTTTTGCGTAAGATAAGTCGCGAGATACCTCAACCGCAGACACTGTCACCATGCCTAAGCGTGGATCTTTGATTTCGCGTTGCAGAATAACAGCAATCTCTTTTTGAATTTGCTGTGCAACACGATCAGTGCGAGAAAATTCTCTCATTTCATTTCACTCTAAAATAATAACTTATTGATGTTAAAGAATAAGTTAATTTAATTACGAATACACAAATGGGGGCTAGGCCCCCATTTAAAGCAATAACTTAAACGAAATTAAAGTGAACGTTGTACTTCAACCGTCTCGAATACCTCGATTTGGTCGCCAACTTTAACATCGTTGTAGTTCTTAACGCCGATACCACATTCCATACCGTTACGTACTTCTTGAACGTCATCTTTAAAGCGACGTAGTGACTCAAGTTCACCTTCATAGATAACCACGTTATCACGAAGTACACGGATAGGCGCGCTACGCTTAACGATACCTTCTGTAACCATACAACCTGCGATTGCACCAATCTTAGGTGACTTGAACACGTCACGAACTTCAGCAAGACCAATGATCTCTTGCTTGAATTCTGGTGCAAGCATACCTGACATCGCTTGTTTAACTTCTTCAATCAGGCTGTAGATTACGCTGTAGTAACGTAAGTCTAGGTTTTCTGACTCAATTACTTTACGAGCTGATGCATCAGCACGTACGTTAAAGCCAACAACGATTGCGTTTGACGCCGCTGCAAGAGTTGCATCAGTTTCAGTGATACCACCTACACCTGAACCAACAATCTTCACTTTAACTTCATCAGTAGAAAGCTTAGTTAATGAATCAGCGATTGCTTCAATTGAACCTTGTACGTCAGCTTTAAGAACGATGTTAACTTCTGATACATCGCCTTCAGCCATGTTCGTAAACATGTTTTCAAGCTTCGCTTTTTGTTGACGAGCAAGCTTCACTTCACGGAACTTACCTTGACGGTAAAGTGCTACTTCACGCGCTTTACGCTCATCTTTAACTACTGTTGCTTCATCACCAGCAGCAGGGATACCAGACAGACCTAAAATCTCAACTGGGATAGATGGACCCGCAGACTTGATGTCTTTACCGTTCTCATCTTTCATCGCACGTACACGGCCATATTCAAGACCACAAAGTACGATATCACCTTGGTTAAGCGTACCAGACTGAACTAGGATTGACGCAACTGGACCACGACCTTTATCTAGACGCGATTCAATTACAACACCTGCAGCCATACCTTCAGCTGGCGCAGTTAGCTCAAGTAGCTCAGCTTGCATTAATACCGCTTCAAGTAGGTCATCAATACCTAAACCTGTTTTCGCAGAGATGTGTACAAACTGTGTTTCACCACCCCACTCTTCTGGAATAACGTCTAATTGTGCTAGCTCGTTCTTAACGCGATCTGGGTCGATGCCTTCTTTATCCATTTTGTTTACTGCGATGATTAAAGGAACGCCAGCAGCACGCGCGTGCTGAACCGCTTCTTTAGTCTGTGGCATTACACCATCATCCGCAGCAACTACTAGGATTACGATATCCGTTGCTTTAGCACCACGTGCACGCATTGATGTAAACGCGGCGTGGCCTGGAGTATCTAAGAAAGTAATCATGTTGCCATTCGTTTCAACGTGGTATGCACCAATGTGCTGAGTAATACCACCGGCCTCACCAGAAGCAACTTTTGCTGAACGAATGTAGTCAAGTGTTGACGTTTTACCGTGGTCAACGTGACCCATTACTGTTACAACCGGTGCACGAGGAATCGCTTTACCTTCTTCGCTACGGTCGTTTAGAACTTTCTCTTCTAATTCGTTTTCTTTAACGATAATAACCTTGTGACCCATTTCTTCAGCAACAAGCTGCGCTGTTTCTTGGTCAATCACTTGGTTGATGGTAACCATGTCACCCATCTTCATCATCGTTTTAACAACTTCAGCACCTTTAACTGCCATACGTGATGCAAGCTCAGCAACAGTGATAGTTTCACTGATACGAACTTCGTTTTTCACGTCAGCTGTTGGTTTTTGGAAACCATGTTGTAAAGACGTTGGTGCTTTAAGCTTGCCTTTCTTACCTTTAGGACCGGCAGCCTGTTTATCTTTTTGAGGTCCTTTTTTCTTTTTCTTACGACGAGCGCTATTCTCTTCACGTGCATCAGATTCATCTTCTGCTTCACGTGCGTAAGTTGAAGTCGTAAGGTGGTGATCAGCGTTTTCTTCACGCTGCTTACGCTCTTCTTCTTCCTTTTTCCAGCGAGCTTCATTTTCTTCAGCTAGCTTTCTTGCCTCTTCTGCTTGACGTTTCGCTTCTTCTTCAGCTTTTCTCAATGCGGCCTCTTCTGCTTCTTTTTGCAGACGCTCAGCTTCGGCGCGATCTTGTTCAGACTTAGCACTTTGCTCTGGGGTCATCTGCTTCTGTTTCGCTTTACGCTCAGCTTCAGCTTTACGTTTAGCCTCTTCTTTGGCTTTACGCTCAGCTTCTTCTTTCGCTTTGCGCTCTGCCTCTTGTTTCGCTTTAAGCTCCTCAGCTTCTTGCTGGGCTTTAAGCTCTGCTGCTTTACGTGCAGCTTCTTCTGCAGCTAAACGCTCTTCTTCTTGCTGTTGCTCAATGGCGCTTTTCTTAACGTAAGTACGTGTTTTACGTACTTCAACTTGCACAGACTTCGCTTTACCTGTAGAGCCAGTTACGCTTAGCGTACTTTTGCTTTTACGTTGCAAAGTCATGCGAGCTGGGCCTTCTGAGCCCGTGCCGCCGTGCTGCTTGCTCAAGTGATCTAATAACGTCGACTTTTCAGACTCAGTTACCATATCACCTGCTTTTTTAGAAATACCGGCTTGTTCAAGCTGCTGTAGTAATTTATCAACAGTTGTACCAATATCTCCGGCTAGTTTTTCAACATTTACTTCTGCCATAGTGTGTAATACCTCCGTTAATAAATTACTCGTCTGCGAACCAACAAATGTTACGCGCAGCCATAATTAGCTTGCCAGCTTCTTCTTCTGAAAGTTCAGTGATGTCTACTAACTCATCAATGCCTTGCTCAGCTAAGTCTTCAAGTGTTACTACACCTTTACTTGCCATAACAAATGCAAGATGACGCTCTAAGCCTTCAAGCGCTAGTAGGTCTTCTGCAGGTTCTGCACCTTCTAGGCTTTCTTCAGTTTTAAGCGCTTTCGTTGTCAATGCGTCTTTTGCACGTGAACGTAAGATATCAACTGTTTCTTCATCTAAACCGTCGATTTCTAAGAATTCTGATGCCGGTACGTAAGCCACTTCTTCAAGTGTTGAGAAACCTTCGTTGATAAGTAAAGTTGCAAACTCATCATCGATATCTAGGTATTCAGTGAATAAGTTGATTAGCTTATCTGATTCAGCTTCGTTCTTCGCACGCATGTCATCAACTGTCATTACGTTTAATTCCCAACCAGTTAACTGGCTAGCAAGACGAACGTTTTGACCATTACGACCGATTGCTTGTGCTAGGTTATCGGCTTCAACAGCGATATCCATTGAATGTGTATCTTCGTCCATTACGATTGACGCAACTTCTGCTGGCGCCATTGCATTGATAACGAATTGCGCTGGGTTGTCATCGTAAAGAACGATATCAACACGCTCACCACCAAGCTCAGTTGAAACTGCTTGTACACGTGCACCACGCATACCAACACACGCACCTACTGGGTCGATACGTTTGTCGTTAGATTTTACCGCGATTTTTGCACGAGAACCTGGATCACGTGCAGCTGCACGTAGTTCAATCATCTCTTCGCCAATCTCTGGCACCTCAATGCGGAAAAGCTCCATTAGCATTTCTGGCTTAGAACGCGTTACAAATAACTGCGCGCCACGTGCCTCTGGCTTAACTTCGTAAAGAAGACCACGGATACGGTCACCTGGACGGAAGTTTTCACGTGGTAACATATCATCACGGTAGATAACCGCTTCAGCATTGTTACCAAGGTCAAGTACGATTGCATCACGGGTTGCTTTTTTAACAACACCTGTTACTAATTCGCCTTGTTGATCTTTGTATTCTTCAACCACTAATGCACGCTCAGCTTCACGTACTTTTTGTACGATAACTTGCTTAGCCATTTGTGTTGTAATACGGTCAAACTTGATTGACTCAATTTGTTCTTCAACGTAATCACCTAATTGTAGGCTTTCGTCTTCAACCTGAGCCGCTTCAAGTGTGATTTCGCTGTAAGGGTTTTCTAAAGAACCATCTTCAAGAACTTCAGCAATCTTCCAACGACGGAATGTGTCATAATCACCCGTTTTACGGTCGATTGATACGCGAACTTCGATTTCGCCATCGTGTTTTTTCTTTGTTGCAGTCGCTAATGCGAACTCTAACGCTTCAAAAATCTTTTCTTTTGGAACCGCTTTCTCATTGGAGACGGCTTCAGCAACCAATAATATTTCTTTTGCCATGGGTTATGCCTCGCTTGCCCTATTCCTTCGCACTCGAATTAAAACTTTGCGATGATGTTCGCACGTTCAATGTTACTAAGCATAATCATATGCTCAGCGCCATCTGCTGAAAGTGTGATCATATCACTGCTAACTGATACTAAATCGCCTTTAAAGTTACGACGACCATCTTGCGGAAGCTTTGTACGCACGCGTACTTCTTCTCCTTGCGCCTTCTCGTAGTGATCTTGTTTGAATAATGGACGATCAACACCAGGAGACGAAACTTCCAAATCATATTCGTTTGTAATTGGGTCTTCGACGTCTAAAATTGCGCTAACTTGACGACTAACGTCGGCACAATTGTCAACCGTAATCCCTGCATCGTGATCGATATAAACACGTAATGTAGAGTGGCGACCAGCTTGCACAAACTCAAGACCATGTAACTCAAAGCCTAACATTTCAACGGCCGGTGAGAGCATGGCTACTAAATCTTGCTCAAGTTTTGTCACGAAAATCCTCCATACAAACAAAAAAAGGGCATATAGCCCTGAAATACTGAGTTTAATAATGATTTAAAATCACCGCCAAGCAGATACAACAACGCCCCGAACCAAGCGGGGCGTCACACCTAAAGCATAAAACTGTGTGGCCTAGGGCCAAGCTTGGTTGCGAGTCAGTCACCTGACTAAATTAAACTAGATAGCCTAAACGCAAAACGCGCATTACCAGAATGCGCGACTTCATACAGTAAAAATACTGTGCATACTAAGTGCACTTACAATGCCTTAGCATGTATTTGGTTGCGGGAGCCGGATTTGAACCGACGACCTTCGGGTTATGAGCCCGACGAGCTACCAGGCTGCTCCATCCCGCGCCAATAGATATTAAAAGTAACTTAATATCATTTAATCGAGTGCTAAACACCTCAATTCAATGGCGGCTATTATAAGCATGTAGCGCTCAATTAGCAACCTTCCTACATGAATTAGTTAGACTATTTTTTGCCTAAAAATTTTATGACAACCTTGTCATAAAATTTCCCATAACTGAAAATTCTCGTCTATATTTAGTCATATAATAAGAACAACCTATAGCCTTGGCTATTAAGCGATTTACTATGAGTCTATCTTCATTTCAAAAAAGACTGTTACTACAAGATATTGAATTGCTAAAACCGGATTTCCATCAGTTTACAAGCGCATATCATCGCAGTCTTAGTACTCGTCAATTAACCATGACAGTGCCTGAGCAAGAAAGCATAACTAAGCGCAGCTATATTCTTTACTGTGCGCTCAACAAAGTAGTAAGCCACCTCGATGACTTACAGCAAGTCACGCCGTTTATTCATTATTTAGCGAATAACTTGAGCTTTTTAAACGTGTCATTTGAAGATATCGATACCCTTTGCGATGCCTTTATTGATACGCGCAAATCGTATATTCACCACATTAGTGCGCAATTACATCAAGCTTGGCTGCAAGCTACGAGAATATTTGCCAACATCGTAAAAAGTTACTTGTTTGCTTATTCAAATGTGGTGTCGCTTAGCGCCTATTGCCCAGCACGCTTAAGCTCATAGCTTGGTCAATTCGCTGTTGAGCCTATCTATTTGTTTTTGTTCAATGGCGATTAAGGTATTAAAACGACTCGTTAAAGCTGTCATTTTGTCAGCTAGTGCGTTATCGCTATTCGCATCAGCTAAATTACGAGGGCGGCTACTTATTTGTTGCTCAAGCTCTGACATTTGCATGTTTAACTCACTTTGATAAGTATCTATTTTATTTTCATGCTCTGAAATTTTACGCATAATTTGTTTTGAGCGAATAAAACTAGCCACCTCATTATTAGCAAACGTATTTGCAGATGAAGTTAACGTGTATTTTTCAGCCGTGAGTCTATCAATACTGCGCTGCTCACTGTCGATAAGCACGCCGTAACGCTCAGATACCGCGGTCATTTGTTTGGCGATTGCAGCTTGTTTTTTAGCCCCTACCAAGTTACGTAGCTGAGCATCTGATTGCTCAGTTAAAGCCACTATCTCCCTGTCCATTTTGAGCTTGAATGTGTCAATTTTATTGTTATGTTCTGCTATTTGCGCATCGATTTGCTTTAAGCGGATATAACGGTCGACCTCTGCGGTATCTTTACCTGCTGATGCTTGTGCAGCATTATCTGACGCGCCCGAAAGGTGTGGATTTTGTTCTTTAATGGTAATCAACTTTGCATCTTTGCCACAGGGCTGTTGGCTAAATTCTGCAACACCGTTTTTCTCACAGTGATAAACAGTGCTGTGGGCCAAAGGACAAACTAACAGGCTTATAAACAGTAAATGTA
The DNA here is from genome assembly GCF_037027245.1 of Pseudoalteromonas sp. CH_XMU1449-3. Taxonomy (NCBI): domain Bacteria; kingdom Pseudomonadati; phylum Pseudomonadota; class Gammaproteobacteria; order Alteromonadales; family Pseudoalteromonadaceae; genus Pseudoalteromonas; species Pseudoalteromonas sp. CH_XMU1449-3. Next base: position 178,983 of record NZ_JAYMDY010000002.1, read on the forward strand.
AGTTAATTTTCATTTCGATCCTTCCTTAGTAATGACTCATTAAAAATGCCACTAATGTACCTTTTATAGACTATATTGATCGATCTATCTTAGTGATTGCTTCGTAATTACCTAGATTACTTGCGGCAAAGGCTATTAGAAGTGCAATACACCACCTTAAGATTTATTTTTGGCGATCAACTTAATGCAAGCCACAGCTGGTTTAAAGAAAAATCACAACCAGACACGCTTTATGTCATCGCCGAATTAAAACAAGAAACCAACTACGTAAAGCACCACCTGCAAAAAGTGGTCGCCTTCTTTGCTGCAATGGAAAACTTTGCTAATGCACTGACAAAAGCGAATTTAAACTGCCTGCATCTGACACTCGATGACACACAAGATGATGACTCACTACCAGAGCTACTGACCCGGTTAGCTAAGCATTATCAATGCCAGAATATTGAGTACCAATACCCAGACGAATATCGCCTTAAAAAGCAACTTGCAGACTTTTCACAGCAGAGCGAATTTAATGTCAATGCAGTTGATTCGGAACACTTTCTACTACCTTTTAATGATATTGACCAGCACTTTAAGCCAAATAAGCCGGTAAAAATGGAGTTTTTTTATCGTGCTATGCGCAAACGTTTTAATATTTTAATGGACGATGATAACCAACCTCGTGGTGGCAAATGGAATTTTGATCAGCAAAATAGAAACAAGTTAAAACCGAACGATCTTAAAGAAATCCCAGAACCTTTGTGTTTTGGTCACGATGTTAGCCACATCCTTAAACGGATAGAAAAGCACAAAGTAAACACCTTTGGTGAGTGCAGCGATACGTTAATTTGGCCAACCACACGCGCTGAAGCAAAGCAGTTACTCGATTTTTTTTGCGACCATTTACTGGTTCATTTTGGTCAGTTTCAAGACGCCATGACATGCCAGTCCCAGTACCAATGGTCTTTGTATCACAGCCGTTTATCGTTTGCCCTTAATACTAAAATGCTGCACCCGATGCAGGTCATCGAGCAAGTGTTAACTAGCTTTGATAAGCAAACTATTGATATTGCACAAGTTGAAGGTTTTATTCGGCAAATTCTCGGTTGGCGCGAGTATGTACGTGGTATTTATTGGCAAAATATGCCTGATTACGCCAGCAAAAATGCCTTAAATGCAAAGCGCCCCCTACCCGATTATTTTTGGCATGGCAAAACAAACATGAATTGTATGCACCATGCCATTACACAAAGCCTGCAGACAGCTTATGCACACCACATACAACGTTTGATGATCACGGGTAACTTTTGCTTATTAACCGCTATTGAGCCAAGTGAAGTAGATGAATGGTATTTAGGTATTTATATCGACGCCATAGAATGGGTAGAAATGCCCAACACTCGGGGAATGAGCCAATTTGCTGACGGGGGATTAATTGCCACTAAGCCCTATGCAGCCAGTGGAAATTACATCAACAAAATGAGTGATTACTGCAAACATTGTAGCTACAACATTAAAGAAAAAGCCACTGAGGATGCTTGCCCATTCAACAGCCTATATTGGCATTTTATGTTAGAGCACGAACAGCAGCTTTCACAAAACCCACGTATCGGTATGATTTATAAAAACTGGTATAAACAGGATGAATCTGTACAGCAAGCCACTCTCAAACGGGCTAACTGGTGCTTGGATAATTTAGAAAAACTGTAATGACAAAGTACCATATTGGGTAAACTTGTTAATTAAATGTTTAATTATTTTGTCACTCTAGTGTAATCACGCTCTTTTTTAATAGCGCTGCATATTAAATAACACTTTGAGGACACAATGAAAAAAACTCTTATTAGCGCAGCGTTTTTAGTTGCATGCAGCAGTAACGTACATGCGTTTAGTCAAGAAACCCACAAACGTATAGTGATTGATGCAGTTAACTACATGCAACAACACCCAAGCACAACACAATACGCTGCGTTAGTCAGCTATGCTCAGCAAAATAATATGACTGTCACTCAACTTGGCGAGCTACTTGGGCAAGCAGCCTATGACGTCGATGATTTTGAGGACACTTTTTTTTGTGGTGCTATTACAGGTTCTTGCGTACAAGCACCAGTTTGGGGTGCTGCGGAAAGTATTGTGAAATACACCAGTTATTGGCACTTTCAAAATCACACGCAAGGTGCTGATCAACATGGCAACGACTTTGGCGGCTACAACTATCAAAAACTAACAGTATGGGGAGCGGTTGATAATCTCGCAGCGACATGGCTCAAAGGTGATTACCTTGATGATGGTAAAGGTGGTGAAACAGGCTGGTTCAATGCTGACTCTTCAAAATATAATAGCTATGGCGTTACTGAAGCTCATTACCGTATAGATAGCCAATCAAGTTACAGCATGTATGATGACTTTGAGGATATGCCATTCCAACCTATCGATAACTTAGGGCAGTACTGGTATCAAAGTTACTTACAAAGCGGTAATCCACAGATTTTAGGTTTTGTATTTCACACCACCGATTTACTCCAGCCTCATCATACTTGGACAACCTCCGATTTAAATCACTCAAGCTGGGAAAGTTGGGTGAATGATTATTACGACCAAGAAAACCTCAACGATCCAGCCCTTGTTACACAAGCTATGACAACCTTTGCGGCATTAGATACACAATCAACTGATGTACGCCCTTTGTTAACCCAAGGTGGCGCATTTTCGTATGCTCAAGGTGGGATCGTGTTAAATTCAGAAGATCATTACGACCGACTCGATACTGCAAAACAAGTGGTTCCTCATGCGATTGCGATGGTGGTTCACCTACTTAATCATGCCATGGTTGCTCGATAATGCGTGGGCTTTACATTTTGACAGCACTGCTAGGTTTGCTTTTTAGTAACCTAGCAGTTGCTGCGTTTAATCAATACACGGAATCTGAAATTGATCTCATGTGGCAGGTCTACAAAGAACAAAGCCCTGATATTAGTAAACAGCAAACACGTGCACGTCTATACGAGAATCAATTTTTACTTGAGTACGCACAGAAAAACATGCCAGAGCTTGTAGAGCGCCAAGCGAGTGTTGGCTTTTCAACTCATTACCATGTAATGCGCTACTTAGATAATCTGTTTATTCATCAGCTAAATCTTACCGATAAACCTGCCACTACTGGGCTTAAACCATTTGATCAACACTGGTTGAAAATCAACTTAGGGCAATACCCGCTGAATGGTCAGTACAGTGATGCCCAAATCAAACAATTCAATGCTATTAAACTCAATTTGTTTGAAAACTCAATGACGCTGTACGAATTTATGGCGCCTCTTTCTATGCAGACTCGCTTTCGTTTGCATCAAGGGGATAGCGACTTGTTCAAAACCGAAATTTTAAAACATCGACAATTTATTTTGCATTTAAAGCAAGCTGACACAGTCTTACAAACACAGCAACTTTCGCTACCCCATCTTTATTCTATAGCCAAGGGCGATATCTTAAGACCTTCGATTCAAAGCTGGTTAGGCATAAAAGGTATTATGCATGTTGATAGTCCTGTGTTAACTCGCTTAGAAAACACGGTAACTGGCACCGAAATCCAGCAATATTACCAGCAACACAAAGAACGATTTCATTATCTAAAATCGGTTAAGGCTCATGGCGGCGAATTTACCGATAGAGAGGCGGCGTTAGCATTTAGAAAGCAAGCAGAATCAAGCTCGATACAACACGCACTAAAGCAATTAAATCAGCCCGATATTTACGCTCAATATAAAAACCACTTAACCCGAGAGCAAAAACGAAATTGGGCAGTACAATTAGCATTCACACAAAAACCTCAACAATTGAGTGAAGTAATACGCTCACCGAATGGTTTATGGGTAGTAGTAATGAGCTACGATCATACTTTTGGCTACTTTAGCGCAAATGACGAAACCGTTCGCTATCAAGCTAAAAAGGCCATCGCAATTGAAAAAGCCATAATTAACTACCAACAGAGTTGGTTGGCGTGGCAAAAAGCGCATGGTATTAAGTTATGAAATGGCTAGCTTTAGCACTTTGTGTGCTTTTTAGTGCTGCGGTTATTATGCATGTGCAATCAAAACATATTGCTTTAGTGCCTGCTAAAAAAGCACTGGTGTCCGTTGAGGTTGAGAAAAAAGATGTTCGTAATCAACAAGCAATGACCAGTATGCACGTAAAGCCAACTTTAATTGCCAGTGAAACAATCGATGAGGCCGATACAAATGCGGCAATCACAACCCCCGATTACTTTCCACCCATTGCAAAGCAAACCCTGCAAGCAAAGCGGTTTACAGGTGATCTTAATGACCATAAAGCCTATCAGACATATCATCAAGCGCAGCAAACTGAACTAGAACTTCGCTTTATTGATGCCGCAGAGAGTAAAATTGCTACTCTCGAATCCCTTCTAGAACGTGGTAAGCAAGCGGGGTTGTCAGAAGATAAGCTTAATGAAGCCGAAGATAAAATTGCGGCTTTAAAGACGATGCAAGCAGAATTAGTTGCTAAGCATAACGAAAAAAGCCGCCTCAAATGAGGCGGCAAAACTAACTAGGGGAAACAATGCTGTTGGGTATTACTTGTTTTCGAGTAATTTGCCATTACCGATTTCGATTTTACGTGGTTTTAAAGCTTCTGGAATTTCACGCTCTAAATCGATACTTAGTAAGCCATTTTCAAGGTCAGCGCCAAGCACTTTAACGTGGTCACCTAATTGGAACTTACGCTCAAAGTTACGCTCTGCAATGCCTTGGTGAATGAACTTACGTTCAGCATTATCTTGTTTATCAGCTTTAGTACCGCTGACTTTCAATGTGTTGTTTTCTGACTCAATGGTCAATTCACTGTCACTAAAACCTGCTACAGCCATAGTGATACGATATTTGTCTTTATCGAGTGCTTCGATGTTGTACGGAGGAAAACTTGGCTGCTTGTCTGTGCGAGCTGCCGCATCCATTAATGATGCTAAATGATCGAAACCGATGAATGAACGATAAAGTGGTGATAAGTCTACTGTACGCATAATTATATCCTCATATTTAAGCGATATTTTGTTAGTACTCTTCTATTGAACCAGTGCTAACAAAGTTAAATTAATACTATATATTTCAATTACTTTAGTTTGTTTGGGACCCATCAGGCGTCCTCACTAAACTATTTATGGGCGGGTAAAATCTTTTCAAGATTTTTAGCAAAAAAAATTGTAATTTTTTTAAATAAATTGAAATTTTAACCCCCTCAAACTGGTCTGAATTAGTTGATTTTAAAGGGCTAACAACGTACAAAATAACAATGAAAAAAAATCCAACTTTTTTAAAAAAATTTATCAGTGTGCTAAAAAATATCGTGTTAATGGCAGTCGTTGTGTATGCCGTGACCGCATTTCAGCAACGTAATTTACTCTCAACTGATAAAACTCCTGCCCCCTATTTTAATTTAGCCACGCTAAAAAACCCGGCAGAGCGGATGACCATTGCACAATTACAAGGAAAGCAAACAGTGGTGTATTTCTTTGCGCCTTGGTGCTCAATTTGTCGTTACAGTATGCCAAATTTAGAAAAGGCTCATCAGCAAGGTAAGTTAAATGCCATAGCAATTGCCCTCGATTACCAAAATATTGCTGAAGTTAAACAGTTTACTGATTCACTCGAATTAACAATGCCGGTGTTACTTGGCAGTAAAAGTACAGGTCAAGATTATAAAATCAGTGCCTACCCAACTTATTATGTTATTGATGAGCAGTTGGCAATTACTGCGCATTCTATGGGTTACTCAACAGAACTTGGCCTCAGGATGCGCACACTTGATTAGCTCAATCGCTTTTAGTGAGAAAAAACAGAACAGTGCAATCGATTTTATGCGCTGTTTTTATTCGTTTAATCCGTTAAGATGATAACCAGATAAACACATTCACATCGAGGAGAGCGATATGTTAACTGTAATTTTTGGCCGTGAAGGCTGCCCATACTGTGTTCGTGCAAAAGACGTTGCTGAAAAACTAGCAAATGAGCGTGACGATTTTAAATACCGTTATATCGACATCATTAAAGAAGGCATCAGCAAAGCAGATTTAGAACAGTCTGCAGGCAAACCTTGCCCAACCGTACCACAGATTTTTATTGACCAAGCCCACATTGGTGGCTTCACTGAATTCGAAGCATACGCTAAAGAAAATTTAGGGTTATATCAATAAATTGTAAACGTGGTTGATTTTGGCAATTTTAAACTGATTAAATTATGACCAACATCAACCACATACAAATTAGTTGTAATTTATACAAGCAATTGCATTGTATTTCCTATACAATGCGCGCCTCTTTAAATTCGTTGAGGCGTATTAATGTCAGAACCAGTCACGTTTGAATCTCTAAATCTTTCTCCTGCAATCCTTAAAGCAGTTGAAGAGTTGGGTTACAAGACTCCATCTGAAATCCAAGCTCAATGTATACCGTTATTGCTAGAAAGAAAGGACGTACTGGGACTAGCGCAAACGGGTACAGGTAAAACAGCAGCATTTGCACTGCCGTTACTAAATAATATTGACCCGTCTGTGAAGCAGCCACAGATCCTTGTTTTAACGCCTACGCGTGAACTTGCGATCCAAGTAGCTGAGGCATTCGAACAATATGCTAAGCATACTCGTGGTGTTGAAGTTTTAGCCCTTTATGGTGGCCAAAGCTATAGCATCCAACTAAGTGCACTTCGTCGTGGCGCGCAAATCATTGTTGCAACGCCAGGTCGCTTAATTGACCACATTAACCGTGGCACAATCAAGTTTGAGAGCTTACAAGCCCTTGTTCTTGATGAAGCAGACGAAATGTTACGCATGGGCTTCATTGATGATGTAGAAAGCATCATGGAGAAAACGCCACGTGAAAAGCAAACATGTCTTTTCTCGGCGACCATGCCTAAGCAAATTCAAAATATCAGCAGCAAGTACATGAATGAGCCTGAGCAAGTTCATATTTCTGCGCGTAACTCAACTGTATCAACAGTTGAGCAAGTATTTTGGAATGCACACGTACACAAAAACAAAGCAATCGTTCGCTTCTTAGAAGCAGAACAATACGATGGTGCAATTGTTTTCGTACGTACACGTAACGACACGGTACAGTTAGCTGAATTACTTGAGCGCGAAGGTTTCTCTGCGGCACCACTTAATGGTGACATGAACCAACAAGCACGTGAACGCACAGTAGATCGTTTGAAAAACGGCCTAGTTGATATCGTTATTGCAACAGACGTTGCTGCACGTGGTCTTGATGTAGACCGTTTAAGCTTAGTAATTAACTACGATATTCCACAAGATTCAGAAGCCTACGTTCACCGTATTGGCCGTACTGGTCGTGCTGGTCGTCAAGGTAAAGCGATTCTTTTCGTAAAACATAACGAGCGTTATTTACTTAAAAATATCATTCGTCATACGAAATCTGATATCGCACAAGTTGATTTACCAACAGCTAAAGTTGTTGAAGAAAAGCGTATTAAAGCGCTTCAAGACAAGCTTACAATTGCTCTTGAAAACAAAGACATCACTTTCTTTAATCAAGTTGCTGCTAACATGGCAGAGAAACTTGAGCTAAGTACTGAAGATTTAGCAGGTGCATTACTTTGTTTAGCGCAGCAACAGTCACCAATCAAGGTTGAAGAAGTTAAAGTTCAACCACGTGGCGAACGCAATGAGCGTCGTCGCAATGAACGTGGTGATCGTGGCGACCGCCAAGGACGCGAGCGTAAACCTCGTGAGCCGCGTGAGCGCAACAGCCGTAACATGGGTCCTATGGATACTTACCGTATCGAAGTAGGTCGTGAGCACGGTGTACAAGTTAAAAATATCGTTGGTGCGATTGCTAACGAAGCTGATATCTCAAGCAAGTTCATTGGTGATATTCGCTTACATGACAATCACAGTACGGTACAGTTACCACAGAACATGCCAAAAGATGTGCTTGATCACTTCCAAAAGGTATTTATCTGTAAACGTCCGATGAATATGACGCTAACGCAAGACCAAGGTCCTGCGGCTCCTCGCTCTGAGCGCCCAAGTGGTGATCGTGGTGACAAGAAGCGTAACTTCAAAGACCGTGGCGAAAAACGTGGTGGCCCTCGTAAAGAGCGTCGTCCAGTGAGCTTCACTGCGAACTAATTGAAGCTGTAAGCTGTAAGCTGTAAGCAATAAAAAACCTTGTCATGAGAGTGACAAGGTTTTTTTGTGTCTGTAGTAAAGCTGTCAGCCGTCAGCTATCAGACTTCAGTTTTTTAAAGTCACGGCTTAACTACCGGCCATCAATTCACTGTTATCTTCTAGGTATTTAATCAATTCATCTAATTTTTCGGTATGGGTAGAAATATAAACTTTGCCATACTGCCCTGCATCTGCCACGACGGCTTCAATACCGTTATCTCTAAATAAGTAAAGCTTCGAAATGGACTTGATTGGAATGCGTTTTTTAATGAACCAATAGTTCCTTCCTTCAAGATAACCATTATCGATTTCAACTGCCGCATACTTAATTAAAATTGATACTAAAAATGCAAAAAAAAGAGAACCTAAAAAAATGCAAATTAAGAAAAAGGGTAATTGATAAACAGTAATGTGTTCAAATGTTATCTCAATACTCATCCCACTTTGGAAGTAACTGATGATCAGCATAAAGATAACGGGTATTAAAATTAAAACAAAAAGAGTCTTGGTAAGTTTTTTCCAAAGCTTTTGCCACTCAACATTAAACTTCACACAAATTCCTCTACTTATAAATTACATCAAAAAAGCCTCACGCTGGATGGCTGAGGCTTTGTTACTCTAATCGTTATGAGCCGATGGCTGGGTATGCGTAGCTTGATTGTAAGCCAAGAGGGATACCTAAGCCCCAGTACGCGAGTAAGAAGATACTCCAACCGATTAAGAAGGCGATTGAATACGGTAACATCATCGCGATTAAAGTGCCGATACCGGTGCCTTTTACATACTTTTGGCAGTACACAACAACCAGTGGGAAGTATGGCATCAGCGGCGTGATGATATTCGAGCTTGAGTCACCTACACGGTACGCAGCTTGCGTCAAATCAGGTGAAATACCCAGTTGCATAAGCATAGGTACAAAGATTGGCCCTAATAGCGCCCATTTTGCTGAGCTTGAGCCAACAAATAGGTTCACGAACGCCGTTAAGAAGATAATACCTACTACTGTGACTGAGCTAGGCAGAGCCATTGCTTTTAATAGTTGTGCACCTTCAATTGCAAGTAATGCACCTAGGTTTGATTTACTAAATGCAGCAATAAATAACGCACAGAAGAACGCCATAACAATATAGTAAGCCATACCACTCATCGCTTTACTCATTGCATCGATCATATCTTTAGAGCTTTTGAAGGTACCCACGGCAAAACCGTAGACGGCACCAGGGATCCAAAACAGTAAGAAGATAAGTGGCACAATTGATTGCATTAACGGTGAGCGGAAATTAGTTAACGAGCCATCACTGCTTCGCATTGCTGAGTCGGCTGGCGCTGAGACAAACCATAGTAGAGCAAGGCCTGCAATCATCACTGTGCTTGCAATATAGAACGCTCGTTTTTCATCACTGCGTGCTTCATCAAAGGCAGGTAGGTCTTCTGTATCTCCATCAAGTGGCGTGTTTTGTAAACGTGGCTCGATGATTTTATCTGTGATATACCAGCCTAATAAGATAATAAATAAGCTCGAAGCTGAGGTGAAAAACCAGTTATTAAGCGGGTTAATCGCCATATCTGGGTTAATAATTTGCGCCGCACTTTGGGTAAAGCTTTGCAGTAACGGGTCAATGCCTGACGGAATAAAGTTTGCGCTAAAGCCACCACTTACCCCAGCAAACGCTGCTGCTATACCAGCAAGCGGGTGACGCCCCATCGCATAAAAAATAACCCCAGCAAGTGGGATAACTAGTACGTAACCGGCATCAGTTGCGGTATGGCTGACAATCGCCACTAAAATAATAGACGGTGTTAAAAGCTGCTTAGGCGTTACTTTTAACATTAATTTGAGGCCGGTATTGATAAAGCCAGAATGCTCAGCAACACCAACACCTAACATAGCAACCAGCACCACACCAAGCGGTGCAAAGCCAGTGAAGGTTTTCACCATTGAAGATAAGAAGGTGGCAAGGGAGTCCCCTGCTAATAGGTTATTTACAACGATGGCTTCGCCGGTGCGCGGGTCGATTGCATCAAATGTAGTGCCCGAGAAAAGCCAAGATAAAAACCAAATAAGTAGCATTGCGACTAAGAATATAATCGCCGGATCAGGTAGCTTGTTACCTACCCTTTCTATGGTATTTAGAAAACGTGCGATTGCACCACTTGGTGCCTGCACATCATTATTGTTATTCATTTTCAAATTCCCTGGAAAAATATCTCGTTAACCTTAACGTATCTAACTACTAAGGTAAATTTTAAGTTAATGGAATTACCTGATAAAGGTAAAGTGATGATGTAAAAAAAGCGACACAGGTCGCTTTACAGAATTTTATTTAATTAGATTAGGCTGCAAGTGCTTTCACTTCATCCCATAGGCGCACGACAAGCTCTTTATCTTCTTCGTTTAACTCACCGTTGCGGTAAGCTTTAACTAGGCTAGATTCAACTTGATTGTTTAACTCATCAATCGATAAGTTTAATTCTTCTACTTGTGCATAGCCTACAGCTAAGTCAAAGTGACCACGTAAATAGCCACCAGCAAATAGCTCGTCGTCAGTTGCTTTATCGACTAAATCATCAAAATATTGCTGCGCTGCATCAATATAACTTACTAAACTCATTGTTACTTCTCCTCTGGGTGCAGCCCATCTTGATGACCCACTGCATACATAATATGGTCATTGAAACCTGTGGTTACGCGAATATAACCACTTAATTCATCGTCTAACTCACTGTCACCCGTATCGGCAATCAGTGGTCGGCCATTCAAGGCCTGTAATTTAGTTTTAGTGGCTACAACAATAATGTTATCACGGCCAATAGCACGAATAAGTGCAGGGCTTAATTGCTGATTACCTCTGCCGAAGATATGGCCTTGGCCACCAATTAAGGTGATCACCAATTTGGTTTCTTTACCTTGTGTGAGTTCAAGTAATTGCTGAGCAGTTAAATCCTGCGCGATAAGCTCTTGGTCTGCCACTAAGTCTACACCCAGCAAGGTATTTTCAAGACCCATTTCTTCCATAATTGCCGCGACTGTAGAACCACTGCCCATCACATATAAGCAGTCTTCATCCATTTCACTAACAACATAGGCAGCTATATCGGCAAGCACTAACTCATCGGTTTCTTTACCGCCATTTTTAACTGCCTGTACATAACGTACTTCACTCGGCACTTGCATTTCACCATAGCGCTTAGCTTTTACCGTGCCTTCGCGAAATGCTTCTTCGTCGATATCCATCACATCAGCATCACCAAGGCTTACAAGTTCACCTTTAACTAGCATCTCAACAACACGCCCTGCTGCTTTTGGGGTAATAGCATAAACCCCAGAATGAATTTTGCAGCCTGCAGGAATACCTAATACAGGAGTGCTATCGCCAACCGCATGGCAAATATTGCGGGCAGTACCATCGCCACCCGCAAATAAAATAAGGTCGACACCTTGCTCAACTAGTAGCTTGGCAGCCTGCTCTGTGTCATCTGGGGTGGTGATATCGTTTGTTTGGTAAATAACTTGGCTTTGAAAGCCTAGTTGCTTTGCCGTTTGCTCGCCCATTTCACCGTTTACAGTGTAAATGATTAAGTCATCTTGATGGGCAAGCAGCACTTCAAGTGCCGCTCGGGTGCGTAGGTTTGCTTTTGGCTCAGCACCAAGTTGCATTGCTTTTGCTGCGGTATCTGCGCCATCACTGCCCTTTAGTGCGACACTGCCACCTAAGCCGGCAACCGGATTTACAATCAAACCTAATTTAAACTGCATCAGATAAAGCTCCTGGGTTGCTATGAAAATCGCGCTGCCACGTAAACTGAGCAGCCGTTAGTGGCCATGGGGTTTTATAGAAATCACTCAATGCTTTAAGAAGTGCTGTCGTGCGCTGATTAAAGCCAGATGCTAAAAAGCTCAACACTTGCTGGTGAACTCGCGCTTGAAAATCGAATCGACAGGTTTGCTCGCCATTTAAATTATCAACCGATACATTAAAATCGAAACCTGCTGCAGTACTGAGCGCCCACTCTATAGCTTGGGGCTTTACTTCAACTGCTTCAAATTCAGCTTGCTGGTGCTTATCACGACCATCTGGGCAATACCAATAGCCATAATCTTCTTTTAACCGACGTGCTTCACCAGCAACCAGCCAATGGGCAATTTCGTGTAAAGCACTAGCATAAAAACCGTGGGCAAACACAATTTGGTGATAAGGCGTTTGCTCATCAGCAGGCAGGTAAATAGGTTCATCATCACCCTTTATCAAACGCGTGTTATGGCTTTGATAAAAGGTGCTTTCAAAAATAGCGATTAAGTCAGCAATCTGATGCATACGGCTTGAATTCATCTCGTTAAAAGCGTCACTAAAAACGAGGCGAATTGTACGGACTTTTCTCTCTAAAGTAAAAGCAACCGCCCTCAGTTACAGGTATTTTGCGATATCAACATCATCGATTTGCTCTGGGTTTAAATAGCGTTTTGCATATTCAAGGTAAATACCTGATGTTAAGAACAATTTGAACACATCTTCATCAACATGCTGATCGGCTACCATCTTGGCTAAAATATCTATGGCAACACTGAGTGGCTTGGCTTTTTTATAAGGTCTATCGGCAGCGGTTAATGCCTCGAAGATATCAGCCAGCACCAGCACACGCTCAGGTATCGATAAATCACCTGCAGATAACTTACGCGGATACCCCGTGCCTTTTAGAGTTTCGTGATGAGTCGAGGCATAACGTGGTACACGTGCTAACTCCTCAGGGAACGGCACATTATCGAGCATTCGAATAGTGCTGATAATATGCTCATTAATTTTAAAGCGATCTTCATTTGTTAATGTACCGCGCTGAATTTGCAAGTTATACAGCTCACCTAGATTATACTTGTATTCAGGAATGCTTACTTTAATGCCTAAGCGCTCGTCATACTGTATTGGTTTATCGTGGGCAATCAAATGCTCAGGTTTATCTGAAAGTAGCTTTTCAGTAACAGGCAACCGCTCATCATTACTATGAACGCGTAGTTCTTCAACTGGCGAAAGCCCTACCTTATCGTCAAAATGTCGTTGCCACGTTATGTTACTGAGCGCCTCTAAACGCTTAAGGCTTGCTTCATCCATAAATTCGCCCCCCACATTGCACGCAGCGATAAACGAAAAATCACTGCGCAATTGTGCTTGGCGTTTGCCAAGCTCGGCCTCAAGCTCAGGTTGCTTTTCTGGTGAACTTTGCAATGCTTTTAAATAAGCGATTTCTGCATCTCGCCACAGTACTTCAAAACGTGTACGCACTTCATGAATACGGTTATAAATGGTTTCTAACTTAGTGCCTTTGTCGACGATATGCTCTGGGGTGGTGATTTTACCGCAGTCATGTAGCCAAGCCGCGAGGCTAAATTCTCTTAACTCGTCTTTATTTTTAAAGGCAAACTCTTTAAAAGCGTGTTCATTGGAACTTGAAGCCGCTTTGGCCAACATAATGCCCAGTTCTGGTACTCGTTCACAGTGCCCTGCTGTATAGGGCGATTTATCATCGATGGCCTGCGCAATAAGCTCAATAAATGACTCCATTAAGGCTTTTTGCTTTTGCTCATGCTGCTGAATAGATTGACTCATTTGCACCATGGAGCTGGCCAGATTATTGATTTCTTTAATACTGCTTTTTAACGTTGAAACTTGGTCAAACTGACGGCGCTTTATCTTTAAGTTTTCACCCTCTAAGGTCTTAATAGGTGCAACAATGGGTGAGGCAAAAAACCACGACACCGGCAATACCATAATTAAGCATGCGGCAGTGATAAAAATAGAGAGCTTAATTTTCTCACGGGTAGAGCTTAGTACCCCCTCTTTCGGAACCACTATCGCTAAGTAATCGCTATTAATGCCCCCTTCTGAAAGCGGAGTGATATACACATACTTTTCAATGCCATTTAGGGTCATCAAACGTAAATGGGCAAAGTTTGTTTCATCTGTAATTAAAGTTAGAAACTCAGGATATGGCACAGTGCCAATAACTTGTGTTTGCTGACTGGGGTCGCTCCCTAACCATTTTCGCTCGAGTGCAGCAATGTACGAATTTGGCAACTGAGTGATTGCCATATCGATTAAGTCTTTAAGCGCTGCATCCTCTGGATGAAACAATAAATGCAGGGTATCGGGTAGTAGCTCGTGGCTATAACTATCAAGCTGATTGTACTGAATACCATCAATAAAAAACTGCTTTTGGGTGTACTTGAATACCGCCTCGTTATCTAAACCAGCATAGACGCGCCCTTGGCTTACTGCATCAAGCACCGCTTTAGTACTAGGTAGCTCAACAATATCGATGTCGGGAAAGTGCTCTTTGATCACTTTAATCACCGACCAGCCCTCGCCAATAGCCAACTGTTTGCCCGCTAACTGCTTCATAGTAACAACGGGTGTGGAACCTTTTGCTGTAATGATACTGAACGGTAAGGTCGCCATAGTTTGGCTCATAAGACCAAGCGGCTCATTGGCAGGCGTTTTAAAAATAGGCTGAATAATGTCTATTTCATTTTTTGCAAATTGCGTTAAAAACTCCGACCAAGTAAAACCGTTGATAAAGGTCACCTTGATTCCCAGTAACTCAGCCAAACCATTAATATAATCAATGCTATAGCCTTTCGGGTTTCCGCCCACACTAAAATCCATTGGTGGCCAGTTTGTCTCGTTTGATACGCTTAAATAAGGATACTTTGCCAATACACTTTGCTGATCTTCAGTAAGAGCTAGCTTTTCAAGCCTTGGCAGACGTAAGCTATTTTTTTGTTGGTTAGAGGCAACAATTTCACCCTCTTTATTGTATATATACAGCTCACTTAAATACTGGCTGCTCATTTTACTTTGCTGTTTACTTAAATACTCAGAGATGCTCGATAAGCTCACGTCTAACGCCAATACACTATTTTCTCTTGCCGACTTTATCGAATAGGTTTGCCCGGGCGCTTGTAGGTGGGTGAAAAAATACGGCTTGGTTTTATTGACTCGGGTCGAGTTTGCTTGCTTAAACCACAAACGCTCTCGCGGATCATAGCTGGTACTCTTTGTTTGAGAGATACGCAAATTAAATTGCTGATCAAAGTAATGAGTGTGCTGAACACGCTCTGCACCTTCACCGCTAATATGGATCACTACCCAACGATCCGCTTCGATGGCTTGCAACTGCTGGCGAACAATTTCACTACTTTCTAAATTAATTAATTCATAAAAGTCACCATTTTCATAGCCGACATATAAGGCATAAAACAATGGATTGAGCTGCATGATTTCGCTCATGACATCTCTCAGTTCACTTTTATCTTCGCTGTCGGCACTGATAAGGCTACTGTTTTGTACCATTACACTTAATGTGTTTTCTGACTTTTCATTCACCCCAGTAAGGTAATCAGCAACGGAGCCGGTGGCTAAATTAAAGTTTTTAACACTGGCTTCTAAGGCCATTTTTTCACTGAAATAATATTGCAGGCTAATTGCAATCAGGGCCGTTAATGAGGTGGCTAATACGAACACCGCGACAACGGTAAGACGAATCGAAAAACGAATTTTTTGTTTAAGTTTTTGAAAAGCAGATAGCAGCACTTATGCATCTCCTTGCAATGCTTTGTTCGTAAATAATATTAGCTTGTATAATCTTTATACACCAATAACTTTGTATTACAAACAAAAACACTGCAATATTAGCCTAAAGCATAAGCAAATAATTATCTTAGATATTTTTGAATATCGACCGAATCGATTTGCGACTCATGTAAAAACTGTTTTGCATATTTTAGGTATATGCCTGAAGTTAAAAAGAGCTCAAATACGTCACGGTCAATGTGATCGTCATCGACCATTTTCGCTAAAATATCAACAGCAACACTTAAAGGTTTCGCTTTTTTATAAGGTCTATCTGCCGCGGTTAATGCTTCGAAGATGTCAGCAAGTACTAACACACGTTCAGGTATTGATAACTGCTCAGCGGTTAATTTTCGTGGATAACCGGTGCCTTTTAAGGTTTCATGGTGGGTTGATGCATAACGCGGAACTTTCGCTAATTCTTTAGGGAATGGCACACTACCAAGCATACGAATTGTGCTGATCACATGCTCATTGATCTTAAATCGGTCTTCCGCTGTTAACGTGCCCCGCGCCACCGACAAGTTATACACTTCGCCAAGGTTATATTTATACTCAGGAATGACCATATTAATGCCCAAACTATCTGGGTACTCAACGGCTTTTTCGTGTGGAATTAAATCACTTGGCTTATCGCTTAGCAGTGACTCTTCGACAGGTAAATGCTGACTCTTCAAATCAACCATACGCATTTCTTCAAGGGGTGATAAACCTAAACTTGCGTCAAAATGGCGCTGCCACTTAATGCTAGCAACCTCATGTAAACGAGACAGCTGCGCTTCATCCATAAACTCACCACCAACATTACAGGCAGCAATAAAGCTAAAGTCTGCGTGTAACTTTTCAGTTTGTTGCTCAAGCTTTTGCTTAAGCACAGATTGCTGCTCTGGGTGCGCTAATAGTTGCTCATAGTAAGCAATTTTTGCATCACGCAGCAGCACTTCAAACCGGGTGCGTACTTCATGAATACGGTTATAAATGGTTTCGAGCTTAGTGCCTTTATCAACGATATGCTCTGGTGTGGTGATTTTACCGCAATCGTGTAACCACGCTGCTAAACGAAACTCGCGTCGCTCATCCGGGGTTTTAAAGCTGAACTCAGAAAACGCCTCATCTGTTGAACCTGATGCGGCATCTGCAAGCCAAATACCCAGCTCTGGCACCCGCTCACAATGCCCTGCCGTATAGGGTGATTTATCATCAATGGCTTGCGCAATAAGCTCAACAAAGGACTCCATCAACGCTTTTTGTGAATTTTCATGTTGCTCAATGGAGCGACTCATATCGACCATCGAACTAGCTAAATAATGAATTTCTAAAATATGGCTCGAAAGCGTTGATACCTCATTGTAATCGCGCTGTTGAATTTTTTTGTTCTCACCCACTAGTTTAAGTATTGGGTTAACGATTGAAGAGGCAAAAAACCAAGAAACGGGCAGCAGCAAAAGTAAAAATAAGCCCGTGACTAAAATTGAAATGCGTATTTTTTCTTTAATTACCGCTAACACGTCATCTTTAGATACCAGTACGGTAAAATAATCCACTTCATCAGATTGCATATCGCTACTGAGCGGCAGAGGCAGCACAAACATATACTTTTCTATGCCCTTTTCATGGACGCTTAGCATTTTACCAAATTGATGCGCTTTATTAGCAAGCCCAGATTGCTGCTCATCTAATTTAACCAACTGAGATAAGTCAGCAAAACTATGCTGATGGCTTTGATTTTTACTGCTCGCAATAATTTCGCCATTACCCCGATAAACATACATTTCACTTTCAACCAAGTGCTTCATTTTAGTTTGTTGCGCGGTTAAAAAATGATTCAAACTTGCACTGGCAATATCAATCGCTAATACATCGCCTGTTTGCGCTGATTTAATTGCATAGGTATAACCTGGTACATCAAATACGTTAAACACATACTGCTCAGTTTTCGTCACCGAAGTACTGGTTGCATCCTGAAACCAAACACGGGTGCGCGGGTCGTAATCTGTCGCTTTAATGTCTCTTTTACGAACGTTGAGCGACTCGTCTAAATACGTGGTTACTTGCTTACGATCGCTGCCCTGCCCTGTAATTTGATACACCAGCCAATGATCGTCTTCATCAAGTTGAAACGATGAAGGAAGCTTGGCATAGCCTTTTAAATTAATAACCTGTAATAAGTCGCCATTAGCATGACCAAGAATAAGCGAATAAAAGTCTGGATGGCGCGTTAAAATTTCGAGCAATACATGCTGTAAAATCTCTTTATTATCTTGGCTATTCGAAAATAATCGCGTGTCGTGGATCATCACGCTTAAGGTATTGTCGGCACGATGATTGATTCGGGTGATGTGATCAGCTATTTGCTGGCTAGTTTGTTTAAATTGTTCTGATTTAGTTTGCAGTATCAGCTTTTCACTAAAGTAATAATGCAAACTAATCGCCACCACGCCTGTGAGTAAACTTGCAAGGGCAAATACCAGCAAGACACTGGCTCTAATTGAAATTTTATACCCTTTATCGTGGCGTGTTAGCATTCGCGACTCCTTGCTTGCTAATATAAGAAAATAATATGATTAAAGATTATACCGAAATGATTATAAGGTACATGTTTTAACGCATAATTAAGCAATTAAAGTTTAATAACTAATTGATTACGTCCTGCATCTTTAGCCTGATAAAGTGCAGCATCAGCTCTTGAGATAACTGATTTTTGCTCCTCTTCTCTCATCACAGTTAAACCAAAACTTGCGCGAATTGGTAAAGATAACTCACCAACTTCGCACATTTCACTATTCAACCTTGAGATCATACTATTAATAATAACCGTTGCATCTGGCACAGAGCATAGTGGTAGTACAATTACAAACTCCTCTCCGCCAAAGCGATACACATCATCAGAGGTACGTAGTGAGTGAGTTAAAAAAGCAGAAAAACGTTGTAATACAACATCCCCCACCTCGTGGCCGTGGGTATCATTCACACGTTTAAAATAATCAATATCAGCCAAAATAACACAGACCTGTTTTGACTCACCTTGTTGCTGCTGAGTGAGCCTTTGGTACTCTGGGAAAGCATTATCAAAAGCGCGGCGGTTAGGCAGTTGAGTGAGTGAGTCTTTGAGTGCTTGGGTTTTCATTTCGTGAGCAAGTTGCGCAAGCTGAGTATTTCTTACAAACAGCTCCCTACGGATAAGATGCTCATGAGCAGCCATGATCATGCCTGCTAAGTTGGCCGCAACATGCGCTAAAATAACCATATAAAGGGAGTGGCTAGAGATGTCTTTATTAAAATAGATAACAGAGATAGCAAGGGCACTATATGAAATACTTAAAAATACCGATAACTTAATTGATACTAGGGTCGAAAAATAAAAAGTGATCAAAATGATCACATCAAAAAACATATGCAGAATGTAAAAACGTTCATAAGTAATAGCCATAAACTGCATATTCAAAAATAAGAAAAGCATAAATACAGATATTACCAATCGAAATAACTGGATTGTTTTAATATAACTCAGACCAAATGCACTCAAAACACATACTGAAACCATAATTGTTCTGCCTGTTAGAGCAATATCTGGCCAATATGAAGCTTGAATAATCATCTTATCGAAGAAGGTTACAAGCGTTGTAACTAATGCAATTATGCAGCACAAAAACTGCGCTATCTTTTTATCTTGCGCGAATTTACTTTGTAAAAATATTTGCTCTACCTGCAGCGACTTAAATTGACAGGCATAGCGCTCTATCGTCATATCTTGATTAAATAATTTTGGTGCAAAAGCGCCCATAAAAATGCCTACTACAAAAGGAAGTGTGGGGGTGTTCGATTAAAGAGCAACTACTCTAGTATAGAGTGTATGCTCACTAATTAAACTAGTATTTTTGTATAAAAATACGACACCCCCCCCCAAATAAAAGTATAGTAGACAATAAATTAAATAGGAAAATATTCTAAATTTCAGTTAGTTGATTTCTTCACCTGCTTCATCACAGTCTACAATATCGGTTTCTTTAAGGGCTTCGCTGATCCAGCTTTGCATTACTGGGCAACTAAGTACGTGCTGACAATAAGCTTGTGCAGCATGCGAAAGCTCCACCTGATAGGTTTTAAAGCGCAGCACCACAGGTGCAAACATCGCATCAACAATAGAGAACTCACCAAATAACCATGCGTTAGGGTAACTTTGCTGCTGAGCAGAAAATATTTCATCGATACGCGCAATGTCTTTTTTAGCTTGCTCTGATAATTCAACATGCCTTTTAGCGCGGATATTCATTGGCATTTCATTACGAAGTGCAGCAAAACCAGAGTGCATCTCAGCCGCTAGACTGCGCGCTCTTGCTCTTTGAGCTATTTCACTAGGCCAAGCAGCACCATTTAGATAAGCATCATTGATGTATTCACAAATAGCGAGTGAATCCCATACGGTTAACTCAGCATCAATAAGGGCCGGCACTTTTTGCACTGGAAACTTACTTTTTAATGCTTCATAAAATTCAGACGTATCTAATATTAATTGTTGCTCTGTAAAAGAAATATTGAATTTACTCAGTAAATACCAGGCCCGCAATGACCAAGTTGAGTAATTTTTATTACCAATAAATAATTGCATTGTGCTTCCTTTAACGTTTAGATTAGGCTCACTATAAAACAGCAATTGGGTAATTACTCGCCAATTGTTTTTATGCTACCTATAAGAAAAGCTGATACATTATGGATATTGATGCCCTCAGAACTTTTTGTGCCTTTGTTGATACAGGCAGTTTCACCCGCGCTGCAGCACAAATTTGCAGAACCCAATCTGCGGTCAGTATGCAAATGAAAAAGCTTGAACAAGACCTCGCAAGCCCGCTATTTGAAAAGCAAGGTCGTCAACTGGTGCTAACCCATCAAGGCCACCAGCTAGCAAGCTATGCAAAGCAATTGATAGCGCTTCATGATGAAGCCTTTAAGCAATTAAAAGCAGGCACTGGCAATTTACGTGTGCGCATTGGCTGCCCTGACGACTATGCCCACTCTTTACTACCAGAGCTTGTTGATGCTTTACACCAACAGTTTAATGCACTGGATTTACAAATAAGCTGCGCCCCTAGTACTGAGCTTAGAGCCAAACTAGACCAAGGTATGCTCGATTTGGTGATTGCCACTCGCTCGCCAGACAGCGAAGAAGGCTACTTATTGCAATCAAGCCAAGGCGTGTGGGTGAAAAGCCCTGCTTTTGAGATTAACGATTCAACCCCACTTCCTATCGCCTTGTTTCAACGAGACTGTAAGTTTCACCAAGCCAGTATTGAGGGTTTATTAAAAGCCGAGCGTCGTTTTAATATTATTGCCTGTTGTGGCTCAGCGGGAGCGTTACATGGCTTGATTAAACAAGGACTGGCAATTGGCAGTATGGCACGAATAAGCATGCAATCGGGTGTGGAAGAGATCTGCGATAGCTCACTTCCGGTATTGCCTGTCATTGATATCGTGCTGCTTTACGGTAATCATGCCCACAACCCTCTCAGTCATGAACAGCTTAAACAGCTTGTGGAGTTGATTAAGACGTAAAAAACATATCAAGCTAAAGAAGCTTTACTAACTTACGAGTTCTATTAGGCTCTGTAAGGTATAAAAACTCTGTTAAATCATGGGCACTGTTGATCAGCATATGTTGCTTAGGTAGAGTTAATTGCCAACTTTCTGTTGCAGCGGTTGCCAAATCAATACGTTGGAAATTAATGGTATCAGCATGCTCCATAGTGACCGCTAATTGCTGGTTACTTACAGATATACCAATGATGTCATTGTTAGCAGCTTGCCAAACAGTCTCAATATCTCCTCGGCTATTAACTCGAAACACTTCGTTGCTATTTGAAAAATAGATCTGGTCTTGCTCATCTAAATCCATGCCATAGCAGCTTAAACGTTTCCCTGAGCCTGTGAAAGGTGTCAAAGTTAGGCTTGTTAAATCGAATTTAGCCGGATGAAACGTCTGTCCATCCTCTGCTCGATACGAAACTAAAATCGCGTCTTGATTGTGATACATTTCTCTCAAATAGAAAGAATGATTGCCGTGAGGAATTGTTTCATAAGTGCCACTGCTTAAATCAATTTTAAACAATGTATCTTTACTTGCGGTGTACACCTGTCGTGCGTCCTGGCCCCAAACAATGCCAAATAACTCATGGTTATCAGGATTAGCAAAAATGCGCGTTTGCTTGCCATTATCGTATAAAAATAATTGTTTTAATCCAAAACGATGTGACTCAAAAACAAATTTCGTTGAGTCTGGCGAAAACACGGGTAGAAAGTCGATTGATGAGGTATCAACGAGTTTGGTCAATTTGTCAGGGGTGGCGCGTGTTTGGCTAACAATATCTACATCAACATTCACTAACTCCATCAAAATGGCTTCAGCGTCTGGTGTGTACTGGGCATCACGAATTATTTGATAATTATTAAATGAAATTAGCTGAAGCTCACCATCTAGCTCTAGATTAATAAGCTGATTTCGTTGACTTATCAATAGCGCTTGATTGTTCGGGTGCCAACTTAACCCTTGAATACCGTTTTCTATGATAGCAATAGTTTGTATTTTTTTACTGGCAAGGTCGAGTACATCAATACGGTATTTGTTTTGCCCCGCTTCAATTCCCATTGCGACTTTACTACCATCTTTCGATAACGCATTAACAAGTAACCAATCTTGCTGTGTAGCAGCTAGTAAATGTTCCTTTTGTTTAGATTCTAAGTTAAGTGAAACGAGTCGAGTATCGTTGTTTAGTTTATCTTTTTCTATGTAATAGAGCAGCTTATCAGCATACCAATCGATGTGGTGACTGGTTACAACGGTGTCATTTAAAACACTCACCGTCGCTTGTTCTAATGGCTGAAATTTCGATAAATCAATGCTTAATGTGTTCAGATATTGTTTCTGCTCTGCGCTTTTCACAAACGCAATCGCATTATCGGAGTTAGACCACCCCAAAGCGTAGTAGCTTGCTGCGTCTTCAGTTAGCCTCACCTCTCGCTCAGTCGCAAGCTCTTTAATCCAAATCTGCTGACTTCCTTTATTACCTCGAACAAAAGCAAGGTACTTACCACTATGTGAAAGTGACAAATTAGCTTCATTTAGTTCACTCGAAGTGAGTGGCATCAGTTGGGTAAAGTAAGCATTATCTTGTTGCTTAGGGACTAGTTGCCACGCAATAGCGATAAGGCTTACTAGTAAAACAAACAGCAACCCAAGATGTTGCGATTTTAGTTTTTTGCTTTGCCCCTGTGTTACTTTTTCAAGGCTATAACCGCGCTTAGGATGTGTAATTATATACTGCGGATTTTTGGCATCTTCTTGGAGTGCTTTTCGTAGCAATGCGATACAACGCTGTACAGAACTTGGGTTGTAGGTAGCATTAGGCCACACTTTTGCAAAGATTACTTCTTGGCTTACAACTTCACCTTTATTCAAATAAAGGGTATGTAATACATCCATGACCTTTGGCTCGACTATTTGCTCATAATCTTGCGATGAAATTAAACATCGACTCTCATCAATTGCAAATTTGCCGATTCGATAACGCGCCACTTACTTCTCCAATAAATATTTACGAATCAAAGATTAAGGTTTTCTTAAGAGAAACTCAAGCGTTACTCCATTGTCACTTTGCTCTGGCTATTGGATTGTTTTTGCTATCTCAAAATAGGTAATAAAAACAATGTATAAATATTTATCAACGCTCACTATTTTCATCAGTGCTTTTTTAATTTTTCAAATTCAGCCGATGCTTTCAAAGCAACTTCTACCGCAATTTGGTGGTGGTGCTTCTATCTGGTCAGCAAGTTTAGTGTTTTATCAAGTCATGTTACTTATTGGCTATTTCTATGCGCATGGTATGGGTCGCTTTCATATTAAGTTGCAGGTAGTCACCCATATAGTTTTAGTCAGCTTTGCCACACTCATTGTTGTGACAGAATTTGCAGCCCCAAATCTCACAAATTGGCCGCCTACGCTTGCGGTGTTTGTTAATTTATTTATAGAAATTGGTCCAATATTTATTCTACTGAGCGCTACCAGCGTTCTTTTACAAAGATGGTATGTGCAAACTGCTTCAGCACAGGTGCCTTACCATTGGTATTCCATCTCAAACTTGGGTTCTTTAATGGCGTTAATGAGCTACCCACTCGTTTATGAATTACTATTTTCTTTAGAGCAGCAAACTACTTACTGGCTATTTGGACTCATCAGCTACTGCTTGTTATTAGCACTTCTTGTAATATTTTTACTAAAAAAAGCACCCGATTTATCAAGAGCATCTATTCAGACTAGGCATATCACGCTATTAAAAGGTAAAGGTCAATGGCTTTTATTAAGTGCCTTAAGCTCGGCCATGTTGGTATCTACCACGCATATGATCAGCACTAATATTCCACCCATGCCATTACTTTGGTCGTTACCTCTTGTAATTTACTTGCTCACCTTTAGTTACACGTTTGCCAACAAAGTAAATTATCAGCGACATGTGTGGGCATATGCGTTTATATTTTCGGCTTTTGCAGGCCTGCTGATGTTTTATTTTGGCAGCTTATTCAATGCCCTAGCCCAGCTTATAGTTTACAGCTTTATTCTATTAACCGCCGGTATGGTCTGTCATGGTGAGCTGAGAAACAAAGCCCCTGAAAACGAGCAATTTACCGTTTTTTATTTTTATATCGCCCTTGGCGGTGTGTTAGGTTCGCTTTTCAGTACGCTCGTTGCCCCATTGCTATTTGTCCAGATTGACGAGTATTTACTTACATTAGCGGTTATCTTTAGTTTTGTGTGTTACTACCAAACAAAAGCTAAAACAAAGACAAACCAGCTCAAATTCACTCTCATGACCAGCTCAGTTACTTGGTTAGCATGCTATTGTTTTTTAGCGGTAAACTTTAACCAATATAACATTGCCACTAGCCGCAATTTTTATGGCTATTTAGCGGTAAAAGATATAAACACTCAATCAATAAAAGAAAGGCGCTTAATTGACGGCACCACGATTCATGGCTCAGAGCCACTAAATCCAAACCAACAGTTTGAGCAAAGTTATTACCACCAGCATACTGGTGTCGCTAAATCACTTGCCATACTAAAGCAAAACAGCGCACTAAACATTGGCGTGATTGGTTTGGGTGCAGGCGTTTTAGCTCGGTTTGCAGACCAACAGGATAGTATTCACTTTTTTGAGTTAAACCCTGCTGTGTACGAGATGGCAAAGCGTTATTTCTCATATTTAGAAAACAGTGAAGCCAAGCTCACAGTCAGCTTAGGGGATGGTCGTATTGCGCTAAAAAATAATGCGAACGAAGTATTTGATGTCTTAATTATTGATGCATTTACCAGTGATGTAATTCCTGCACATTTGCTAACCCAAGAAGCAATGTCACTTTATTGGCAAAGGCTCAATGAAAATGGCGTATTGATTGTGCATATCTCAAATAATCATATCGACTTACTGCCTGTATTACAGGCACATAGCCAATATTTTAATAAGGCAATGTTAAAGTTTAGCTATCAAGGCCATAGCCCATCAGACATAGGCTCAGACTGGGTGGTGCTAACTGATAATCAGGCTTTTTTAAATCGTGTATCTATCAGTGATTTGTCGCCTATTAAACGCTACCCACATAGCGAGCTGGCAATGTGGACTGATAGCAAACACAGCCTACTCCCATTATTAAAATTCTAACAGGCATAAAAAAGCGCGATGATAATCATCGCGCTCATTAACTGCTTTTACTTTATTTAAGACTGCGCTTAAATCGAACCTTTTATTGGTCCATGTTCGTGGCTTACATGTGGGTTTTGACCACGTTGGCGCAATAAGTGATCCATTAAGGTAATCGCCATCATCGCCTCAGCAATAGGAATGGCACGAATTCCCACACAGGGGTCATGACGTCCTTTGGTGATCATCTCTACCGCTTCGTTGCTAGTATTAATGCTGTTACCTGGAATGGTTATGCTTGAGGTTGGCTTAAGTGCGATAGAAGCAATGATATCTTGCCCTGTCGAGATACCCGCAAGTACACCGCCCGCGTGATTAGATGTAAAACCATCAGGAGTTAACTCATCACGGTGCTCAGAGCCTTTTTGCTCAACCACATCAAAGCCATCACCAATCTCAACGCCTTTTACCGCATTAATGCTCATTAATGAGTGTGCAAGCTCTGCATCTAGGCGATCAAATACTGGCTCACCAAGACCAACAGGTACATTTTTAGCAACCACTTTAACTTTAGCGCCTACCGAATCACCTTGTTTTTTTAGGTCGCGCATGTATTCATCAAGCGCATCTAATTTACTCGGATCAGGGAAGAAAAATGCATTGTTTTCCACTTCATCCCAGTTGTAATCTTCAGCTTTAATTGGCCCAAGCTGGCTCAAACAAGCACGTACTTCAATATCATGAAATTGTTTTAGGTATTTTTTTGCAATTGCACCAGCGGCTACACGAATCGCCGTTTCACGGGCAGAAGAGCGACCACCACCCCGATAATCACGGATACCGTACTTATGCCAATAGGTATAATCACCATGACCCGGACGAAATACATCGGCAATTTTGCCGTAATCTTTTGAACGTTGATCGGTGTTTTCAATCAGTAAACCTATGCTAGTACCTGTGGTTTTACCTTCGAAAACACCAGAAAGAATTTTTACTTCGTCACTTTCGCGGCGCTGTGTTGTATAGCGACTTTGCCCCGGCTTACGACGGTCTAAATCTATTTGTAAATCGGCCTCGCTAATTTCAAGACCTGCTGGTGTGCCATCAACAACGCCGCCTAATGCAACGCCGTGGCTCTCACCAAAGGTGGACACTTTAAATAGTTGCCCGATGCTATTACCTGCCATTAATTTTCCTCATTCCTAATGACTACTGAGACCGAGCCCTCAGGCTCGGCTTTTAAAATCTGCTGTTAATCTTCGAAATAGTTAACAAGCTGCTGTTTGCTGATCACAAACACACCAAGGCCACCTTGTTCGAATTCAACCCATTCAAATGGTGCGCCTGGGTACAGCTCTTCCATATGTACCATAGAGTTACCAACTTCGACAAATAACAAACCGTTATCAGTTAGATGCTCTGCAGCTTCAGCTAAGATGGTACGAGTAACATCAAGACCATCATGACCCGATGCTAAACCAAGCTCTGGCTCGTGATGGAATTCACGTGGTAAATCAGCCATATCTTCAGCATCAACATACGGTGGATTAGCTACGATCAGGTCATATTTTTGACCTGGAACACCACTAAACACGTCTGACTGAATTGGCAGTACACGGTCATTTAGCATGTAATCGCTAATATTAATATCAGCAACTTCGAGCGCTTCATATGAAATATCAACCGCATCAACCTGTGCATCTTCAAATGCTTGTGCAAGTGCAATAGCGATACATGCAGAGCCGGTACATAAATCAAGAATGCGCGTTACTGAGCTTGGCTCTTCCAACCAAGGTGCAAAGCGATTATTAATTAACTCTGCAAATGGCGAACGTGGAATTAACACGCGCTCATCAACATAAAAAGGCATACCTGCAAACCACGCGGTGTTGGTCAGGTACGGTACTGGCGTACAATCATTAATACGCTCTGCAATTAGTTCAGCTAAGCGGTTTTTCTCGGTGCTGGTTAAGCGCGCATGCATTAGCTCTTTTGGCGCGTCGATTGGCAAGCTTAATGCTGGTAATAGTAAGCTAACTGCTTCATCCCACGCATTATCTGTGCCGTGCCCAAAGAAAATACCACTGCTGGCAAATTGACTGGTTGTCCAACGTAACCAATCATGCAACGTTGAAAGTTCTGCAATTGCCTCGTCTAAAATTGCGTCTTCTATCTGGAAATGGTTCATGTATGTTCCTTAACTTTCAAAGTCTGTTCTGACGCGTATTGTACCGTCTTTTCAGTTGGTTTTTACTCGATTTTTAGCGTTTTTTTGTTTAGACTGCCGCCATGAAAAAAGATCCCCACGCCAACAACCACATTAGCACTGACGATATTGACTTATTTCGTCAGAGTATCAGTGGTGCCAAAGCATTTAAACAAGACACTATTCGATTCACCAATAAGCCTAAAGTGTCACAAGCGAAGCAATTTTCCCAGCAAAAAAAGCAACATCAGGCAGAATTTTTCTTTTCTGATGAATATGTACCAGACATCGACACTCATGGCACCGTAAGTTATGTCAAACCAGGTCACGATAGCTTTTTAGCAAAACAACTTCGCCGTGGAGATTACCCACCAGATTTAACCCTTGATTTACATGGCTTAAATAAAGAATTAGCCAAAGATGAGTTGGCGGGTTTAATTCATGAGTGTAAAAAACAGCATTACTATTGCGCTTGTGTTGTGCATGGAATTGGTGAGCGCATACTTAAACACAAGGTACCGCAATATTTAGTTCAACACCCTGATGTAATTGCTATGCACCAAGCGCCTCTTGAATTTGGTGGTAAAGGTGCAGTACTTATTTTAATTAATCTTCCACAAAGTGATGAGTTCAGACGCTAACGTCTTTTTATCATAAGGCCTAAAGTGCATATTTTTTCGATTATCTTTCCACTGATTTTTATCGTGTTAAGTGGTTACATCAGCTCGCGAAGCACGTTTTTATCGAAAGAGCATATAGCAGGTTTAAGTAAGTTTACTTTTTATATCAGTGTGCCTGCTTTTCTTTTTTTAAATATGGCCCAAGCCAATTTACAAAATAGTGTGTCTATTGCAGGCTTTTTGAGCTTTTACATTCCAGTATTGGCCATTTACGCCCTCGGCTATGTTCTTGACCGCTATCTCATTAGCAAGCACTCTGCGCCGTCACGTCATGCTGTATTTGCCCTTGGCAGTAGTTACTCAAATACAGTACTGGTAGGTTTACCTATTATTATTGCTGCACTTGGGCAACAGATGGTCGGCATTGTGTTTATGATCATCACTTTTCATAGCGCACTTTTGTTTACCCTTACCTTTTTGCTCAGTGCTAAGTCGCAGCAAACATTCTCTTGGCGAGCATTTGCTAAAAACATGCTGCTGAATCCAGTCGTGTTAAGCATCAGTAGCGGCTTGGCTGTTAACCTACTTGGCTTTACACTTTTTGATAATTTAGCAAATGGCCTGAGTCTACTTGCCAAACCTGCCATTGCCTGTGCGTTATTTGTATTAGGGGCGAACCTTGCGTTTTATAAAGTGGCCGACAACTTACAAGCCTCTCTTATTGCAACCATCATCAAGCTAGTTGTATTACCGTGCGGGGTCTACTTTTTTGCAGGCAGCGTATTCAACCTAGAGCAATCATTACTGAACGTGTTAGTACTTTTAAGCGCCTCTCCTTTAGGGGTCAACGCTTATCTAATCGCCAATCAAATTAAGCAACACCAAGCGACACTGGCAAGTAGCGTCGTGCTTTCAACTGTATTGAGTGTAGCGAGCTTTAGCATCTGGTTAAGTATTTTACTTTAAACATCTTCGCGCTTGTTTTTGCTGAACATTTAATGGCGAAATAAAGTTATCTTCACGCTGTTTTTGCGTTAAGCAGTTGCGTCGTTTTGGCAATGCATTTTTCGCAGCATCATTAATTTCACGACTCAATGCGGGTAAGCTAAACAGCTTGCCTTGATTAGCTAATATAATTAAGCGGTCAGCATGCTCATCAAACGCTATTTGTTGCTGTTGATAATCATCAACCTGATAAAACAGCTGACCCGTGTCAAGATGATAAATACTAGGCTTACCTTGGTTAATTATTAAATATTCTGCTGATGCTGATAAGCTTAAATCCCCAGCTTCTTCAGTGGTGTTAAATCGATAAAGTTCTTGCAAGCTAACAGTGTCAACAACCACAACAGCTTTGTCTTTTAATCCAATAACCAGCTCACTCCCCTTAACAAGTAGGTCTGCAATATCAGACTGGAAGGTCAGTTGTTTTAAAACCTCACCGGTTTGCAAATCCAAGATACCCACTTTACGCTTGGCTGCTTTTATTACCAAACGGTTTGCTTGTGACACAAAGTAGGCATCAAGAACTCGGGCTATTTTAGTTGTATTAAACTGCGGCTTTTTCGCTTGTAAATCATAAAGCATCACCCCTTTTTTATTATTACCTAGCAATAAATAACGCCCATCAGCACTCAGCCTAGGCTCGGTCATGATGGTATCTTCACTAAGGGGGATTTCGGCGATGCTTTGTTCGCTCATCAAGTCAACGGAGTAAAGCGCTTTTTTGTTCCAAGAATCTTCAATAAATAAAACAAACTGCTGTGCTTCATTTAATAATGAAACCGAAGCCGAATCATATTTGTCACCAAACTCAATTAAGCTGTTCTTTTCTAGATCAAATACTTGGTGATTGCCATAACCACATTCCACACTTATAAAGCGTTTTGCATTGGCTACATCGGCGATATTAACACGATGTCGTTCACACAAATCTATGCGTCGAACAAGCTCACCACTCAAGCTATTAAACATATAAAGCTGGTTTTTATTATCAAGGCTCTGTGCTGCCAGAGTGTGCCCGTCAGTGCTAAATTCAGCGCCCCATAAATTAATTTTTTCGCTAAGTGCTATGCTCGGGCTATTTTTCAGTAATGACCAAATTGAAATACTTTTGTCATCACTCGAGGCGTTAACCAACTCACTATTTGTTAAAACAAGCTTTGTGCGCTGATTAATTTTAAAGTTATTAACTTCAATAGCAGTTGCGACATCCCACACACGCACATTTTTATACGCTAATGTGATCAAAAGCTTACCGTCTGGTGTAAATGCGCCATCTTCAACATTTGAAAAATGGCTAAGCTGACTACCTTGATTTGTTTTGATATTCCAAAGTGTCGGAGCCTTTTCTAAACTACGAATAAAATCAGCATTTTCGGTTGTCGATTGTACTTGGTTAACAGTGGCCATTGCATAAACGTATTCTCCATTTTTACTCATCAAGGTATGAATATGCGGAGTAACTCCTTGTTGCTCGCCACTTTCAACTGCTTCAACACGGGTACCATTTAGATCGTAAATAACTAAGCCTTGGCTATCATTGGTAAAGCCTGTTTGTCGAGCCAAGCTATTTTTAGCTGTAAAATCATAAGCTAAATCCAATGAGCGTATTTCATTTCCATTTTGAGCGTTGAAGAGTTTAAGTGGCCCCACGAGCTCAGGAGTCGTTAAAATATAGTGACCATTTGGGCTAATTTGAATGTCTACCAAGCCGTATTGTTGAGAATGTTTAACATCGTATAAAAGCTCATTATTAGTGACATCCCAAGCAATGAGCCGGTCAAAATGACTGCTCATATAAAGGATTTTGTTATCAGGACTAAATACTAGGTTTTTTATCTCGGCTTTAATTTCGGTGCTTTGTTGTTTGGTTAAGGTATCACTATCCCAAACACTGACTTCGCCCTCACGAGTCGCTATAGCAAGTTGTTTGTTATCACGGCTTAAACTAAAACCTTGAACAAACTGTTCAGTTTTAAGCAGTTTATCTTCGTCACTATCTGTTATTGATAAACGCTTAACTTTGCCATTTGAAAGTACAAACAGCTGCTCATTTTCAACATATTGGTACTGTTCAATTTTTTCTTGTGCTTGATAATAAAAGTGTTTGTTATTGGCATAAATCGCCCGACGCAATTGCCCTATTCCACCGGGCATTGGACGCTCTCCCCCATATAAACCGGGTAGTGCATTGAGGCCTAATAGCAACGCAGTATCATGCTCTCCATCATCGTTTGCTTGACGGGCTCTATCAAGCAAAAAGCGACTTTGATTTAACAATGAAGCATCACGCTGCTCAGTTGCTATTTTAGTTTGCTGTTGCGCAAGCTGTTCATTTTTAATGGCTTGTTGCTGTTTAATATAAGCAAAAACACCCGCAACCACTGCAATAACAGCTAGCATAGCGACGGCACTTAACCATTGGCGCAAACGCTTTGCCTTTTGCTTAGCAAGTTCTAATTGATAAGCTTGATCGCGCTTAGTTAATGCTCCGAGTGGCACACCTAAAATGCCTGCGATAATTTTTAACAGCATCAATTTTTGTTGAGCTTGGTATTGCTCAACATATCGAGCTAAATCTTGGCTTGAAAATTCAGTGCGCGATTTTAAATACTGTTTATATGCTTCAATTGAGGTCCAGCCTTGTTCAAGCTTGCCATCATGATTAACCCGAAAATCAGCCGCTAGAGGCTCAGCTAATTGCGTTGTTGGGTTACCCTGTGCGTCGTAAGCATATTGTAAGGGCTTTGGAAAACATTCATCCTCTGGCGCAACCCCTTGCGATTGCTTTGTTTTATCCCAGCTTGCATTTGGTTCACCGTCAATCATTGCGGCAATAATTTGATCGCTTCGGCCTAACTTTTTGAAGTAATCGATTTCATCTGCAACATAAGTAGATGCCACAGCATTAGGTGAACATAGCACGATAAGCAGTTGAGTATTATCTAGTGCACGTGTAATTGCATTGCCAAGATCAGCATCGGCTGGGAGCTCTTCTTCATCACGAAAAATAGGGAAAATACGCTCTGGGATCAACTCGCCACGGGCATTTTTTTGACCCACTAAATCTTTCGGGATTTCATAGGTTTCGATTGCTTGGTGCAACCAAGTTGCCCACTGCCGTCCAGTTTGCTTATTATCAGCGTGACGATATGAGATAAACGCCAAGTATTGATGCTTAACTAACTTCTCACTCATTAGCTAATCTCTCTTAAAGTCTACAATACGCACTTCACCATTAGGGCGCTGACTAGTAAACGGGTAACGGCACTTAAACTGTTCTGGCACACCATGCTGCCACCAATTTACAACATCAGCTGTACCGCCAATTCCTCTGCTAGGTTGAGAATCCCACACTGCGATTAGCTCGTCGGCCATAGCAACTAAGTGCGCTGCTAAAGAGGCATATTGCAAAGCACGAGACTCATTAGCTGTATCTTCCATCTCGGCTAAACTTCGATAAACAGGGGGAATTTCTGCAAACCACTGTGCTTTGGCGAGCAACTGTTCAAACTCACTATCTTGTTTACTAAAATCCAATTTATACAGTTCGTAAGCCATGGGCAGTAGAGCAATAAAACTAGCGTCTAAATGGGTTAGCGCTCGCTCTATCACTAATCTATCAGCTCCTTCAGCAAGACCAGAAACAAACTGAAAATGACAATTTGGATGAGCCTGCTTAATCGCATCTAACTGCTGATCAATGTCTCGAACCAACGTGTCATGTTGCTGGCTTTCAAGGTTTGTGAAGCGATGGCCTGTGACTGCCACGGTGACCACTTTTTCAATGCCAAAAGGTTGCGTTGTATCTTTTGCCAGTAACAGTAAATCGTTAACAGCTGAGGCAAAAAAATCACTATTACCTTGCTGCTGTTGTTGTGTTAAATCATGCCAAGGTTTTATCAGTGTATGTCGTTTTGCAATATTTGAGCGAGTACTAGAAAACTGCCAGCCATCAATTTTACGCTCAGCGCACCAGCGAGCATGCTCCATCGACGACATCACATTGAGCTCGTTATCTGATAATTCAATGCTGTTTGAGTGGCTGCTAAAACGTGCATTTACCATCGTCAGTTTTTCACGCCAACTCAGCGCAAAAGCTCTATTGGCTTCCTTTAAACTATAAGGTAGATCTTGCCATGAAGTAACATTAGCTTGATTTGCTTGATAGCTTTGTTCGTGAGCTCGCTTAGCTAACACTGAGCCACGAGGCTGAGTCACTGCGCTAATATTGATATCTTTACTGTTATCATTAAAAGCCACCAAGTTATCAGGTACTTGCCTTGTTTTAGCTTGTTGTTGTTCACTAAATTCGGTGTAGCTAGTCGCGTAGTAAATGGGTGCCATAAATAAGCATTCAACTAGCATCTTATTGCGAAGTGTCAAAGCGATTGAGAAACAGTTTAATTGCTGTGTATCGAAAATATAAATTTGCGTTGCATTAGAAATGATATCGAGCAGCAGTTTATTATCTGCGAGTAATTCATGAATTTGCTTATTAATAACATTAAGCTCAGCGGCAGCGTCAATAGCTGTAAGCTCTGCACTCAACTCTGCATTAGATTCGGTAGTGATTAAAGTAATTTTTACCGGCTTTAAACTACTGTAGATAGCACTTTTCGCATAAGTTCTTGCTAAATCTAACGCCGCGTCATTACTACCAAAAATAACCAAATGAACTTGGTCTTTTCCTTGAATATTAAGCAGTGGTAACGGCGAATGCTTGGCGAAAAGCTGCTCTGCTAGTAACTGGCTTTTACGCCAAAAGCGTAATTCAGTGCTGGTATTTTCAATAAATCGAGGGAGTTGTTTAAGTTGATCCGCTAATACCCGACTATGCAGATGTACAAAAACGGGCGCTTTCAAGTTGGGTAAGTTAGTAAGTACTTGCTGTGCAATAGTAATGTTATGGCTATCATCGCCACAACAGAAAAATACCGCCTCAGCATGCTGTAAATGAAGCTTATCAGCAACTGATTGATTAATATCACCAACATGCACAATCGCACCTTTTTGTTTCAGTAAGGCAATATGACTATTTTCAGGGTTACTTTCGATTGCTATAACTGATTTATTCGCAGCCAATGCAGATAGAGCAATGGCAGAACCTTTATTTCCCAAACCAATAACAAGCTGAAAATCAGAGCGAGGCCTCAGTAAATATACAATGAGCTGCTTTGCACCATCAAAAATTAGATAAAAGAAAATTAATGCTGTCGTTAAGGGGGCTGCAAATCGAGCAAATTCAATGAAAGGGTTCATTTGATTGGTTTTATAAAGCTCTTGTGTCCAATCACCACTAAAAGCAAACAGGCCCGCAATTGCATATATATTGTTAGCTAAAGGTTCACTCCAGCGTGTTGTTTGCGATACACCAAACAGCCCCACCAACATAATGAACATAAATAAGCCGAACAGAAATAAAGTCGATTTCTTTTGTGAATCCATGGGCTACCTTGGGTTATTTTTATAGTTTATATTAGGAAATAATAACCCCTCAACGCAGTTACCACCAGCGAGGCTTACTAAAGCCCACCCGATACGTCTATAAAACTGCCCGTTGTGAATGAGGCTTGCTCACTTGCCAAAAAGTAAATTGCTGAAGCGACCTCTTCTGCCTCACCACCACGCCCCAGCGGCAACTTAGATTTTAACCTATCGACTCGGTTTGCCTCACCGCCATCGCGGTGCATATCGGTATAAATAAGGCCTGGCCTTATCCCATTAACTCGAATACCTTTACTCGCCACTTCTTTGGCAAGGCCAATCGTGAAGGTATCAAGTGCTCCTTTGGATGCGGCATAATCTAAATATTCATTTGGCGAGCCTGTGCGTGAAGCACCTGATGAAACATTCACAATACTGCCTTTGTCCATACGCTTTATAGCTTCTCGCGCGCACAGAAAGGCGCCTGTAACATTACAACTTAAAATAGCGTTGATACGCTTAGCATCCATCTCTAATAACGGCATTTGCGGCATCATCATCGCTGCGTTATTAACTAATACATCTAACCGCGAAACCTTAGCATCTAATTTAGCGAACATAGCGAGCACTTGCTGCTCATCGGCAATATCAGCTTGTAACAAATAGGCATTCACGCCAAGCGCATTTATCTCATCAGCGACCTGCTCTGCACTTGCGTGATCAGACTTATAGTTAATACATACATCATAGCCATGTTTAGCAAACAGTTTTGCTGTCGCTGCACCTATACCGCGGCCTCCTCCGGTAATAAGAACCACTGGATTCGTGTTCATTCTGACTCCTTGAAAACTAACCTAAACTGCTCACACACCAACGGCATCTCAGGGTGACATTGATACTCTGTGTCCGCGAGCTCTCGCTGGTAATAATCCCAATGCACACGCTGCCAGTACTCAAGGCTTTTGTCGCCCTCGCCTTCTAATGCGGCGTAATCGGTGCTTATTTGATTATATGGGGTGATAGTTACAGAGACTGTTTCAATAATGCCGAGAGGCTGTCCCTGCCAATTGGTAAAAATGGCTAAATCACCAACTTCAGGAAGGGCTTCATTATTGGCTTTAAACCAATAAAGTGAAGGGGTTGTTGCTTGTTTTACGCCATTTAAAACCAGCAATGCGCAGTCATTGGCATCTTGCTCATTGTCGCAAAAATGCCAATGTGGCAGTTCAATCACTTCGCGCCCTGATTGCTCATTAAAGCGAGCAATCATCTGCGCGATACGCTGCTCGTTACTTAACGGCTGCAACGACAGAAATCTCAACTAATAATGCATCGCGCGCCATTTTTGCCTCAACACAAGCGCGAGCTGGTGCATGACCCTGTGGCACCCATGCATCCCAAACAGCGTTCATCTGTGCAAAGTATTCCATGCTCTTCAGGTAAATTGTGGCACTTAGCATGTGCTCTTTGCTACTACCTGCTTCAATAAGCAGCGCTTCGACCTTATCTAGCATGGTTTGAGTTTGTTCGGTGATATCTTTTTCGGCATCAGCACAAACTTGGCCGCATAGGTATACTGTGCCGTTATGCTTAACGATGCGGCTCATACGCGCACCGGTTTGTAAACGTTCGATTGTCATAGTAAGAACTTAAAAAATTAACAGTGGCGCTAATTTAGCAAATCCACTGTTAGATTTCGACGTTATTTGGCGAGTGAATACTGAGGTACTGACTGCGCTGTTTGTGTTCATCATATTCGATAACAGCAACCGCCCCTGTATTAAAGATTGGCATATGGCCAGGGCTTAACTGGTCAACTAAGTAGCTAACAATTGGCATATGGGCAACGACCAACCAGGTATTGCAGTCTGGGTGCATAGCAATCAAGGTTTCTAGGTAATCAGCAGCAATTTGCGGTACACCATCGGGGGTAATATCACTGCAGGTTTCGTTAAATTGTAACGAAATATGTTGCGTCGCATCCAAAGCAGTTTGTTGTGCGCGAATGTAAGGACTTACCAACAGAGCATCAGGTTTATGGTGTGTTGCTAACCACTGCCCCATTCGACTGGCTTCTTGGTGACCGGTCTCGGTCAGTTGTCTTGCTGCATCATCTGCTTGCATTGGCGTAGCTTCGCCATGGCGCATGATTAAGATTGTTTTCATAAAAAATCAACCGATTAAAGAATATAAAACAGTAGCCAGTTTGCTTGATTGTTCGCTATATTAGAATATCATCACTAGATACATTAAACATCCGCTTATGATATTCAGGTAGATTTTCGTAGCTCTGTCTTTTTTAGCTTTCCTGAAAATATCATCTGTTGTTAGGACATTAACGCACTCTTTCAGGAGCATCTTTTGAATATCAGCCGCAATGATAACAGAACATATCAACCCCTAACACTGGACAATGGTCTAAAAGTACTTTTAGTGCAAGACTTAGAGTCAACAAAATCAGCGGCTTCTATGGCTATTAACGCAGGCCATTTCGATGACCCCCTTGATAGGCAAGGTCTCGCGCACTTTTTAGAGCATATGCTTTTTTTAGGCACTGACCTGTACCCAGAATCGGGCGGATTTTCTAATTTTGTATCGCAATCTGGTGGCAACACCAATGCCTGGACTGGCACTGAGCACACTTGCTACTTCTTTGATATTAATAACCAACAGTTTGCTGAGGCACTGGCACAATTCAGTCGTTTTTTTATTGCCCCACTCTTAAATCCTAAAGAGACAACAAAAGAACGTAACGCCATAGACGCAGAATTTAAGCTAAAAATAAAAGATGACGGCCGCCGTATTTATCAGGCTCATAAAGAAACGGTTAACCCAGCGCACCCTTTTGCAAAGTTTTCGGTCGGGAACCAGCAAACCCTCGCGGATCGTGAGGGCTGTATCAGTGATGAGCTACGTGCTTTTTTCGATAGCCACTATCAGGCTCAGTGGATGACACTGGTGATATGTAGCAATGAAGATATTGCGACCATGACCACCTGGGTAAAACAGTTATTTAGCGAAATTAAAGGTCAGCCAAAAAGTAAAGAGATCATAGAGCAGCCACTTTACCGTAAACAAGACTTAGGTAAGGTGCTGCATATTGAGCCACATAAACATATGCAAAAGCTCATTATTAGCTTTGCGATGCCAAATATTGATGACTTTTACCGTCACAAAACCGTTAGTTTTATCGCTCACTTACTTGGCTACGAAGGCAAAGGTTCGCTGTACTCTATTCTAAAAGAGCAAGGCTGGATCAATGCCCTCTCAGCAGGTGGTGGCATTAATGGCAGTAACTTCAAAGATTTTAACGTAAGCATGGCGTTGACTGATGAAGGTATTGAATACTATGAAGATATCGTCGAAATGGTGTTTGAGTATATCTGCTTGATTAACCAAAACTGCGATAAATTGCCGCGCCTTTATCAAGACAAAAAGAACCTCTTGCAAATTGCCTTTGATAACCAAGAAAAAGCACGTTTAATTGATTGGGTTAGTAACTTAAGCATTAATATGCAGCATTACGATGAAGCCAACTATGTGCAAGGCGATTATTTAATGGAAGGCTTTAACCGCTGCGCTCATGAAATTGCCATGCAATGGCTAACACCTGATAACATGCGCTTGGTACTCATTCATCCAGGTGTTGAGCCTGAGCACACTACAGCTTGGTACAACACCCCATATAAAGTAGAAGACATCTCAGCAAGTTGGTTAGAAGCGCTTAGTGAAATAAACACGCCATTACCACAGATGTGCTTACCAAGTGCTAACCCATACCTCACAAAAGATGTTGAACTATTACCATTAGACGAGCCAAATAAATCACCTGAGCTTTTAGTCACACGAGACGGCTTTGATTTTTGGTTTAAGCAAGACGCGACTTTCAGAGTAGCTAAAGGGCATTTTTACTTAGCAATGGACTCAACCTTTGCAATTAAAGATGTTAAACACATGGCCCTTACCCGCTTATTTGCAGACCTGTTTATGGACAGTGTTGCTGAGCAATTTTATCCAGCAGAATTGGCTGGTCTTAGTTATCACTTAACCTCGCACCAAGGTGGCTTAACCCTACATACTGCGGGTCTTTCCTCGAGTCAGTTAGAGCTGGTTAATGAGTTACTTGAAGCACTCTTTAATGTTGAAATCTGCGCAAAACGCTTTGCTGAATATAAAAAGCAGCTCGTTAGACACTGGCGAAACAGCAATCAAAACAAACCTGTTAGTGAGCTATTTAGTATTTTGGGTGCGCAAATCATGCCTTGGAACCCAGAGCCTAATGCCTTAGCACAAGCTTTAAAAGATACGAGCTTCCATCAATTTAATTGCTTTAGAAATGAGTTTTTTAAAGCCTTGCACGTTGAGTCTTTTTTACATGGTAACTGGCAACGCTCTGATGCGCTTAAGTTCCAAAAGCAAGTGACAGAGCACCTAGCCGGCAGCACCACAATTATTGATTTAACGCGACCGCTAAACGATATAACCGAAGTAGATCAACAGCGCTTCACGTTAAATTGTAGCGATCATGCGATGGTGCTGTACTATCAAGCACAAACGGATGACACTACCGAAAAGGTGCAAATGATGGTACTTAATCATTTAATAAACCAAGATTATTTTAATGAGTTAAGAACCAAGCAACAGCTCGGCTACTTAGTTGGTGCGGGCTATGCTCCTTTTAATACCCGTGCAGGTATTGCTTTTTACGTGCAGTCACCTATGCATAGTGCTGATGAGATACTTCAGCGTCACCAGCAATTTATTAATAATTATGTGGCACAAGTAAACAACATTTCTGAGCAGCAATGGCTCGATACCAAAGCAGGTCTTGTTACACACATTGCTGAGAAAGATAAAAATTTACGCTTACGCTCACAGCGCCTATGGTTAGCTATTGGTAATCGCGATACTGAATTTAATATGCAACAACAGCTTTTAGAGGCACTTGATAAGTTAAGCCTTACTCAAATGCAGCAGTATATTACCGAAACGTTCAGTGAAAACAGGCCAAGAATAGAACTTTTAAGTGAGCCAAAGGCTAAAAAACAGCCAAAAGCAAGCCTTTCTTCGCATTCTCTTTGACTCGAACGCGAGCTTAGATTAGATTAATTGGTGCGAATTACGGTAATGCATTAATGATAAAAATAATAAAAATGATTTCTGCTTTTTTAACAATAAGTATGGCTGGGATTTTTTCAGCATCCGCCAGCCCAATAGAGCTTGAACAGAGCACATTGCTGCTTATTCCAAGTGCTATTATGATGCTGTTATTGCCGTACCTATTATTTATAATTTTCAAATTAAAGCGCTCTCGAAAACAACTGCGTATTTCAGAACATCGCTTAAAAAGTACCGTAGAAGGCAGTGGCGATACCCTCTGGGATTGGAATATTAAATCCGGAGAAGTGCTGCGAATTAATGATAAATACACCTCAGATACTAACAGTAGCAGCGGCTTTCCCCCTAACCGCGAATTGATTCACCCACACGACTTACAACACGTTGAAACAGCCCTAAAAAAACACTTTGCCGAACACACCGCCTTTTTTGAAGCAAGTTACCGGATTAAAGACAGCCTCGGTCGTTGGCATTGGGTACTAGATCGCGGCAAGATCATCGAAAAAGACGCAAACCTCAACCCTTTGCGTATGACTGGCACTGTAAGAGATATTTCTCAGCTTAAATCAACAGAAGCCCGTTTAAACCTATTCGCTAAATGCGTTGAGTCGCTAACTGACGCCATCGCCATTTTCGATAAAAACTTTAAGTTGGTTGACTTAAACCCAAGCTTCTTAACGCTATTTGGTGGTACTCGAGAGCAATATTTAAAGAAAGATTTTACCTTGAATGGCTATGACCAAAGCTATGTGGATGAAATTAAAGCCACCGTAAAAGCCACGGAACATTGGCAGCAAGAGGTTAAACTTCGCAATGCGAAAAGGCAGCTGTTACCGATTGAAATTTCAATTGATGAAATCAAAAATGAGCACAACCAAATATGTAACTATGTCGTTGTGTTTTCAGATCAAACTGAGCGTAAAAAAGCCGAATCGCAATTACATAATTTATCGAACCGCGACCGCACAACAGGCTTACCTAACCGAAACTTATTTTTCACTAACCTGAAAAAGCTCGCTAAGCAAGATAACCATCATGCTTTATTAGTGTTTGACCTAGATAACTTTAAAAAGATTAATGACTCTCTGGGTCACCAACTTGGTGATAGCTTGCTATCTAAGCTTGCGATGCGTTTGAATAAATTAACCCGCGAAAAAGATGTGTTTTATCGCCTAGGCGGTGATGAGTTTGCACTGGTAATGTCGGGCACCAACGATATTCATACTATCACTCGCATGGCTAAACTCTTTTTAGCTGCAATTGCCACGCCTTTTAATATGGCGGGTCATGAACTGGTGATCACCTCAAGTGTCGGTATCGTGCTGTTTCCTGAAGATGGCAATACCCCAGAGCTATTACTTAAAAATGCGGATACAGCTATGTATCACGCAAAGAAAAAAGGCAATAGCTATCTGTTTTTCAACGACACAATGAACCGTGAAGCAGTTAAACGCTTACAAATCGAAAACTTAATGCGTTACGGCCTAAAAGAAGATCACTTTGAAGTGTATTACCAACCGAAGATGAATATTCGTACAGGTAAACTCGATGGTATGGAAGCACTTGTGCGCTTTATTACCCCGAAAAAAGGTGTGATCAGCCCAGGAGTGTTTATTCCTATCGCTGAAGAAACTGGGCAAATTATCGAAATTGGTGAAGTTGTTTTAAACAAAGCATGCCGCGATGTAAAAGCATGGATAGATCAAGGCTTATTCAACGGTCGTGTTGCTGTGAACTTATCAGCTAAGCAGTTTAGCTTACCTGATTTAACCACCCGTATTGATGTGATTTTGCAAAAGAATGAACTGCCCTCTTACTTCCTTGAACTTGAGATCACCGAAGGTACGGTTATGGACGACCCTAACGAAGCAATTGCAGTAATGCGTTCACTCAGTGCTCGTGGTATTCACCTTGCAATGGATGACTTTGGCACGGGCTACTCTTCATTAGCCTATCTTAAGCAGTTCCCGCTTAATACCTTAAAAGTTGATAAAGCCTTTATTGATGATATGCAATCAGAGCGTGGCCGTAATATGGTTGACTCAATTGTGACCATTGCCCATAACCTTGATTTGCATGTGGTTGCAGAAGGAGTTGAACAAGCCGAACAGGTTGTGATGTTAGAGCAGTTAAAATGTCAAACGGTTCAAGGCTACTATTACTCTAAGCCACTGTCGCAGCCTGAATTTACCGCCTTCCTACAAAAACAACTCGATAAATCTGCGCCTAGCCTGTTAAAAACAGCAGAAATTTAAGGTCGCCAGCCACAAGATTGGCGGCCAACATGGCGCACAAAAGCGCGGCGATAATGCACGTTAAATAAACACCAAGCGACAGGCCCAAGCACTCCACCTAACAGCATCCAACGCTTTACCGGCATTCCTTTAGATAGAGACTCTAAATACATCACCAAAATAAATACACAGCTCAAAAATACAAATAACACACAGCACCTCATTAAAATCTGCGGCAGTGTACATAATTTCAGCAAACTTTAAAACTTCACTCATGCTATACCCTCTATAAGGCTTATTTATACTGACCTTTATGGTAGTTAACCTTACTTTCTAGGCTGTTGAAATGATGTACAAAAACCAGCCTCACTGCTATTATCGGTACGTGCAATTTGCACAAAGGAATATACAAAAATAATTATGAGGAATCGTTATGTCTGAAGAATCAGCTAACATCTATGAAGCGCCAGAAGCTGAGCTTACTCAGCAAAATAATGGTGGTAATAAACCTATTTTAAACTTTGACCGCTTTTCTGCTTGGGGCGTGTTCTTTTTATGTCTTTTCACATTTGGTATCTACGCCGTATACTGGCTAGTAAGCCGAACCAATAAAGCCAATGCATTAGCAAAAAACCAGGTAAGCCAAGGCTTAGTTTATGGCTATGTTGCTTTGTACATTGTGAATATTGCGTTGTCTTTTACAGGAATTTCACCTGAAATTGGTGGTATTGTGTCACTGATTTCGTTTGTTGTTGCCATTGTATTAATTTTCTCTCTTCGTACATCGATTAAAGAGTTGATTAATGAAGGCAGTAATGAACCAGTTCATTTAGGTGGTATTTTAACGTTTTTCTTTAACGTTATTTATTTCCAATACAAAATTAACGAAGCTATTGATAATCAAAAATAATCGTTTCGCTTATTAGCTAATAAAAAAGGCATTGAATTCAATGCCTTTTTTATTGCGGGATTGCGGGTTGGTACTAGGTTATTACAATGCCCCGGAGTGCTTCACATTTAAATAGGTGTTAAGCACATGCGGTAGTAGCTGCTCAGGGTTACAATCTATGGCTATTACACCTTGTTTTTTCAACTTCGCCATATTGGCTTTATGTGAATTTAGTAGTGCTAATGCTGCACAATAGCTGGTTGCATCTTCGTACTTTTCAATAGGCTCCTCGAGCACCTCATTTACAGCACGGTTATTAATATTAATAAGTGCCACTAAGTGGTGTTTTTGTAATAGCTTAATTGCAGGCATTAACTCATCAATGCTTTGCTCATCAAGGGTAGTAACTAATAACACTAAAGAACGTTTACTGCGTT
The DNA here is from genome assembly GCF_037027245.1 of Pseudoalteromonas sp. CH_XMU1449-3. Lineage (NCBI taxonomy): Bacteria > Pseudomonadati > Pseudomonadota > Gammaproteobacteria > Alteromonadales > Pseudoalteromonadaceae > Pseudoalteromonas > Pseudoalteromonas sp. CH_XMU1449-3. Next base: position 222,397 of record NZ_JAYMDY010000002.1, read on the forward strand.
TAGCGATTAATTGGTTTACAGCCACTAAATAGTCACTGCTGCTCTTATCTGGGTATAGATCATAAAAGTGATTCATCACCCGTGATACATTCTGCGCGCCTTTTACATCGGGTAACCAGCGCAGGTTTTGATTAAAGCTTTGCATGCTAAACCAATCACCTTGCTTTAAAACTGTGTGCGACAGTAGTAGCAATGCATTTAAAGCATGATCAAAGTGGCTGCCTTCATTAGCTTCAATGGCCATTTTTTTAGAGGCGTCTAGCATCACTATTACGTGTTGATTTTGCTCTTCTTGATACTCACGAGAAATGAGTTTTCGACGCTTACTGGTCGCCTGCCAGTCTATCTGCCTAACACTATCACCTTGGCGGTATTCACGTAATTGCTGAAATTCGATACCATCACCGCGCTTTTTAGTGAGCTTTAAGCCTGAAATAGGCTTATTCACTACGCCATTTAAATGCTGCTTTGAAGTAACCCGGCTAAAATCGGGATACACTTTTAATTGAATTGCTTGCGCAGCTAACCAGTTTGTTTGCCAAAGGCCAAATGGCGACCCTACCCTAAGTTCAATGGCACTGATCTGCGCATCACCTCGTTTGTGAGCGCGTAATGTAAAGCTCTGCTTTACTTGTTGCATTGCATCTATAAACACCGTTTGCTGTGGCTTTTGCAGCTCAATAGCATTACTTAAATGAACACTGACATCTAGCATGGTCGCATGCTTCGCTTTGTTTTTAATCACTACCTGCAATGCTTGGCGGCGATACAAAGCCATGTTAAGACTCGTTTGTGCACTTACTTCAAGTAAAGGCTCTGACTTCGCCGCTATGTAATCTACAAATGCGAGCAATAAAGGCACTAAGAGCAAGGCCGTTAGCACTAAGCTGTCAACTGATGCAATGGCACAGACAAGCAACAATAACAGCAACAAAGCTGTTAATTGTACTAAGCGTTTTGCAGGTCTATGCTTAATGCGATTCATGAGCGTGGCGCTTCAACACTGGCTAAAATGGCATTGATCACTTCATCAAATGACACCCCTTCCAGCTCCAAATCAGCCGATAAAATTAATCGGTGTCTTAAAATATTCACAGACACTGACTTCACATCATCAGGAGTTACAAAGTCACGGCCATTCATTAATGCCATTACTTTTGCCGCTTTAATGATATTAATTGAGGCACGTAACCCTGCGCCGTGCAATACGCCTTGCCAAGTTCGTGAACTACGCACGATATCGACGGCATAATTCAGTATTTGTTCGTCTACTAAGATATCTGCACAAAGCTGTTTAATTTCCGCAATTCGATTAGCATCCAATACCGCAGGGAGCTGCTCTACTTTGGTTTCATTAGAGACAATTTGTGTATTCAGTTTTAAAAGCTCAACTTCCGATTCATGAGAAGGAAAACCAAGCTCCACTTTCATCATAAAACGGTCTAATTCAGCCTCAGGCAGTGGGTACGTCCCTTCTTGATCTAATGGGTTTTGAGTGGCTAATACCATAAACGGTGAATCAATAGATAATGACTCGCCATCAATGGTGATTTGTTGCTCTTGCATCACCTCTAGAAGAGCTGATTGCGTTTTAGCTGGTGCACGGTTGATTTCATCAGCCAGCAAAATATTAGTAAATGCTGGGCCTTTTTTGATATTAAACTCACCTGATTTCATATCATATAAACTATGACCAACAACATCTGAAGGCATTAAATCCGGTGTAAACTGCACTCGCGAAAAGTCTACATTTAAGCTTTTTGCTAAGGCTCTAACCAGTAGCGTTTTACCAAGCCCAGGAACCCCTTCAAGTAACACATGACCACCCGCAAAGAGCACTGTAAGCACATCTTCAACAATGGCATCTTGACCAACTAACACACGCGAAATGTTATGCTTTACTTGTTTTACTGCATCAGCTGCCTCAACTAAGCTCATGCGATTAGTGTCTAATTCCGTGCTCATAAGGCATTCCTTAATTGTTTAAATCGTTTTATATATTCTGTTCGTTGTTCTTTGGACTCAGGCAACTTGCTAGCAAGCAACTCAGCCACATTGTGTTTTTCAAAATGAGTTAAATTAGCGATGATCTGCGCCTGCTTTTCAGCACTAAGCATCTTAAAGTTAGGCACTCGCGACTCTACTTTGGCGTAAAAATCTTTCTTGAGTGCAGTAAATAACACGGCTTCGTGACCATGCTCTGAATAGAAATTTGCTACTGCACGAATATGCTGATTAAAGCTGGTTTTTATATCGAAGTCAGGAGCATAAGAGCGGCCGATACGACTACTGATATGCCACACTGCAAGCACAATTAATAACAGCAACGTCACCACAAATTGCCAGCTCCAGTGCCATAATTTGGCAAACCAATTTGGGTAAGTCAGGTAAGGTACATAGGTTACTTTTTCAGCCCCTTTACTTAACCAAAGTAATAAACTGCCATGATCCAGATGGCGAAGTCGGTAATTTGTAAAAGGTAACAGCGATGGCATCACAATGACCCGACCTTGACCAAATGCAAAGTCACACATCAAGGTATCGCCGTTATCATTATTTGTACTCACACCGGGGCAGTTTTCAATAAAAAAGGCACGGCTTAGCTCAAGGTCAAGCTGAGTGATTTCATCAATTGATAAAGTACTATTTTTATTCCCTTCTTTGAGCATCGCAAAGTCATATTCAAATACATCTTCTTGGCTTTCTACATTGATGCCAAGCTGACTAAAAAATACTGTGCTATCTATCGCCAGCTCATCACGTTGCCTGTTTAATACATAAATTAAACGCCCGCCTTCAGCGACCCAATCAGCAAGCTGTATATCTAATTGGTAAGAGTCAGCAAGCACCGCCTCATCCATAATTAAGATACTTTGCGGGTCTATGTTTAACTCATCACTTTGTGCTTGCTCTGCCAAGCGTTTATTTTTATTCCAATCGATACCATTGACTTTAAGCAGCCGCTTAGCCATCGTAAAGTTATCTTTGGCCACATCACTATGAAAGCCAATTTCTATTTCTTTTTTCTGCCAATCTAAAGAAGCAATACCAGCAATAACAAATAAGCTAAACACCACTAGCACCGCTATGAGCACAACCTTAAGCTTCATGGGCTTGCTCCTTAGTCTTTGTTGTCATTGCCGTAATTTGCTCTGTCAGCTCGATAAAGTCGATATCAGGGGTTTTATGGCCCCAAGCAACCGTGACCCACGCAGAAAATAAGCGGGCAAAAATTGCTTGCCCTTGATTTGGCACCCTAGCATCAATTGCACGTTTACATTCGCGCTCAGTCATCGAGCGGTGCAAGCGCACTTCATGTTGTTGCTGCGCCCAACTCAGCGCATGATGAAGCAAATACGCCAACGCCAAGCGGTGCTCACCTCGCTCAAAACACTGCTTTGCTGCGGCAATTAAATCTGTAGGTAAATCTTTGCTTTTAATTTCTGCAAATAAGGTTGGGATAACAGGCTCTTCATTCACTTTACTGCGCTCAGGCAAGCTTAAGTTGGCAAAAAAGCCACGCTTTTGCATCAGATAATAAACTAGCCAAATAACTAATAAACCGACCAATAGCCAAACTAACACGCCAAACACTTCGCCAATGGCAGTGAACACATCGATAAGCCAAGACCAATCACTATCTGATGAACTCGCTTTTGCTTCGATATTTGGCACCCATGTGGTCTCAGTTTCAATGACATTAGGCTCATTATAAAGAGCTGTAACTTGCTCTTTTACCGCTTGCTTATCGATTTGCTCTGCATAGCTTGTTGATGGTTTCAGCGTAAACGTTGTAAGTATAAGTAGTGCTACAGCACTGACTACGCCTGCAAGACGGGTGCGAATATTTTTAAATGCCAGCTCGATATCCCAGCCTTCTAGTTCGACACGGCGGTGTAAATAAGCAAGGAAACCACCTGTTACAAATAACGGTGCCACTAACGAGATACTGATGATATAAATAAAGTTAAACGCTATCTCAACCCAGATTGGCGCTTCGAGTATTTGGTACATGGCTTCTAGTGCAGAGAATGAATGGGGCACAAGTGCAATTGTCAGTGCCGATATTCCCATCAATAAGATAAACTCAAAATGTACACAGAACAGCATCCACAATGTCTGCTTAGGCTTAGTTGAAGCAAACAACACCTGCTTACGCTTAGTTTTGCGCTCACCTGATAGTCGTTCAAGTTGTTCTACAGGGGCTAAAAATGCTCTGTTTGGGCTGAGCCTAAAAACGGTTAAATGCGCCAACATATCAGTCATTTTTAACTGCTTGAGTGACTTTAAGCTACTCATTATGTTGACTGGCTGATTGAAAACCGCTTTTGACATGTAATCGAGTAAAGGTCGCTCAAATACAGGTTTAAGCCACCAAACAACAAAGCCACCTATGCCCCAGCTTAATAAAAAGCCGACAATCAAAAATACGGGTACTGCCATCATCAAATACAAAGAGACCAATGCCACAGCATGCTGCTTAACTAGCAACACTGTTAAATCGAAGGTTTCGTAAGCACTGCGTTTGCGAGGATTGAAGCTAAGACGATTAAGCTCCATAGCGCATTCCCCTGTATAAGCGAAAAATAACATAAGCCCAGCAACCGCTGCCAACTAAATATTTAACTTCGTTAGCAATATCACGGGGTGACCAAAATGCTTCGATAAAAGCGGCAATGACTAACATCAAAAATGCGCCAACAATCAGTGGAAGCGCTTTTTGTGCAGCCTGTTTCATCTCATATGCGCGGGTATACTGTCCAGGGTTTAACAAGCCGTAACCTATTTGACACCCGGCCGCTGAGGCAATAATGATAGCGGTTAACTCAAACGAACCATGGGTTATTACAAACGAAAAAAACGGCCCTTCAAATCCAACATTCACAATGTGAGCTGCAACAGCACCAAAATAAAAACTATTGAACAATAAGAAAAAAGCAGCGCCAACACAGAACAATACGCCACCTGCAAACATCTGAAATGCGATACCAATGTTATTGTAAATATAGACCCCGAACATCATCAGATCTTGCGATGCGCCGCGCTCAGCAGATTGAACGCTACCACTAGGGTTATACATTTGTTCGATATTAAGTACGGTGCCTTGCCCTAAAAATGTATACGCAGCATCAGGGTCTATTGTCACCCAAATAAAAGCAATTAAGGCCAATCCCCAGAATGCCAATAGGTTAATACCAAGCATTAAACGATTTTCATACAGTGCACGCGGAAATGCCGTGCGGGCCACATGCCATATTTCAGAAAATTGATTGCTTCGAGATAAATAAAGGCGCTTCTGCCCTAACTGCACCAGCCTGTTTATTTGCTCGATCAACACTGGACTATATTGACGACTTTGCGCAATGGCTAAATCATTACAGACTTTGCGATACAAGTTAGGGAAATTAACAGGTAAAGACTCTGCACTATTTTGTTCACAAAGCGCTTCAAACTCATCCCAACTGACACTATTTGATTTTACAAATTGAGCTTGCTTCATTGCTTACCCTCCTGCTGCGGGTAATCGTTATCGTGTTGAACTTGCCCAGCAAAGTGGCGTGCATAGCTAACGAGCTGCGCCTCAATCTCATGCTCTTCAGCAGAAAACGGTGCAGCTAAAATAGCTGCCAACTCACGGCGCCTTGCATCAGATAATTCATCATGACGCTCTGCAAAAGCAAGCACCGCTAATTGCTCTTCGGTGGTTAAGCTAATGGTAGGAATATGCACTTCACCTTGAGATAATTCAGGGCGCGTAGCTAACTCATCGTCGTAAATAACCATGGTGCCTGCAGCCCAATCACCAATGCGTTTAAAACGGTTGTTAAACAACATAACCACAAGGCCTAAGAAATAGCCTATAGGTAGCATATCGGCTGGGCGTAGTAGGTTACGCACTACAATTTGCGAAAAGCTTGCTGGTAAACCATTGTCTTGCACAACACGAATTTTTAGGCGTTTTTTACCCGGCGTTTGGCCACTTTCCATTTCAAACAGGATGTTATAACCCCATGAAATTAAAAAGTAAGCAATTAATATAAGTCCTTGCCCAGCATCGCCAAAAAAGGCAAATACAGTACCTACAGCAAGTAAAACCAAACTACGGATAATAAAATCGATGATGTAGGCATAGCTTCGGGCAACAACGCCAGCGGGAGTAATGGCGATATCAACGCCTTCGGGGAGTTTGATGTATTCTCTGTTTTCCAATCCGTGGTTCAACATTAATCTACTACTGGTATTTATTATTGTTTTCGTAAGCCAATAATAATGCGCGTTTTTCGTTCCTTTTTCAATGAATTTTGTTATGAGCGCGTTACAAATAAAACAAAAAAACCGGCTATAAGCCGGCTTTCAAAGGGGTTACAGAATTATTTTTCTGCGCGACCCATAAATTTATGCTCAACGGTATTAATACGAATACGGTCGCCTGTTGAAATATGCTCAGGAACTTGAATCGTTAAACCCGTTGTTAAACGTGCAGGCTTTGAACGTGCACTTGCTGAAGCGCCTTTGATTGAAGGGTCAGTTTCTTCAACTACAAGCTCAACACTCGATGGTAAATCTAAGCCAACTGGCGAGCCATCAATCACAATAACGTGAAGACCTTGAGTTTCTTCATTAACGAATAAAATCTCTTCGCTGATTGCTTCTTTATTTAGGTTATATGGCGTGTAGTCTTCGTTATCCATGAAAACATACTCTTCACCGTCAATGTAAGAGAACATAGCTTCACGACGAATGAGATCAGCAAGCTTTAGCATGTCGCTGTCTTTAAATGTTTCATCAACTTTACCACCTGTTACCACATCGTATAAACGCATGCGGTATAAACTGCCACCAGCACGACCTTGTGGTACTGAACGTTGAATATCTTTAACTACTAAAACACGGCCGTTATGCTCGATAGCGGCGCCTTTTTTAACTTCACTTGCCTTAGGCATGGGTGTATTCCTATCGTTTTTTGATGACAGAAATTTACCACGTAATGGCTTTTGTTCAATAAAAATTTACAGTTTTGACTCGCAGCCGTTATTTATTCGATTTTTCAGCAAATTATGACAATAGTTGTCTCAAAACTACGAAAAAGCTGCTATCTTTATAACTACGAAAAATGACTTCAAGGATTGGATCATGAATCAACACACAGTACACGAGTATTTAATGAAAAAGCCATTGGTGATGATCACCCAACCATTTGGCCAAGATGTCGACGTTTACAAGGTGAATCATAAAATGTTTGCCACCCTTGCCGAGGGCAAAGAAGGCCAAACAGACGATGAGGGAAACCTTGTATGGTGGCTAAATCTGAAATGCGATCCAGATGAAGCCCAAGCACTGCGTGATATTTTCCCGTCGGTGATCCCGGGTTATCACATGAACAAACGTTTATGGAATACGGTTATTTTAGACGGCACCGTACCACAAGGAGAGATTGAACGAATGATTGATAATTCGTTTGATTTAGTGGTTGCGAATATGCCAGAAAAAGACAGAAAAGCAATTGAGCTTCATCTGTAAAATTGCGCACTGATCACGCTCTGTGATCAGTGCAACTTAAATGAAAATGATGATCGGTATACAAAACACCGCCAATAGCATACGCATCTAGCTGCTTATCAACTAACTGAAAACCACATTTCTCAAGTACTTTTTCTGAACCGATATTACCCTCGGTGACAACCGCTTTAAATTCACGTACAGCATGTTCTGATTTGGCGTAATCAAGCACTGCTTGCAAAGACTCTGTGGCATAGCCACGACCATGAAAATTAGGCAGCAACAAATAACCGACTTCTTGACTATCTGGCACTGTTGATGAAGTAAACCCAGTTACCCCCACCTCTTTACCAGTACTGGTTTCAACAATAACTAAACAAAGTGGTGAATTCGAATTTGGCTGCCAAGGCTTTAAGCGTTCATTAAACTTAGCTCGCAGCTGCGCCTCTGAGGGCTTATCGAAGCATTTAGCTATAACTTCGGCATCATTATGCAAAGTATAAAACAATGGCCAGTCATCGGCATTTAACAGCCGTAATGTTAATCGCGCAGTGGTGAGAGTCATGGTGATTAATCGCTTTGTAAATAAACCTAGTTATAACAAACTGATTTCGTGAGTTAAATACCACTTATGGCCAATATAGAAGAAAAAAGCCCACATTTTTTAGACTTAATTTAGTTAAACTTCAAAGCCAAAATGACTCCCGTCCGGGAGCTCAACATCAAGTCTTAAGGTACCCCCAGCAGCTTCAACATAACGCTTTAATGATGATAATCTAACGTCACGACCTGGTTTCTCCATGTCAGATATCGTTGGCTGCTTGACACCAAGCTCTTTCGCCATCTCGCCCTGTGTTAGTTTCATATGTTCACGAAGCTCTGCTAAATGAATATTAAGAAGCATATCTGACGCCGCTTTCTTAGCTTTGGCTACCACTTCTGGTTTTTCATTCGCCAATAACTTTTCCAGTGTTCTAGCCATTATATTTACCTCTTTTCTAACTTATCTAGGTGAGCCGAATATTCACTATCAGCTATCGGGATCATTTGCTCATAAAACCTTTTTTCATTTGAGTTTTTATTACCCGCACAGAGAACAATCGCTTTACGGTTTGGATCAAAAGCAAAAAAAGCACGTATCGGAATCCCTTTACTTTGAATCCTTAACTCCTTCATATTACTAAAACAAGAACCATACACTGTATCTGCATAAGGTCTTGCTAGCATAGGACCTCGCTCCTGAAGAACCAATAAACACGCAAGTACATTAGTTCGGTCTGTGTCATCTAAGGCGTCAAACCAATTATCGAACCTGTCGGTTGTTTCAACTAACCACATATGAGCCCTCCTTGACCATAGATTTAAATCTATATAGATAATAACCTATAGTCAAGATTTAATCCGCTCAACTTCTAACCAATAAAAAAGCCCCGCTCAATGAGCAGGGCTTTTAAAATTAACTAATTTAAAGAATTAGCTTTTAGTCGTTTCTGTATCGGCATCTTCTGACGCTTGCTCGTCTTCAACCACTTCTTTGGTTACTTCAACCGGATCGACAGGCTTAGCTTCAACTACTGCCGGCTCTTCGCTTTCTGCTTGGTAAAAACGACCACCTTTTTCAGCCATTGCTTTTAACGTATCGCAAGGTGTGAAAATTGGGTTGTAGTTAGCAAAAGTCGCCATTTCAGAGCTCACTTGTGCTGCACCCAGTTTATCCATATAGCTAAATGGACCGCCTAAGAATGGTGGGAAACCAATACCAAAAATAGCACCAATATCACCATCACGCGGACTTGCAATAATGCCATCATCTAAACAGCGCACCGCTTCATTTAGCATTTGCGCAACACAACGTTTAGCAATTTCGCTCTTGTTTAAACGAGGTGATGGCGTAACACCCAGTAGCTCGTAAACTGACTCATCCACTTTTTTATCTTTCTTGTCGTAAAGATAAAAACCACGGCCTGTCTTACGGCCTAAACGCTTAGAGTCAATTAAGCGATTAAAGGCATCCGGGGCTTTAAAGCGCTCGCCCAATTCTTTTTCAAGGATTGGCGCAATTTTAGAACCGATATCAATCCCTACTTCATCAAGTAACGCTAAAGGACCTACCGGGAAACCAAACTCTACTAATGCTTGGTCAATCTTTTCAATCGGCTCACCTGCAAGCAGTAAATTAGCCGCTTCATTGACATAAGGCGCTAAGATACGGTTTACATAGAAACCAGCCATGTCTTTAACCACAATCGGTGTTTTACCTTGCTTACGGGCAAAGTTAACGACGCGAGCGATAGTTTCTTCAGACGTACCAGCATGAGGAATGATCTCAACAAGTGGCATCTTCTCAACAGGTGAGAAGTAATGCAGACCAATTACATTTTCTGGACGTGCAGCATCCGCAGCGATTTGTGCAATCGGTAATGACGAAGTATTACTTGCAAAAATCGTGTTGTCTTGGCATTCACGTTCTACATCAGCAACCATACCTTGCTTTAAAGCAAGATCTTCAAACACGGCTTCGATAACGATATCAATGTGTTTAAAGCCGCTGTAATCGGTGGTACCGGTAATGCGGTTCATGGTTTGTTGTAGATCAGCTTTAGATAAAATACGACGCTTTTGCTTTTTATCTAAAATCTTATAGCTGTAGTTCATTGCATTGCTGATGCCCTTTTCTGCCACATCTTTAATGCGCACTGGAACACCCGCTTTTACAGCACTAACATGGGCAATACCCGCGCCCATGAGGCCGCCGCCTAATACTGCCGCTTTAGCGATTGCTGGCGCATCATCATTACGCCACTCTTTTTTCATTTCAGTGGTTGCAAAGAAAATACCGCGTAATGCTTTTGACTCATCACTCATTACCAGCGTGGCAAAGCCTTCAGCTTCAGTTTTGTATGCTTTTAACTGATCAAGTTCAACACTTGCACGAACCGCTTTAATAATGGCTAAAGGTGCCGGGTAGTGACCGCCTGTTTTCTTCAGCACGTTTTCTTGTGCTTTTTTGAAAATAATATTACGACCAAATGGGTTTGACTCAAGTAATTGACTTAAACGGTCTAGCTTAGGTTTAGTAGCCTTCGCCTTACCTTTCAGAGCAAACTCTTTAGCAACGTCAAGTAATACACTGTGTGGTACACAGTCATTTACTAAGCCTGTTTTCTTCGCTTGCTTAGCACGCACTTGCTTACCTGTAAGCATCCACTCAAGTGCTTTTTGCAAGCCAACTAATTTTGGTAAACGTTGAGTACCGCCACCACCAGGTAATAAGCCTAACTGTACTTCTGGCAAACCAAGCTTAGTGATATCGCTGTCTGAACACACGCGATAATCACACGCTAAAGCAAACTCTAAACCGCCACCCAATGCAGCACCATGAATAGCACTTACTGTTGGAAAAGGCAGCTTTTTCATATCAAAAAATGCTTGCTGACACATTTCGCTTAATGCTAATGCATCTTCACGGCTATTTGCGCTATCAAGCATTTTAATATCAGCGCCGGCGATAAAGTTATCGCTTTTACCACTGATAAATACCATGCCTTTTACTGCTTGCGCTTGTGCGTCTTTGAGTAAGGTTTTTAAATCTTCTGCAAAACTGCTGCGCAGGGTGTTCATTTTCTCACCCGGCACATCAATGGTTACAACGGCTACGCCGTCATCTGCCACTGATAAACTAAATACTGAATCTGTCATTACGCACTCTCCAATACAAAGGCTGCGCCTAAGCCACCCGCTGCACATGCAGTCGTAAGCGCTAAGCCGCCACCGCGACGATTAAGTTCATGTAAGCTTTGCGTGATCAGGCGCGCACCTGTTGCCGCAAATGGGTGACCGTATGCAAGTGAGCCACCTAATACATTGAACTTGTCCATGTTAATTTCGCCGATCGCTTTGCTGCGACCTAGCTTTTCTTGTGCAAATTTATCTGACGCAAACATCTTCATATTAGCCAGTGTTTGCGCTGCAAATGCTTCATGCATTTCGATTAAATCTAAATCAGCTAATGTGATACCTGCTCTATCTAGGGCAATTGGCGTTGAGTGCGCCGGACCCATTAGCATATCTTCATGTACACCAATTGCTGAGAAAGCAAAACTGCGTACATAACCTAGAATGTCGTAACCCAATGCTTTGGCTTTACTCTCACTCATCATTAATACCGCAGCGGCCCCATCAGTTAATGGCGTTGCGTTAGCTGCAGTCACTGATCCGTGCTGACGGTCAAATACTGGTTTTAATTTCGCGTAGCCTTCAACCGTTGAGTTATGACGAATGTTATTGTCTTGCTCAATAAAGCTCTTATAAGGTGCAACATGGGCAGTCATTACTTCATCTTTAAGTTTACCATCAGCCCACGCCTGACTTGCAAGGGTGTGCGAACGATGTGCTAAAGCATCTTGATCTTCACGGCTGATGCTATGTGTTTTCGCCATTTGCTCAGCCGTTTGACCCATAGATAAACCAGTAGAGTACTCAGCGACCGCAGGCGGAACTGGAAGTAAATCTTTTAAACGTAGTTTTGAGAAAATCTTTAATCGCTGACCAAGCGTACGTGCTTTGTTTAAATCAACAAGGCTGCCCGCTAATTTTTTACTAACACCAATAGGTAATACAGACGATGAGTCAGCACCACCGGCAATACCTACTTGCACTGAGCCTGCCATAATTGACTCGGCTACGTTAGCAATGGCTTGGAAACTTGTTGCACACGCACGCGAAACAGAATAAGCATCAACAGAAACAGGCATACCCGTACCTAATACAATTTCACGGGCAATATTTGGCGCTTCTGGCATTTGCACTACTTGTCCAAATACAAGTTGGTCAATTTCAGATTTATCAAAGTTAAGTCGTTCAAGCATTTCGTTGACAACTAACTTACCCATATCAAGGGCTGGTACATGATGGAATGCTGTGGCTTGCTTTGCGAATGGCGTTCGCAGGCCGCTAACGATAGCGATACGATCGCCTTTTGCTGTTTTAAGTATATTTTGCTCAGACATTTATGCTCTCCCGCTGACAGGTCTGACCTGTTTGTTTTTCCTGATTCTAAAACAACCCGTGTACGAATGCCAATAGTAAGTTTTCAACCATAGGCTTTTTTCAGCCTATTTACAAAAAAACACCGTATTTATATGGTAGGCTAAAAATCCTTAAAAAATAACGAACTATTTGAGGATTTTGTGTCTAACACTTGTGTTATAACTTTTGAATCCTTATAACTTGTTAATAGCGCCCCACCACGGTACCGCGCAAATAATTTATCGGTACTGAATATAACGCATTGGCGCATAACAAAAACAATTTTTGACTCACGCTTTTAGGACAGTCTTTTTATTATGGCAGTTAACGCATTTTCACAATTAAAATCATATCTAGACACGCAAATTATCGGCCAACCACAATTAACTCAAGCACTGTTAATCGCAATTTTGGCAGATGGCCACTTATTAGTTGAAGGCCCTCCGGGTCTTGCGAAAACGCGTGCAGTCAATGCCTTAGCGAAAGGCGTTGAAGGCAGTTTCCAACGTGTACAATTTACCCCAGACTTATTACCTGCAGATGTAACTGGTACCGATATTTATCGCCAGCAAACCAGTGAGTTCGTATTTGAAAAAGGCCCATTATTTCATAACATAATTTTGGCAGATGAAATAAACCGTGCTCCTGCTAAAGTGCAATCAGCCCTACTAGAAGCCATGGCTGAACGCCAAGTAACGGTAGGTAAAAACACCTATCCACTGTCTGATCTATTTATGGTTATGGCAACCCAAAACCCGCTAGAACAAGAAGGCACTTACCCACTACCAGAAGCTCAGCTTGACCGCTTCTTATTGCATTTGAGCATTGATTACCCGGGTGCTGAACACGAATTAGATATCCTACGCCTAACCCGTGGCGAGGCTATTTCTGACAAGCAAGCAACAACACAGCAAATTAGTCAAAGTGAGCTATTTGCTGCCCGTAAAGCGATATTAGGTTTGTATTTAGCTGAGCCGCTTGAGAAATACCTAGTACAGTTAATTGTTGCCACTCGTGAAGCCGCAGAGCTTGATGAACAACTTGGCCGCTGGATTGAATATGGCGCAAGCCCACGTGCAACGATTGCCCTTGATAAGTGTGCCCGCGCACATGCTTGGCTAGAAGGCCGTGACTTTGTTGCCCCAGATGATATTCAAGCAGTGCTGCATAATGTATTGCGTCACCGTATTATCTTAAGTTACGAAGCACAGGCCGATGGCATCAGTAAAGACGATGTGATCAGCCGTATTTTAGAATTGGTGGCAGTGCCATAAGCTATGTCGAGCCAATTTGATACAGCGGCGTGGTTAGCAGCGAGTCATAGTCAAGGCGTCAATTTATCACTCAAAGAGTTGATGTATTACAAAGCCAAAGCTCGTTTGCTAGAACTTGCGCCCAAAGTAAAAATCAAAAACAGCTTGGCTGGGCAATACCTTGCGCCTCACAAGGGGCGTGGTATGGAGTTTGCCGAGGTGCGCCATTACCAAGCCGGTGATGACATACGCTCTATCGACTGGCGTGTTACTGCACGCACTGGCGAAACCCACACTAAGTTGTTTCAAGAAGAAAAAGAACGCCCAGTTTTTGTATTTACCGACTTTTCTAACTCGATGCTGTTTGGCTCGAAGTTATTATTAAAGTCAGTGCAAGCAGCGCACATTAGCGCATTGGTTGCTTGGTCGGCGTGTCAACGAGGTGATCGCATTGGTGGCTTGGTGTTTAATCAGCAAGGTCATCACGAATTAAAACCCACCTCACGTGAAAAAGCCGTATTAAAGCTTTGTCACAACTTATGTGATATTCACAGCCAAGCTCTGACTAATATCGATCAAACAGCCACCAGCTTATTTAGCGAAAACCTTAAACGTCTTAATCATTTAGCAAAACCAGGAAGCTTGGTTTATATCGTTTCTGATTTTAGCGCCCTTGATGAAGCAAGTTTCAAACAACTTGAAATGTTGAGCAGGCACTGTGAATTGATTGGCTGTCATATTAGCGATCCGTTCGAGCACCAGCTACCTGCTTTTAAACAAACGGTGACTGTATCAGCAAATGGCCAAGAGCTTGCTTTACCATTAATGGATAAGCAATTTCGTGAACGCTTTGCCAAGTCAGCTGAAGAGTCGTTTTCTAACAGATTAAAACGCTTACAAAAATCTGGGCTTAGTTTAATTTCATTCAGTGCAGCCACTCCTCTTGAGCTGCAATTAGTGAGAAAGTAACAATGCAAAAAAATCCGCTAGATGGCTTACATGATGTCATTGCACCGACCGAGGTTGCATGGTGGCCACTTGCTCCAATTTGGTGGCTGATTATCGCCTTAGTTGGTTCGTTATTAATTATCGGCTTAGTGCTTTTATATAAAAACCAGCAATTTAAAAAAGCCAAAAAACAAGCGATTAAGCTAAGTAAAACCCTTGGTGATGATGACGCGCAAGAGCTACACATTATTTTAAAACGCTTAACTCGTCATTATTACAGCAATCAGCTTGCTTCTCAGCCTTTGGCAAAGTGGTCTGAAAGTTTATCGAAACTGAGTGGCGATAAATTTAGTTACGACGAATTGATGCCGCTTTATCAACAACAAAGTAATAATGCTGAACTTGCAGCTAAATTACGCAATGCTATTAGCAACTTTAAACTCAAGGAGCCAATTAATGTTTGAGTTTAGTTGGCCATGGTGTTTTGTGCTTTTACCTCTGCCTTGGTTATTAAGCCGCTTTATGCCGTTAAAGCAGCAAGGGCAGTTACGTTTACGTATTCCTGGCTTTGCTAAGCTGGGCTTAAATAATCAAGCAGTGCAGCAACATAGCCGAAAAGTCTCATTGCTCGAGTGGCTAGTATGGGTTTTATTGGTTGTCGCTATTGCAAACCCAACTTGGCTTGATGAACCTATCACGCTGCCTAATGAAGGCCGCGATATTATGCTGGCGGTGGATTTATCTGGCTCTATGACAGAGCAAGATATGGCCTATCAGAATCAATATGTTGATAGGCTTACCATGGTAAAAGCTGTACTCAGTGACTTTATTGAACAGCGTCAAGGCGACCGACTAGGTCTTATCTTATTTGGTGATACCGCATTTTTACAAACGCCTCTTACTCGTGATGTTAAAACCGTGAGCCAAATGCTCAGCGAAGCGCAAATCGGCCTAGTAGGTAGAGCAACAGCCATTGGTGATGCATTAGGTTTATCTGTAAAGCGTTTTGCTAATAAAGATGAAAGTAACCGTATCGTTGTACTTTTAACTGATGGTCAAAATACCGCAGGTAACCTTGATCCAGAAGATGCCCTGCTGTTAGCCCGCGAAGAAGGCATTAAGGTATATACCATAGGTGTTGGCTCTGATAACCCGCGTGGTTTCAGCCTATTTAATATGGGTGGTATGAGTGGCGGTAACTTAGATGAAAGCTTACTCAAGCGTATTGCCGAGCAAACCGGCGGCTTATACTTTAGAGCAAAAGATGTGGCTGGCTTACAGCAAATTTATCAAGAGCTCGATAAGCTTGAGCCAATTAGTAGCGATGAACAAACGTTCCGCCCACAAATTTCATTGTTTTATATTCCACTACTTGTGGCGCTAGGCTTAATAAGCTTAGCAATGCTCGTCAGTTTTATTCGCCAATTTAAGCAGGAGAACTAGTATGGATTTTGAATTTATTCGCCCTGCCCTACTTTGGTTATTAATTCCCGCGCTGATTATTTTTAGTGTGCTGTTGGTACGCAACAAAAAAAGCGCCCCTGCTGATTTAATTGCGCCCCATTTGGCGCAGTTTGTAATGAGCGACAATCATAAAAAACAAAGCCAACCGCTTTGGCTAGTTGCTGTATTTACTCTGTTAGCCATCGTTTTTGCAGCAGGTCCAAGCTTTGAAAAGAAACAGGTTCCGGTGTTTCAAGCAAAGAATGCGCGGGTCATTGTGATGGATATGTCGTACTCCATGTTCAGTACCGACATCGCACCAAGCCGATTAGTGCAGGCTCGATTTAAAGCACTTGATATGATTGAGCTTTTCAAAGAAGGTGATACGGCATTAGTGGCTTATGCAGGCTCTGCATTTACTATTTCACCGCTAACTAATGACGCTAGCACTTTGGCTAACCTTATCCCAAGCCTAAGCCCTGATATCATGCCGAGCAAAGGTTCGAATGTTATTGAAGGCCTAGAAAAAGCCGACGATTTACTTAAACAAGCTGGCTATTTAGATGGTGATATTATTTTAGTCACCGATGGGGTTGATAGCCTAGATCAAGAAGATATTAGCCGCTTTACCGCTCAGTCTAATTATCGTTTAAATGTCTACGGAGTTGGCACAGAGCAAGGTGCGCCGATTAAGTTACCAGAAGGTGGCTTTTTAAAAGACATTCAAGGACAGATTGTGATTCCGACGCTTAATGTTAGCCGTTTAAGCTCGCTTGCGCGCAACAGCGGTGGCAAATTTGCACTGTATCAAACCAGTAATCAAGATATTCAAACATTTGCTCCCACCGCCAATGCAGAAATACTCAAAGATGAGAAACAAAGCCAAGCATTATGGCGAGTTGATGCAGGTATTTACGGCCTGATTATTTTATTGCCGTTAGCGCTCTTTTTAATTCGCCGTAGCAGCTTAGTGCTTGGCTTTTTGTTTGTTATGCTCCTACCTCAGCAACAGGTTTACGCTGCTGAGTTACCAGACGTATTTAAAAACCAAGACCAACGTGCTCTTGATGCCTATCAGCAAAATAAATTTGAACAAGCCGCCCAAGCACAAAACACGCGATTAAAAGGCGCTGCTCTTTATCAGCAAGGTAATTACCAAGCTGCGATGGATGCGTTTAGTGAAGATAAATCTGCGACGGGTTTGTACAACTACGGTAATGCCCTTGCTAAGGCTGGTGAGCTAGAACAAGCCATTGAAGCGTATAAGCAAGCCCAGCAGCTTAAAAATGACTTCACTGAGGCAAAAGAAAACCAAGCCCTCGTTGAACAGTTATTGCAGCAGCAAGAGCAACAACAGCAGCAACAAGATCAACAGCAAAACAATGATCAACAAAACTCTGATGGCCAGCAAGATAACCAGCAAAAGCAACAGGGTGAAAATTCACAGCAAGGCGAAAACTCTGAGCAAAGTGAGCAGCAAGATGGCCAACAACCGTCAGAGCAAGGTGAGCAATCAGATCAAAAAGGTGAGCAAAGCGAGTCAAATAGTGACCAGCAAAACAAACCTGAAATGGAATCACAAGCAGACAAGTCGTCACAATCTGGAGAACAACAGCCAGAGCAAGCTCCCGAGCAACAAGATGCTCAGCCACAGCCATCGCAAAACGACGAACAAGCTAAACAGCAAGCAGAGCAACAAGCAATGCAGGCACAAGCTGCTGAACTGACTAATGAAGAGAAAGAAAAAGCTCAGCAACTTAACCAGTTGCTGCGTAAAGTTCCCGATGATCCTGCGATCTTATTAAGAAATAAAATGCAATTAGAAGCACAAAAACGAAACTACCAACGTCGTCCACGAGGAGCCGAAAAATCATGGTAATGCGATTATTATGTTGTTTATTGCTAATCGCGGCAGCGCCGCTTTGGGCTGCCACCCAGCTACAGGCAAGTGTTGATAAAAACCCTGTCCTTGCCGGTGAGTTTTTTGTTTTAACCATCTCAGCAGACGACTCTATTAACAGCGAACAACCAGACACTTCGGTGCTATTAAAAGACTTTGTTGTTGGGCCAACCAGTGTTAGCTCGCGCACTAATATTATTAATGGTGAAATCAGTAAGCAAACTAACTGGTCTGTAAAGCTGATGACCCGCAAAGAAGGCACTTATACCATCCCTGCATTTACTGTAGCTGGTGTCAGTTCAAAACCGATTGAGCTAACGGTAGCTAAGCGCAGTCAAACCTCAGAGCAAAATAAAGAAGCCTTCATTAAAACAAGCATCAAGCCAAGTAGCTTATACGTGCAAGAAGCCGGTGTTTATACGGTTAAATTGTATTTAGACAACAACAAAGAATTGCTTGATGGCAACTTAACTACGCCAGAAATGGAAAACGCTGAGCTAACCCCAATTAACAAGCAATCTGAAGACTATGAGTTAATTGATGGCAAACGCTATTTAGTGATCACCCGTGAGTACTTAGTGCAGCCACAAAAAAGTGGTGTAAATACTATTACGGCACCTGTTTTCAATGGCCGTATTCGTCAAAACTATCGCCAAATGGCTGTGTCAGCGATGGGCGAAGATGTTGATGTTGAAATCAAGCCAATTCCAGAAAACTACACAGGTGCATGGCTACCAAGTGAACTAGTTAACCTTGATGAGCAATGGCAACCAAAAGATGACACCGTTGAAGTTGGTACGCCAATCACTCGAACTATCACCTTAACTGCATTAGGGGTTACTAAAGAGCAACTTCCTGATATCGATATGCCGCAGGTGAAAGGTTTTAGAAGTTACCCTGATGAAAAAGAGAGTAATCATCTGGTACGTGATGGCCGTGTTATCTCACAACAAACGGCTTCTTATGCTTTATTACCGCAAACACCGGGCACTTACACATTACCTGAAATCAAGCTGCCTTGGTTTAATACTAAAATCAATCGTATTAGCTATGCGACCATACCAGCTCGTACATTAACCGTTGTGCCAAGTACAAATCCACTCACACCAACAGCTCCTGCTATCGCAGAGCCGCAAACCGCAAGCTCTAATGAGCCCAGTGATACACCAACTAATGTACAAACCGTTACGCAAGTTACAACCCCTGTGTGGCTTATTGTCGTGGCAATTGTCGGCTATGGGCTTTGGTTAATCACCTTAGTGCTTTACATTAAAAAGCGCCCTCAACAGTCGGCAGCTGAGCCATTACCTACCAGTGGTTCATCAGTATCGTTGAATGAGCTTAAGCAGTTTGCAAAGCAAAACAATAGCTCAGGGTTTTATAACGCGTTGAACCTTTATGCAAAACAGCAGACAGGTAAAAATGCTGCAGCAATCGAGTGTTTACTAGCATCACTGAAAAATACACAACTTAATGATGAAATTGCTAAATTACGCACTAAACTTTATAGTTCAGCAGATGAACAGGTTGATTTAAGCTTAATCGTCAGCTTGCTAAGCCAAGCTGCAAAGCACACTAAACCGACAAGTAATGATACTGAATTAAAAAATCTTTACGATTAACTATTATTCTAATAGGTTGAATATAAACGGCTAATCTTGAATTAGCCGTTTTTTTAAGAAAAAAATAATAATCTCAGAAAGTTTTTTTCTGATAGGCAGGTCTTAGTTACTATGACAGAAAAACAAAAGCGATATGAAGCGCTGGTTCATGTCTACCACAGTGAGCTTTTTCGCTTTGCGTATTGGTTGTGTCGTGATCAGAACATTGCTGAAGACTTAGTGCAGGAAACCTTCCTGAGGGCTTGGCGTGCCTTGGATTCACTGCAAGATCAACAAGCAGTCAAACCTTGGCTGTTAACTATTTTGCGCCGCGAGAATGCACGCCGCTTTGAACGTAAACAATTTGATTACGCCGATGTTGAAAACGACATCCTTGTAGATGAACAAAGTACAACCCTTGATGCTGAAATGGAACAAACAGTGATTCAACGACAAATAGGAAAGTTATCACAAGAGTATCGAGAGCCATTGCTATTACAAGTAGTAATGGGTTGCTCTGGCGATGAAATTGCCCAGATCCTCGATTTAAATAAAAATACTGTCATGACACGACTTTTCCGTGCCAGAAACCAGCTTAAAGAGGCTTTAAGCAGTGATGATGATCAACTTAGAGGAGCATCAAATTAATGGATGAACTCGAGTTTCGCCGCCGCATCCTCGCCGAGCCAAGCACTATTGATAAGGAACTTGAAGCGTTTGCCGAGCAGGACACAGATAAACAGGCGTTTATTGATGATGTGCGCGCTTTAGATGATGAACTAAGTAATGCGCTTAACATCCCCGTGCCTGAAAATTTAGCAAAGCGAATTATTGATAATACCTATGCCTCAGAAGAAGCGCCTTCAGAGCAGCCGCTAGACACCATTATTGAGGCTAAGTCGCGCTTTGCCTTTAATCGCCTGTATTTAGCCGCTGCAGCGTCGTTTTTAGTAGCAATTAGTGTGTTCTTTGTCACTAACAAACAACATACGCTATACAGCGTGGGTGAGCATGCCTTTGCGCACCTATACCATGAGATAGGCTCGCTAGATAAACATGAAGCGATAGACCTTGCCTATGTGAACGAAAAGTTTGCCACCATTGGCGGACATTTAGATGAGCTACCAGGTAAAGTAACCTATTTAATGTTTTGTGACTTTCAAGGCAAAAAAGGTCTGCACTTGGTATTTGAGTCTGATTTTGGCCCGATGACGGTATTCATTGTGCCTTCTGATGAGCAACCATTTGGCACTGGCTCTGACGATTTCAATGATGAGCGTTTCGCTGGCCACATCAACCGCGGTGAGCGAGCGGATACTATCTTAATAGCGAGTATTGGCGCTCCACTTGATAGCTACAACAGTATGATCAATGACGCCATTCGCTGGCTGCATTAATACCTACTCGTAGTAACATATATTACAGGCATAAAAAAACCGCAGTCACTGCGGTTTTTTTATCGCTATAAAGCAGGTTACTTACAAACGTCTGCTACTGCATTTGCAAAGTAATCAATGTTTGCATCACTGATACCAGCAACGTTTACACGGCTAGAACCAACAATGTAGATAGAGTACTCTTTTTGTAAGCGCTCGATTTGCTCTTTATTAATACCTAGGAATGAGAACATACCATTTTGACGGTCAATAAATGAGAAGTCTTGCTCAATGCCTTTCGCTGCTAAGCTTTCTTTGATTAAAGTACGCAAACCATTAATACGATTACGCATTTCATCAAGCTCGTCATGCCACATTTGCGTCAGCTCAGTGCTACCTAAAATCGTGCTAACAATATCAGCACCATGTGCAGGAGGCATTGAATAGATGCTACGTACAACGCTTAATAATACAGAGTTTGAGATATCAGCAGTTGCTGCATCTTTAGCAATGATTGAACATGCACCGATACGCTCGCGGTATAAACCGAAGTTTTTCGAACAAGAAGAACAGATGATTAGCTCATCTACCGCTGCTGCTAATTTACGAAGACCCGCTGCGTCTTCTTCAAGGCTTGAACCAAAACCTTGGTAAGCAATATCAACCAATGGCGTGAAACCAACTTCAACAGCAAGATCAGCAACTGTGCTCCATTGCTCAGCATTTAAATCCATACCGCTTGGGTTGTGACAACATGCGTGGAATAACACAACATCACCTTTAGGCACTTGCTTAAGGGTATTAATCATGTCATCAAATAAAAGGTCTTTATTTTCGTAATCGTAGTAAGGGTATTCTTTTACTGTTAAGCCCGCCGCTTCAAATAAGCTGATGTGGTTTGCCCACGTTGGCGTAGTTACCCATACCGTCGCATCTTTGTTGCAACGCTTGATGAATTCAGCTGCAACACGTAATGCACCTGTACCACCTGGTGCTTGTGCAGTGCGAACACGGTTAGCTAAAAGTGCTGGATGCTCACCCAGTAATAAGTTTTCCATTTTTTGACAGTAATCTAGGTTACCTGCCAAGCCAATGTACGATTTACTGGTTTCGTTTTCTAAACGAAACGCTTCCGCTTTTTTAACCGCTTTTAATACAGGCGTATTGCCTTGCTCATCCTTATAAACACCTACACCCAAATCGATTTTCTTTGGGTTTGTATCTTGTTTAAAGGCCGCCATTAGGCCAAGAATAGG
Organism: Pseudoalteromonas sp. CH_XMU1449-3; assembly: GCF_037027245.1. Lineage (NCBI taxonomy): Bacteria > Pseudomonadati > Pseudomonadota > Gammaproteobacteria > Alteromonadales > Pseudoalteromonadaceae > Pseudoalteromonas > Pseudoalteromonas sp. CH_XMU1449-3. The sequence goes on from NZ_JAYMDY010000002.1 coordinate 244,702, forward strand.
ATCTGTTGGTAATGGTTTTAATTCTGAGAACATTGACTATCTCTTTTTATAGGGGTTAGCGTTGCCACTAGCTTAACATAAAAACCCAGCCTGATTACTAGTTAAATTAGACCAAGAGTTGAGGAATTTTAATACAACAAGCCACAAGTAATGCAAGGGTTTGCTGATCAAAGAAATCATTATTAAATGCTTCTGCATCTATAATACCTAAGCATTCATTTTTGTCTGATAATAATGGTAAACAAGTCTCAGCTTTCACCTTAGGATCGCAAGTATAATACTCACCACCTTGTGCGAGGTAATCGGCTACGTTATTGATCACACGCCCTTGCTTAGAAAGTGCAACTTGAACATTGTTACTACCTTTAGCAAATGCTTCAGTTAGCGGGAATAATGGACGGCTCGGTGCACCATGATAAACCAGCTTTAATAACTGAGAGCCTTCATTAGTCTCTGTCGCTTGATAAATACCAAACCAATCAACTTGAGTTTGGGCAACAACAAAATCGATAATTTGTTGAAGCTTAGCCAGTTTTTCAGTATTGGTAGCATCATCGGCAACATAATCATTTAATTTGAATGGTTCATCTTGTAAGTAGCCAAACAAGCTACACGCACCACCCTCGCCTAGCTCAGGAATTTGATACTCCCAACGCACTGCTGGTAAAGCTGACTCTGCAAGATAATGTTCAAGGTTTGATAATTGCTCAGCAACCAAATTTTCTGGTAATTTAAGCTGAGCTGTCGATAAGTAGTTAGAAATCATTTAGCCATCCAAACATCTATAATGCCAGAATGATAACATGCGATTTTAGTGTGAGCTAGTACTGCTTGCTGTTAATTGATAATAAATTTCGACTTGGTTGCCTGCACTATTGAAGGTCACTTTTGAAGCTACTTCCCCAAGCAAGCACAAGCCTCTACCATGCTCTCTTGCAAGGCTTTGTTGATTTGCCTGTTCTTTACTAAAACCATTTCCTGAGTCGCAAACAGTAAAATATAAAGCAAGTTCTTCTGGGCAATAACGAATATCAATAATGATTAAGGCATCGGTTAAATTTGCGAGTGCCTCTTCACGTTGTTGATAATAAATTAAAAAGCCATCTTCCTGATTTTTGACCTCTGAGTCGAGACCTAACACCCCATGATCTAAAGCGTTGTTATACGCTTCTGAGAGTATCAAAAAGATATTAGCGCGATGTGCATTTAACCCTGCTACTTTGCTTATTACATCAACAACTTCCAGCACCGGATCGGTACTTTTGATTTGCTTTGAGTTCAGGCTCAATGAAAAATTAAAAGGTAATGCGGATAGCGGCTCTGATTTTTGCTCAGGCTCGCGCATTGGTAAGCAATTTAATAATACGAGGCTCAAGTCGTCTTGTTGTTTATTACCACGGGCAAATTTATTGACTCGTTCAAGTACATGCTCAGTAGAAATAGCAGGTTTTGAGGCTAGCACTTTTTTAAAGCGATGCTCACCAAAGTACTCGTCATGTGGACTAGTCGTTTCAATGATACCATCGGTTGCCATGACAATACGGCATGTGTCTTCTACTTCAATATGAATAAGTGCACGTTCGAATTCATCTTCTTCTAAAATACCCAGTGCCATATGTTGAGATTCAAGGGTACGAATAACTTCACCGCTTTGATTGATGATATAGGTATCGGGTAAGCCCCCTAGCCATGCCGAGATACTTTTTCCGGTACTGCTAAGCTCTATGATGGTTGCAGCACAAAACATGTGGCCTGGTAATAACTTACCTAATACTGAATTGATCTCTGCGGCAATATCACTCACAGACATGCCCTTACTCACCATGGTATAAAATACTCTTGAAGCAGGGAGAGCTCCAACTGCAGCGGCTAAACCATGACCAGTAAAATCACCAAGCATGCAATATAAGCTACCTAATGGGCTTTGTGCGACCAAAAACATATCGCCATTAAACATAGCCGCAGGCGATAAATGAAAATCTAAATGCTTAGGAAAAGATTGTTGGTTCTCAAGAGCATTATTAAAAATATGTTCGACAATTTCATGTTCGCGTTCGACTTGATTTTGATGATATTCAAGTTGTAGATTTTGCTCTCTTGCCTTTTGGCTTAAATTACGGATCCGGCTATGCGCTTTAATTTTCGCGTTAAGAATCACTTCTTGAAACGGCTTATGCAAAAAATCATCACCACCAACCGATAAGCAACGCTCAAAGCTCGCTTCGTCTTCTAATGAGGTAATAAAAATAATCGGTAAGTAAACTTGGCTAAAGCGCTCTTTGATAATCGCTGCGGTTTCAAAGCCGTCCATCACAGGCATAATGACATCGAGTAACACAATATCAATAGTGTGTTCTTCGAGCAGATTTAAAGCAACAAGACCGTTCTCAGCGGTATAAACACGGTAGCCCTGCTGCTCTAACATCACGGTTAATAAGCGACGATTTAAGGCAAGATCGTCTACAACCAGAATATTAAGCATCAATCAATATCGAACTTTTTATCAAAACGTGAGATTTGCAGGATTTTTTTCAGTTGCGGTTGGCAGTTACTAATTTGAATTGTTTCAACTTTGCCTGTTAGGTTTTTTTTCATGTTCAGCAACATGCCTAACGCTGAGCTGTCCATGTAATCTGTTTCTCTAAGGTCTATAACCACTTTATCGATATTGTCGTTAAGATCGGCATACGCCTGACGAAAAGATTGCACCAAATTAAAATCAAATTTTCCTTTGATTTGTACAGTTAATATAGCGCCATCAGCAGAAGTGCTGCGCGTTAAACTCATAATAAACTCCTAATAAACAAATCTTTCCTGATACTTAACTAAATATAACCGCTTAAAACAAATAAGCCAAAAATTAAAACACTTAGGATGAAATTTGTTATCATTTAGCCAAGCTTCTATAACGAGATCTACCATGAGCGATAATAATCTAGTTTATTCAACTGCAACGGGTCGCATTGAGCAACCTAAAGAAAGTAAACCAAGCCAAGGTAAAATTTTTAAAGACGGCTTTTTACGCATAGAACGTCAAACCAAAGGGCGCAAAGGTAAGGGCGTGATGTTAGTTGTTGGTATCGACAGCGAGCAGCACGACTTAAAAAAATTAGCCAAAACCATTAAAAGTAAAATGGGCCAAGGCGGTGCAGTAAAAGACGGTATCATCGAAGTTCAAGGTGATGACAGAGATAAGCTAAAAGCGATTCTCGAAGGACTAAAGTTTAAAGTTAAAATTGCAGGGGGCTAATCGCCCCCTGTTTTTGCGTTCTGTATTTTATGAATTCAACGAGTTGAGCTGTTCATAAAGTGCTGGCAACTCATCTTCAGGGATAGGCTTGCTATAGTAGTAACCTTGCACAATATAACAGTTGTTGTTTTGTAAAAACTCAATCTGCTCAATAGTTTCCACCCCTTCGGCAACAACGTTAAGCTTCAGCTTTTGTGCCATAGCAATAATCGCAGCGGTAATTTCCATATCATTACTGTCTTGTGGAATATCTTTCACAAACGAGCGATCAACTTTCAAAATATCCACAGGGAAACGTTTTAGGTAACTCAGTGAAGAATAGCCAGTACCAAAGTCGTCGATTGAAATTGATACACCCAAGGCTTTTAACTGATGCAGTTGTAAAATAGCGGCTTCAACATGCCCCATTAGCATACTTTCTGTTAGCTCAAGGTGTAAGCGTTTAGGCTCAACACCTGTTTGCTTGATGATCTTATCCAGTGTCGACACCAAGTTCGCATCTTTAAATTGACGTGCCGACAGGTTGATTGAAATATTATTCTTTAAGTCTTGGCTTGCTAAACGTGCAGCAAACTCACACGCTTCTTGCAGTATCCATGCGCCTAATTCAACAATTAAACCAGTTGCCTCAGCAATAGGAATAAACTTAGTTGGTGGGATCATCCCTTCTTTAGGATGGAACCAACGAATAAGTGCTTCGTAGCCAACCACTTGGTTATTTCTACAATCAACTTGTGGCTGATAATAAACCCTAAACTGCCCTTCGCGAATACCAGTACGAAGCTCATTTTCAATGAATAAGCGCTCGTTTGCTGCAGCATTGAGCTCTTGGCTATAGAAGTGGAAAGTATTACGCCCTTTCGCTTTTGCTTCATACATCGCAAGGTCGGCATGTTTAAGTAGCTGATCTTCTTCTTGGCTATCAAATGGTGCCATTGTGATACCAATACTGGCACTGATGATCACTTCATTGTTACCTAATTTGATTGGCTCATTAAGTGTGCGCTGAATCGTATTAGCCACTTCCATGGCATGTGTTTGATGCTCAATACCACTTAAAAGGACCGCGAATTCATCGCCGCCTAAACGCGCTATTGTATCTTCCGTACGCAAACGCTTTTTCAAACGGTTAGCCACTTCAACTAATAACTGATCCCCTGCATCATGCCCTAGTGTATCGTTGATACGTTTAAATTCATCTAAGTCAAAATAGAATAAGGCAAATGCATAATGACCACGTTCAGCCAGTGCCATTGATTTACGCAGCTGCATTCTGAAGAAAGTACGGTTAGCAAGCCCCGTTAAGGTATCAAAGTAAGCCAATTGCTCCATCTTACGCTGGCTTTCTTTTACAAACGAAATATCTTGTGCTGATGCCACGTAACTGGTGATCTCACCACCATCTTCACGAATTGGTGAAATACTTAACGAAACCCAAACTGATTGGCGTTCATTCCCTTGTAATAAGGTATCCCCGCGCCAATAATTACGGCTACGCAAATCGATATCAATATCATCGACTAAAATCGCCATTTCTTGTGAAATGATATTCAGCAGCGGCGAGCCAATAAAGTGACGCTCCTCAAAACCGGTCATTTCAACCATTTTCGGATTCACGTATTTAATCTCAAAATCTTGATTGGTGATCACCACACCGGTACCAGAGAAAGCCACAGCTTTAGATAAACGATTCGCCGCTTTTTCAGCTATTTCTTTTTCACTAATGCGCTGGTTTAAGCCATCGATCAACTTACGAATTTCAATAGCCATGTCTCTAAACGAGCCATTTAGCGTGCCAATTTCATCTTTATTAGCCTTTGGAAACTCAGTTTGTAATTGCCCTTTGCCAAAACTAACTACCGCATTAACCAACGAATGAATGCGACGCAGTACTAATTGATAAAGTGCTTGATGTAATAACAAAGCAACTAAAATAGCGTACAAGATAAACAAGCCAAAGAATTTTACTTTTAACTCTTCAAGCGCAGAAAGTGCCGACGAACGTTTTTTATAAATTCCAATATACCAATTTAGATTCTCGACTTTACGAATATTGATAATGTGAGTTTCGCCATCTTGTACGAATGAATTTGCCGACTCAGGTAACTTTAAACGAATGGTTTCAGACACTAGTTTTTGCAGATCAGGGTTTACAAAATCTTCGGTGAGTAATTTTTTACCTTCACGACCATATTGCTCAAGCGTGGTTTTATCTAAATCAGGGTGAGCTAACAGCTGACCTTTTGCATCAAACACTAACAGATGCTGCTCACGGTCACCGATAGGTAGCTGTGCCAATAAGGTTTCAAGCGCGATATCACTGCCCGTGACACCAAAAAAATCGTTATCAAGGTAGATTGGCACAAGCACACTCACCACCCACTTATGCCAAATAGTATCGTAATACACTTTTGACCACACCGCTTCTCGGCTTGGGTTAGTTGCAGCCTGAGCGTAATTGAAGGTTTCGCCTTTAGTAAAATCAAAGTCACCAGGTACATTGAGTGCCCAGTTTGGTGGCGCGATTCGAATAAAGTTATCTTTGGTGACAAGGTAAAAATTAAAGAAATCTTGAATTAAGGTCGGTGAAACGATTTTCCATAGCGATTCAGAATCGTTTATAAGCTGTTTATAAAATTCAGAATATTTATCTTGAGGGAGAAACGCAGCCGATAAGCCATCTTCTGAGGTACTACGGATACTGCCATCGAGGGCAAATTTGAGTTCTGCGCTGCGTTTACTTTGTAAATGCGATTCGTTGTGAAGGAGTTGGCTGCTTACGACGTTATTCGCCTGCTCAGCAATATTGATTTTGGTTTTGATCAAGCGGTTAAATTGACGACTCAAGCGTTCACTAGAGTGCTTTAAAAGTTCGTGCTCTTCAAACACAAGCTGTTTTTCTTCAGATTTAAGCATCAAAGCCGCAGCACATATACCTGCAATCAAACAAATCGCAGAGATCAGCAGCGACAATTTCATACTTAATGAATTCACACCAAAACGTGATGGCGGTCGTCGATACACCACAGGACTACCTTATTAATAATTGTTATTATTTATTGTGCAAAAACAAATATACCAGATTCATTTTTATATTTATAAATTTTTTATAAATATAAATGAATTTTCTGAGTAAACACCGATGTTTTCTAAATTAGCTGCGATAGGCAGTTGACTTTACATACAAGTGTTTTTACATTAGTTCAATGAAACAAATTATCTCTCGCACTTATTTTTCGTTTTTTAGCTTCTTTAGATAGAGGAGGCTTAACTGTTTGCGAGATAAATTCACCGAATAGCTAAAGCCTCCCACTTGGGAGGCTTTTTTGTTTGTGCACTGTTTTGGAATGAGGAAACCAACATGAGCATTGATACATTAAATGCGTTACGACACGATATTAATGAAATAGATTCCGACTTATTGGTGTTACTGGCTAAAAGACGCCGTATTAGCCACAGCGTAGTTGAATATAAAATTGCCAATAACAAACCAATTCGCGATGAAGCCCGCGAACAAGCATTACTCGAAAAGCTTATTAATTATGGTAAGTCGCTAGGTCTAGATGCGTACTACATCAATAATGTGTTCCAAACTATTCTTGAAGATTCTGTTTTGAATCAACAAGCAATGCTACAAAAGAATCTAAACCCTGAAGCAATGAGCGAAAGTCATCGTGTTGCTTACTTAGGTGGTCAAGGCTCTTATAGCCAATTAGCCTGCCATAAATATTTTAGCCGTCGCCCAGGTAAGCTGATTGAGATGGGCTGTTCGAGCTTTGATCAAATCACTGGCAAAGTTGAAAGTGGCCAAGCTGATTTCGGCTTACTGCCAATTGAAAACACCAGCTCAGGTAGTATCAATGAAGTGTTCGATTTATTACAACATGCACAAGTATCAATTGTCGGTGAGGTCACTCACAGCGTTGAGCACTGTTTATTAGCAATGCCAGGTACTGAGCTTTCTCACATTAATAAAATCTTTGCTCACCCACAGCCTTTTGCTCAATGTAGCCGCTTCATTCAGGGTTTAGGTGATATTCAACATGAAACCTGTGACTCAACCTTCCATGCATTACAATCAGCGGTTGAAACTACAAACAGCGCCGCTATCGGCTCAGCACAAGCAGGTAAAAATGTAGGGTTAGAGGTCGTTAAATCAGGCCTTGCAAACCAAAGCGAAAACCATAGCCGCTTCATTGTCGTCGCGCGTAACCCGTTGCAAGTATCTAAGCAAATTCCAACAAAAACCAGTTTGATTATGGCGACCAAACAACAAGCGGGTTCATTGGCTGATGCCTTGATGATTTTTAAACAACATCAAATTAACCTAGTAAAATTGGAATCTCGTCCAGTACCTGGAAACCCATGGGAAGAGGTGTTTTATGTTGACCTTGAAGCAAACCTTGATGACTTACATGTTAAGCAAGCGCTTGAAGAGCTAAAAGAACACACCCAATACACACGTGTATTAGGCTGCTATCAAAGTGAGTCTTTGCAAGCTGTTAGTGTGTAATAGCCAACCTAGGTATGATTAATGAAAAGGAGCTCGTTGGCTCCTTTTTCGTATAATTTCATCTTAGATACTTGCACCCACTGCCCTGTCTAAGCATAATCTTGAAAACAATTTGAAATTGGAACTTTCATGAATTGGTTAGCAGAATTAGCAACTAAAAGAACACCTTGGTTATTATTAGCCGTTATTTCCCTCGCATTTGAAATCACTGCGTTATTTTTTCAATACAACATGGGCCTTGAGCCATGCATCATGTGTATATATCAACGTACCGCTGTTTTAGGCTTACTTGCAGCGGGTGTGATTGGTGCAATTAACCCACAAAATATGGTTGTTCGCTTAGTCGCATTTGCCACTTGGGGTGTCTCTGCAATTTGGGGTTACTTTATTGCCAAAGAACACATTGCAATGCAAAACAATACTGACCCTTTTGCATTTAGCTGTGCATTTGAACCTAACTTCCCAAGTTTTATGCCTTTGCATGAATGGATCCCTAGCTTCTTTGCCGCTACTGGTGATTGCGGAAATATCGATTGGCAGTTTGCTTCTATGAGTATGCCAGCATGGATGGAAGTGATTTTTGCAGCATTTTCAGTGGTATTTGTGGCTATTCTAGTTAGCCGATTAGTGAGTAAAAAGTCGCTATAATGATTTATTTTTTTACTAGCCAAATCCCTGCTTTAAAAAGCTTTAAAGTAAGGCAACGCCAGCAAATTATTGCCCTTGCTTTGGCTCATTTAAGCCCAAGCAAAAAGATCATTTTATCAGTATGTAAGCTTGCCTTTTTAGCACCATTATTTTTAGGCTTGGCCTACTTTGAAGGCTGGATGCTTATTCCTTGGTTATTGTTAGCGGGCTTGAGTTACCCACTCATCACAACACCTATCGAAAACATGTTCGCATTAGCGCATTTAGACAAAGCTATCGATGAATTTAAACAGGGCGAATAACGCCCTGTTTAGGTGTATAGCCCGCTATTTATAATGTAATTTTCCCCTCAAGTTTAGCAAATAGCTTATCGCCAATTCCTTTTACTTCTTTTAATTGCTCTACCGACTTAAACGGACCTTGCTTTTTACGGTGCTCAACAATCGCTTTAGCTTTTGACTCTCCAATACCCGGTAATTGAGTAAGTTGATCTATGCTGGCTTTGTTTATACTGAGCTTTTGCATTTTAACTTGTGTTGCTTCGGTTGGTTTAACGGCGAATGCCGATGTAGCAGGTAGTAACGCAATGCTTGTGGCAAGTAAAATACTTGATAGTAATTTCATAATTTCCTCCATGATGTCCATCTTGGACAGGTAGTTAGCTATTACCCAACACTCACTCCATCGCTTGTGTTTAACTTTGGGTAACAATTTAAATAAAGCTAATGTCCCTATTATTGTCAAATTTGCTGAATAAAATTTTTCTCAAGTTACTTGCAAAGTAAGCCCCGAAGCATTACTGTATATAAAAACAGTAATCAAAGTAGCGGTATTACGCTGCAAATGCCACGCTTAAATGCAGGAGAAATCATGGCTGTTGTTGTTAAATATGTTGTAGAAAGAAACGGAGTCGAGCGCATGACGTTTACTACTAAGAAAGAAGCTGATGCGTATGACAAAATGCTCGACATTGCTGAGTCATTAGAACTAATGCTTGAAAAAGTTGATGTACCATTAAGCGAGCAACAAATTGAGTCACTGGCGCTTGAAATGGCAAAAGAAAAAGACCAATTTATGGCGGTACTTAAAGGTGCAAAAGACGCCCCAGCTAAGCCTAAAAAAGCAAAGTCAGACGACAACGTTGCTGATATAAAAGAAAAAGCGGCAAGCTAAACGCAAATTTAGATCATAAAAAAGGGCAACAGATGTTGCCCTTTTTTGTGTTTAATCAAAAACTACAGTGACGACTCAACTTCATCAAATAAGTCTGTAATTTCTTTTTTCGGCTCAGCTGTCATAAGGCTAACAACAACAATAGCAATTGTTGATAAAATAAAGCCTGGGACAATCTCATAAATGATTGCACTTAATGCTTGGCCATCAATTGTAATTGGCGCGTAAATCCAAAACAGCACTGTTGCAGCACCAACAACCATACCACTAATAGCGCCTTGTAAGTTCATGCGCTTCCAGTAAAGGCTCAGTAATACGAGTGGACCAAATGCAGCACCAAAACCTGCCCATGCATTACTCACTAAATCTAAGATAGAGCTATCGCGGTCATAGGCTAAGTAAATAGCAAATAGAGCCACCAAAATAACACTAATACGACCAACTAAAACCAGCTCTTTTTGAGATGCGCTGCGGTTTAAGTAAATCTTATAAAAGTCTTCGGTTAGTGAGCTTGAACACACTAATAACTGTGATGAGATGGTACTCATAATCGCCGCTAAAATAGCTGCCAATAAGAAGCCGGCAATTAAAGGATGGAAGATAAGCTCAGACAACACTAGGAAAATCGTTTCTTTATCATCAATTGGCATTTGGTTTTCAAGCATATAAGCAGCACCAAATAGACCTGTTAGCACAGCACCAATAGCTGAAAGCGTCATCCACGACATACCCACACGGCGCATAGTCGGCATATCTTTCACAGAACGCACAGACATAAAACGCACAATAATATGTGGTTGACCAAAATAACCAAGGCCCCATGCCATTGCAGAGATAATCGCAATCGTTGAGCCACCAGCAAACCAATCCATCATATTAAGCGCATGAATTTCTGATTCTTTTGGTGAGCTTAATAATAAGTCATAGCGTGCATTTGCAAGTGTATCCATAACTGGCTGATCAAGCATGGTAAACGTTGCAATTGGCACAGCCAGCAACGAGATAAACATGATACAGCCTTGTACAAAGTCAGTCAGGCTCACTGCTAAGAAGCCACCAAACAAAGTATATAACACGACAACACCGGTTGTGATGTACAGACCCATTTCGTAGCTCATATTAAATGAGTTTTCGAACAACTTGCCGCCTGCAACAACACCTGATGAGGTATACAAGGTGAAGAAAACAATGATTACAATCGCAGAGATCACACGCAGAATATTTTTATTATCATCAAAGCGGTTCGCGAAGTAATCAGGAATGGTGATTGAGTCATTCGCCTTTTCTGTGTAAACACGTAAACGAGGCGCGACTAGGAAGTAGTTAGCCCAAGCACCGAGTACTAGACCTATGGCAATCCAAACCTTGCTTAAACCAAACAAATACATTGCACCCGGTAGACCCATTAGCAGCCAACCACTCATGTCTGATGCGCCAGCTGAAAGCGCAGCAACACTTGGTGATAAATTACGACCACCTAGCATATAGCCTGATACATCGTCGGTAGATTGCTTATAAGCATACAGCCCAATCCCCAGCATGACGATGAAGTACATTGCTAACGAAATTATCATTCCTGTTTCCAAATTAGCCTCCAAAAGTTGTTTAATGTTGGCTTTTAATCCGAATAATGACTCGCAAGTTATTTAATTTTAAGACATTATTGGGGTAAAAACCGATATCACCCATGACTATAACATGCTTCCCCCCTACAACTCCAATCAAGCAGTTCAATGGCAGGGTTTACAATTTCAACCTTTTCATAACAAAAATATGATATTTAATCGCAAGTTATAGAATTCAATTGCAATTTATCCTAGTCTTAAGATCAGAATAAAATCAGTATTTATCCTCAAATACTCGCATTTAATTAATGCTATTTCAGGCACAATGACATATATTGCTGATGGATAAATGAATTAACCGAAGTGGACATGCCAGGACTATGTATTTTTACGCTGCACGCCAACCTATTTTAGATAAGGAAAAGAAACTTGTCGGCTACGAACTCCTGTTTAGGGATGGCGTAGATAACGTGTTTCCAGACATTGATGGCGATGAAGCAACATCACGACTCATTGAAGGTAGTCAGTTCAATTTTGGTTTAGAAGATTTAACGGATAACAAACCAGCTTACATTAATTTCACTTTAGAGACACTCCAAAAAGGCTACCCTTTATTACTGGGTAAAGAACAAGTCGTTGTCGAAATTCTTGAAACTATTCAACCAGGTAAACGTTTACTTGCTCTGGTTAAAGATTTAAAAGAGCGTGGTTACACACTGGCCCTTGATGATTACATTCATCAACCTGTCTGGCGTCATTTTTATCCGTATATCGATATGATCAAAATTGACTTTTTAACCACAGACAAAGAGTCGATTGAAGCGGTTATTGAAGCGATAAAACCTCACCCGCACATCAAGTTGCTTGCCGAAAAAGTCGAAACTTACGAGAAATACCAACTTGCCCTAGAAATGGGTTTTAGTTACTTTCAAGGCTTTTTCTTTTCAAAACCGGAGATGGTACAAAGTAAAACTTTGCCACCTTCTGAGATGGCTCTTGCCGAGCTCCTATACGAAACATCAAGTATTGATTTAAACCTTAGAAAAATCACTGAGGTGTTTGAACGTGACGTTAACTTATCTTATAAGCTATTACGCTATTCAAACTCCGCGGCATTTAAACGCCGTGCCGAAATCAGCACAATCAAGCAAGCGCTTATCGTATTAGGAAGCGAAGAAATTAAACGTTTCTTGTCGCTGTTATTTGCAGCTCAAGTATCTGCAGATAAACCTGCTGAACTGATCCGCCTGTCGCTAACCCGAGCACGGTTTGCTGAATTACTGGCAATTAGTCATGGTAAGTTACGCGATACAGGTATGGCTTTCTTAACAGGCATGATGTCATTAATGGATGCTATCTTAGATGAAGATATGCCAAGCGTTATGAATAAGTTACCGCTGACCAACGAAATTAAAGACGCTCTACTTAAAGATGAAGGCTTACTCGCTACCTATCTAAACCTTGTAAAATTCTATGAGCAAGCAAATTGGGAAAAAGCGAAAGAAATCCAACAACAGTTGGGCCTTAAGCCAGAAGAAGTACCGGACGCTTACCACGACGCATTAAGTTGGTCTAATGACCAAATGAGTGTGTTTGGAGACTGATGAATATCAATCTATTAATGCTATAAAAAATGCCAGCAATTGCTGGCATTTTTATTTGAATAATCTTAAAGATTTTCTAAGAAGTCTTCGTCAAAATCATCAGGCTCTTTTTCTACTGGCGGATTACCATCATGTAGCTCATATAATTGACGCTGGAAGTAAATATCCTTCATGAAGATATAAGGGTCTAGCGACTCATTTAATAGGCTCTCTTGTGGCATTAATGAAGCACGGGCCTCAACCGCTTTCAGCGCGAACACTAATATTGTCTGTGGTGTTGTTAACGTGATTTCAGGTAACACAAAGTTATCTACCACATCACCTGTTAGGTTTCGTGCTGTACTTGGCCCCATACCTGGGATCATCAAGTATGCGCCATCACCTACACCCCATACACCTAAGGTTTGACCAAAGTCTTCATCGACAATTTCTAAACCCAGCGATGAAGCGACATCAAAAAAGCCGAGTAAACCTACCGTAGAGTTCACTAAAAAGCGCGCTAGGCTAATACCCATATTACCAGGTTTACCTTGCAGGCCAGCATTGACCATATCTGTTGGTGCGGTGATGTTATCGGTAAAATTAACAATGCTACGTCTTACCGGTGTTGGCGTGACTGTAACGTAGCCAACAGCTGCTGGGCGAAGAATATAAGCGTCAAGCACGTCCATATTAAAATCATACATAGGACGGTTAAACGACTGTAATGGGTCTCGCTCATCCGCTTTTTCTTCAGGTATTTGTGCGCATCCTGCAAGCACTACAAAAAAGATAAAAAATATACTGTGCCTAAACATCGGCTATCCTTAAGGTATTAACTCATTAATTAGCAACGAATATTCTTTTACGTTTGCGCGCTCTAAAACATCCGACTTGCCTTCCAACTCGCCGCTAGAAGTTACCACAGTTGCATCTTTTGATAAACGCGCAGTTAAAATAATTTTATCGACACTTGATAGATTCAAGCCTTCTACCATGGCATTGCTATCACTCAACGTCACGGTTAGCGGAAAGCTATATTCGGTCATTTTTACCACAGCTAATGGCATTTGTGGACCACTGGCTGCTTTTGCAAAAACAAATAACGTGCCGTTTTGTGGCTGCGAATCTGCAAGTGCAGAGTCTAAATCAACCGTGATGCTAATTTCACTGTTTGAAGCTTCTGCGAGTTTTGTATTTGTAACTTGCTGCTCATTATTTAAATGAGCATCAATTTCAGCAATTCGCTCTGCAATCATGCTATAGCGCGGGTCGTTTTGCTGCATACTTGCAAGCAGTACTTCAAACGCAGTTTTTGCTTGCAGCCAATCTTTACGCTCATAAGCAATTAGGGCTAGCAATGAGATAGCATCAATATTGGTCGGCTCTGCTTTTAACACTCTCGATAACATAGTCGCCGCACGAGACATATTCGCATCACTGCCTTCCATTAACAGAACTTGCGAATAGCTGATCAGCACTTGCTTGTTATCTGGGTTCATTTTAAGAACCTTATCAAATGACTGCATTGCCATATCAAATTCATTTAATGACATCGCAACACGACCTAGCAGCATCCACGCCACTTCATCATCACCACTTTGATCAAGCTTGGTACGCAATGCTAAAGCAAATGCTTGCAGCTCATTCGGTGTTAACGGCTCACCATCTTGCATTACGGCACGCTCACCATACGACTTAAGGTTTGCCATCGCGTCATGCCAGCCTTTAATTTGCTGCTGACTACCCGTGTAGCCATAAAAGATAGCCGTTAAAACAACTAAAAAGCCAGCGCCAGTAAGCGCAAAAATACGGTTGTTACCTTTACTATTTAGCGCTTTTTCTGGAGACAATTCATTGAGTAAACGACGCTTTTGTTCGATAACTGACTCATCGTGCATTTGTGCATCAATACGCTGGTTATCTAAGTCAGCTTTAAGCTCGTCTAAACGTTGATGATAAATTCGGATTAACTCCGAGTTTGCATTGTGATCAAGGCGTTGAATACGTTCGCGTTTAAAAAACGGAACGACAACAAATAGCAATGCAACCAGTGTGAGTAAAACAAAAGAAGCCCACATTAATGCCATCTAGCTTTGCTCCTGACGTTGATTTTGTTCAATTAACTTTGCAAGCAGCGCCTCGTCTTGCTCTGTCCATGTTTGTTTTACAGATGCCTTACGTTGGCGTAAAACAATAAAGCCAAAGCCAAGTACCACAATTAATACTGGCAATACCCATAACACTAAGGTTGCTGGTGTTACTGGTGGATCGTAATGTACGAAGTAACCGTAACGGTCAATCATATAATCGATGACTTCATCTTTGCTTTTGCCATCTTTTACCAGCGTTAATACTTTGTCCCGTAAGTCTTTGGCTACAACGGCGTCTGAATCGGCAATGTTCTGGTTTTGACATTTAGGGCAACGCAGCTCTTTGGTAAGTTCACTAAAGCGAACAGCTTGCTCTTTATCATCAAATTGATACTTGTCTTGCTCTGCAAATGCGCTAAACGTGATAAGCAAACTTGCTAAAAAAATCACGAGTCTCATTACTGTAACTCCTGCATTAACGGTGCGAATTTGGCTCGCCACACACGCGGATTAATATCGCCGGTATGGTGTAGCAAAATAGTGCCTTGCTTATCGACTAAAAAGGTCTCTGGTGCGCCAGACACACCTAAATCAAGGGCTAATGTGCGTTTTAAATCTAAGATATTAAATTGATATGGATCGCCAGCACGATTAAGCATGCTAGTAACATCTTCGCGTAGTGCGTTAATATCAAACTGGCCATCAAAGTCAGGGTCGTAGCCTTGCTCGTAGTATAAGCCAACAATCTTAACGCCCTGCTCTCTAAGCTCGGTTAAATAGCCTAACTCAGCTAAACAGGTCGGGCACCATGTGCCCCACACATTAAGTAAGTAAACTTCACCTTTTAAATCTGCATCAGTCCAACGCTTTGACTCATCCATCAAATCTGGCAGGTTAAAAGCTGGCATAGCCTGCCCAATACGCCCTGTTTGCAGCTCACGCGGGTTAGCAAACAAACCTTGATATAAAAACACACACAGTAAAACGAAAACCAGTAAGGGTGCTAGTGCGAGTAGTTTACGGTTCATGCTGAAGCCTCCTGCTTAGTCGATTTTTGGCGATAGCGTTTATCACCAAGTACTAAAAAGCCTGCCAGTGAAATCAAGATACCACCGAGCCACATCCAACGAACATAAGGCTTATGGTAAATACGCAACGACCACGCACCTTGGCTTAATTGCTCACCAAGCGCTAGATATAAGTCACGTGTGAAGCCTGCATCAACAGCCGCTTCAGTCATAAACTGCATACCAATGTCATATCGGCGTTTTTCAGCATGTAAAACGGTTACTTGTTTATCGTTTTTCAGCACAGTGACAACACCAGCATGGCCACTATAGTTTGCGCCGCGGATAGACTTAACACCATCAAAACGATACTGGTATTCATTTAAAGCCACAGTGTCACCCGGCTTCATTGATACATCACGCTCTACTGAATAAGCAGAGGTGAGCGTTACACCTGCAATCACGAACGCTAAACCAACATGGCCTAAAACCATCGCCCAATAGCTTAGCCCTAAACGTTTAAAGCCTTCGCCTAAGGTTTTGTGAATAGTTACTTTTGCCGCTAAATCAACCACTGTAGTAACAACAATCCATACCGCTAGCGTAGTTGCAATAAAGGTAATAGGCGCAATTACGTCATAGCTTGAATATAACCACGCTGCCGTTGCAACTAGGCTAACTACAGCCGATAGTGCAAATTTGTTTTGCAACATTGACCATTTATTTTGTTTCCAGCGTAACAGCGGACCCATCCCCATTAAAATGGCAAACGGTACCAGTAAAATAGCAAACATCTTATTGAAGAAGGGTTCACCAATCGAAATGCTTCCTAAGCCAAGTTCTTTGTGGATCATTGGCAATAATGTACCTAGCAATACAATCAGTGTTGCCACAACTAAGAAAATATTATTTAGCCAAAGCGCAACTTCACGTGAGGCAAACTTATAACGGCCTTCACTTTTCACCTGCGAAACACGCAGTGCATAAAGCGATAAACCACCACCAACTACAATGGCTAAGAAAGCTAAAATAAACATACCGCGGTTAGGATCTGAGGCAAAAGCATGCACAGATACAATGATACCCGAGCGAACAATAAAGGTACCCAGTAAGCTTAACGAGAATGCTGCAATAGCCAACAATACGGTCCACGACTTAAATACACCACGCTTTTCGGTGGTTGATAATGAGTGCAGCAATGCGGTTGCCACAAGCCATGGCATTAATGATGCGTTTTCAACTGGATCCCAGAACCACCAGCCACCCCAGCCAAGTTCTGAATATGCCCACCAACTACCAATGGTAATACCGAGTGTTAAAAAACCCCATGCTGTCATAGTCCAAGGACGAGACCATTTAGCCCAGGTATTATCAAGCTTACCTGTAAGTAACGCTGCAATAGCAAATGAGAACGACACAGATAAACCCACATAGCCCATGTAAAGCAATGGCGGGTGAATGATCATACCTGGGTCTTGCAATAACGGATTTAAATCGCGACCTTCAACAGGGAAATACGGTAATAAGCGCTCAAATGGGCTCGACATTAATAAGGTGTACAGCATAAAGCCAACACCTAAAAAGCCTAGTACACCCAGTACACGAGCACGTAATACCCAAGGTAATGATTGCGAACGCATAGCGACAACTGCTGTCCAACCCGCTTGCATTACTAACCAGAGTAAAATTGCCCCTTCATGACCACCCCATGTCGAGGTTATTTTGTAGTACCAAGGTAAGGTGCTACTTGAGTGATAAGCAACATACGAAACAGTAAAGTCGTCGGTTAAACTGGCATAAACAAGTGCAGCAAAAGACAAAAGTACAAATACGAATTGTCCAATTGCCAGTGATGGGGCTGCACGCATTAAACGTAAATTGCCGGTATGCGCGCCCCACAAAGGAAAAATACACAATAGAACACTGAGCACCATGGCCAGTGTTAAAGAAAAATAACCGAGTTCTGGGATCATATTAATTGCCGTTATCTAAGTTATACGTCGGTTTTTCGTGCTTGATACCCTTCACAGCTTCAGCAACTTCTGCAGGCATGTATTCTTCATCATGCTTTGCAAGTACTTCAAAGGCATCAATTTCATTGGCTTTAACTAACACACCCTGCGCCACAATCCCTTGGCCTTCACGGAATAAATCCGGCAAAATCCCTTGATAATTTATTGTCACCATAGGGCCTTTATCAATCAGTTTGAAGCTTACCTTTAAGCTTGATTCGTCACGAACAACTGAGCCAGGTACAACCATGCCACCAATACGTAACTTTTGGCCAATATGCGGTTTTTCTTTGTTTGGTCCTTTACCCTCAACAAGTTCACTTGGGGTATAGAATAAATTAATGTTTTCTTGCAGTGCGTACAGCACTAAACCAATCGTTGCACCCACACCAAAAATAATGGCTACAACTGCTAATAAACGTTTTTTACGTCTTGGATTCATTGCCCTGCCTCTTGCTTCGCTTTCTTAATGCGCTCTTCACGTTGTGCTTGCTGCTTTACTGAAGAGAAAATACGTTTTGTATCGTTTAACGAACTAAATAAAATACCGAGTAAAATTAATGCACAGCTACCAAAAGACAACCATACATAAAAGCCATAGCCACCCATGGCAATAAAATCTGCAAAAGAATCAAACTGCATGATTAACCTCGCTCAACCATATCACGCACCCAAGGGCGATGCTTTTCACGTTGGAGAATTTCGTTTTTAAGACGGATTAACGTCACCACACCAACAAAACCTGCAAACGCAACAATGTTAACCATTAATGGCCAAAACATGCTTGGATCAATGGCTTTAGTATCAAACTTTGTAATGGTTGCACCTTGATGCAAGGTATTCCACCACTCCACCGAGAAGTGAATAATCGGTAAGTTGATAACCCCAACAATGGCTAATATACAAGCAGCACGCCCCGCTGCTTTTTTATCTTCAAAAGCATGATAAAGCGATAACACACCAAGGTATAAAAATAACAGAATTAACTCAGAGGTAAGACGTGCATCCCACACCCACCATGCGCCCCACATAGGTTTACCCCATGCTGCACCGGTAATTAATGCTATCGCTGTCACACATGCCCCGACAGGTGCAATTGCAATCACTGCAAGTTCTGCATTACGTAATTGCCATACTAGTGCGATCACTGCTGCAATCGCCATAGAAGAGTAAGCGCCCATAGATAAAATAGCTGAAGGCACATGGATAAAAATAATTCGGTAGCTGTCTTTTTGTTGGTAATCGGCTGGGGCATAAGCAAGCCCCCAGACCCATCCAACAATCATACAAACCACCGTAACGACGGCGAAATAAGGCAGTAAGGTGTTACACAATTGGTAAGCACGATCTGCTTTTGCGTAGGGATGTAACCACTTCCACATATTAACTTACACTCACTTTCAATGCTGACGATATGGCAATTGGCGCCGCTATAATCGCTACGATTAGCATGGCACCAAGGATTGCAAGCTGTCCGCTATAGGCAAGCTCCATAGAGCTGGTATCAATAGCCGAGGTTGCAAAAATTAGTACAGGGATATACAAAGGCAAAACAAGCAAACTCATTAAAATGCCGCCTTTTTGTAGTCCCACAGTCAGTCCAGCGCCAATTGCGCCAATGAAGCTAAGCAATGGCGTACCTAACAATAAGGTCAGAACGGTTGCTAAAAGCGCTGAACTTTCTAAATTCAATAACAAAGCAAATACCGGAGTCATTAACACTAAAGGCAGCCCCGTGATCACCCAATGCGCTGCCACTTTTGCAAGGACAGTTAACGGTAATGGGTATGATGAAGCAATTAATTGCTCTAATGTTCCATCGTGATAATCATCACGAAATAGCTTATCTAAGCCCAACATAGTCGAGAGTAACGCAGCGACCCAAATAATGCCCGGCGCCATACGAGCAAGTAGACCGGGTTCAGGGCCAATTGCTAACGGAAAAAGTGTAATAACAATAAGAAAAAACAAGATAGGGTTAACGATTTCAGCACGCTGACGAAACGCTAATTTAAGATCTTTAGAAAAAACCGCAGAGAATAATTGCCAATACGAATGCTGTTTTACCATCAGTGGCGATACTCCAAAGTCACTGTTTGTAGGTCACTAAAATGTGTCGTTAAGTCTTGGTGGGTAGTTAAAAGAATCGCGCCACCAGCATTTAGGTGCTCAACAAAGCGTTCTTGTAAAAATGCCACACCGCTTTTATCAAGGGCCGTAAATGGCTCATCAAGGATCCATAGTTTGGCACTATTCAGCCACAGTCTTACTAAAGCGACACGGCGCTGTTGCCCTGCTGACAACATACGAACAGGCACATCTTCAAGACCTACTAAGCCAATTTTAGCTAGGATCGGATACAAGTCTTGTTTGCTATCGTAGCCATTAATTTTTAGCCAAAATGCGACATTCTCAAGGGCAGTAAGTTGTGTATTTACCCCTGTTTTATGACCGATGAATAATAACTCTTGTGCATATTCATCATAGTATTTTGTAATCGAGCGTTCTTGGAACAAAACATCGCCTTCATCCGCCATAGCGAAACCCGCGATAATACGCAATAATGATGTTTTACCAGCCCCATTTGGACCAGCTAATTGCATAATTTGTCCCGATTTCAAGCTGAAATTAAGATCCGCAAACAAACAACGATCTTGCTTGATGCAGGTGACGGCCTTAATGTGTAACAAGATGACGATTCTCTATACCCAAAATTAGGCGTTAGTCTACCATAATGATAGGGTAATACGAATATTGCTTTAAAACGATTAACTTATATTTGATCTAAAATAATGAATAAACAAAGCCAGTTGACTCTCAGCACTCAGCTTAATCTAGACCCAAAAGCAATCAGCAGTGCATCACAGCAATCCCCTAATGATGCATTGAAAATGCTGGCTGAGCAGAGCTTAACTGCCCGAAATATCGTGATTGGTAAGCAAAGCGTGCAAATGGACGTGCTAATCAATAACTCATGGCAAACACTGCGCTTATCAACAGAGCAAGAAAACCTCAAAACTGAGCGCTTTCTAGCGGCCAATATTCAATTAAGTAGTGATGGTAAACAGCTGACTATCACGCCAGCACCGCTGACGATTACACTTGGCAAAAGCCAGCAATTACAAGCACTACTGAACTTGCTAACGCAAGGGAGTGCAAATACAAATATGCCGCACCCAGCTCAGATTGCGCCAAGTAAACCTTTACTACAACTACCAACATTAAAAGCTGAGTTTGCTCTTAACAATAGTCTGGTTGCTCTTTTAAAAGCTGAAGCACCACTTAAAGCCATTTTGCTGCCTGCGACCAACCAACAAAATAGCTTTAATTTAAACATTATTAATCGCTTTGGGGATTCTCTCCATCAGCAAAGTGTTAGCCAACAAAAAGTAGCTGAGTTGGTGGCTAAGCTAACCCCTGAAATGAATTTAAAATTAGCTGGGCAACAAGTACAGTTAAGTGTTGCAAACAAGCAAAGTAATGAATTAACTTTACCGCTACCTACAATATCGCCAAAACAAGCGAAGCAAATTCAAGCGCAGTGGCAATTTCACCCTCATGCATTAAAACTAACCCCCCAGCAAGTTAAAAATACTGTTGAACTTATAAATAAAGCGCCTGTGCAACAAATACTGTTAAAGAACTCGCTGTCAGAGACATTCAATCAAGCATTAAAAAGCCAAGCTGTTGAACCTAAGAGTACGTTAATGACGCCATCGAGCAGCTCAAATTCCCCCATTAGCTCTTGGCTAAAAGACAGTTTTGCAGATTTAAAAACGCGTATTAGTGATGCAGTGCGCTATTTTGAAAAGCTCCCTGCTACCACCAAAGCGGCTGTTAACCAGTCAAAGCATCAGTTGATTGAAAGCAAAAATACGATTAGCCAACTGGGCTTTAATGCTAATAAAATCAATATAGTAAAGTTTGCCGCTATTCAACAAAGCGCGCCACAATACGCCGCCCACCAAGTATCGCAAAAAACCAGTGGGCCAGTTACAGCAAATACGCCATTACCTGCGACTAAACAGACAGTGCCATTAACCGAAAGTCAGTCTTTAAAGCAAGTTAGCTTACCAGTGAGTTATAACAAGGCTCCACCATTAATACAGTTACTGCAACGTATAAAAGTCAGTTTAGAGCCGCTTGTTAGTGCGCAAACTCAGGCGAGTCAACCAGCAATAAACAGTAGCAAAACACAACCACCATTGCTGAGCACAGATAACAATTTGCAAAAAGCACCTGCAGACAACAAAGCGGTTAGTGGTGCTGTTACTGCCATGAAATCTGACAAACCAGCCACAGAGCAGCTCGCCCAAGCTAAAAGTAACCTTGCTAATTCAGTAGTTAAAAACCCGAATGAGCAGGTTACACAAACTAAACAAGCGACATTAAGCACAGACCCAAATCCCACGGCACAAAATGTAAAGCCTGATTTAAAAGGGGCACCTGCTCCTTCGCAACAACAAGCTGTAAAAACAGTGGTTAAAAACCTTTTAGCGGCAGCGCCTAACGAGCAAGTAAAACAGAATAACTCAGCGACTAGAGCACCAGCTGAGCAAACAGCAGGGTTACAAAAAGTTGCTCAGCAGCAAACTCAATTACACGCCCCCTTTTTAGCAACAAAAGAGCCTAACTTAGCTCAACCCTTATTGCCGATAAGACCGATTGAGGCAGCACTGATTGCGAAGCTATTACCGCTTCCTGAAAGCAAACCTTTAGCAAGCACACCTCTACCGGTGCAATTAACAGAAAAACTTGTAGCTCTGAGTGAGCAAAACACATCGTCTTCGGTAGATTTAAATCGACTCGTTAATCAAGCATTTAATCGCATGATCTCGAGTCAAAACATGCATCCTACTACGATTGAACGAGAGCTTTTAAGTATCCTCAGGCCAACAGCATTACCCAGCCAGACTCAGCAAGCGAGCTTTAGCCAAGGGTTAGAACAATTAGCAGTGGCTTCACTTGCCGCGCCAATTATTAACCAAGCACCAACCAACCTTAGTTTTAATAATCAGACTGGTCTTGATGCCTTACTGCAAGTGTTAGTGCCCAACTTTAAAGCCGTTAACGGCAATAAATTACTCGAGCAGCTACAGCAGCCGGCGATGCAAGCCATGGCGGCTGAAGCCTCACAACTAAAAAACACGTTGGCTCAGGTGCAAACAACGCCTATCAATCAGCAACAAGATAATAGTGCTTTAGCGCAATTTTTCTTGCCGATGAAATTACCTCCTGAAACAGGGCAAACAGAAATCAGCTTAGGACAGTATAAAAAGCCAAGTAAAAATAAACTCGAAGCGAAAAATGTCTGGTTTGTGCGCTTGAACTTTGATTATGCACAGCTTGGCAAGTTACAAATTACCGCAGAGGTGATGGATAAAGCAGTTGATTGCCAGTTGCTCGCTTCTTCACAAGAAGTGACAGCGCTTGCTCATCCGCATTTAGAAACACTGCGTCATAAATTAGCAGGCCATGGCTTAAATGTAGGTGAGTTAAACTTGCAACAAGGAACGTCAAGCCACCAAGCTTTTTATAAATCCCATGCGATTATTAACATTAAGGTGTAATTTTTATGAGTGAACAAGCGGTGCATAAATCAGCAATTGGCTTACTCTACGAAGCTGGTAGCTCGCCACGAGTAACCAGTAAAGGCTTTGGTGAATTGGCTGAAGAAATCGTCAAACTTGCTGAGCAAAAAGGTATTTTGATACACCAAGATGCGGATTTGGCCCAAACTCTTTCTCATCTTGAGTTAGGTGAAGAAATACCGAAAGAGCTTTACTATGTCATTGCCGAGTTAATTGCTTTTTCGTACGTATTGCGTGGTAAATTCCCACCGGGTTGGCAAGACTTTCAAGGTAAGCTCAACATTCAAGCCTAGTGCTCAAATGTACTCAAATAAAAAAGCGCCTTATTGGGCGCCTTTTTGTTTATGAAGTGACATGAGTAGTTCAGCTTCGGCTCTGGGTAATTCGCATTCACGAATTATTTCTTCTAAATCAGCGCCTAGCTCAACCATTTTAACCGCTCGCGAATAAATTTTCGCATTCGGATCATCATATTTTTGTGCATCTTGTAGCTGTTCAAGCTCTTTACTTTTTTCTTCAACAGCAACAACGCGTTTGCCAATACTCAGCATGCCGGCTCGCATCTCAGCCACTTCGCTACGTAAAATACTCAATTGCTGTTGAGCTTCTTGTAACTGTTTTTGCTTGGCTTGAATCGCCGCCGCTTGCTTATTGTTATTGACAAAAATAAGCCCCAAACACACTAATACAAGTAAGATTGAGGCACCAAACAAAGAGTATAACAGCATATAATTTCCAAACGCTTATAGTGCGCTTAGCTCGTCCCACTCATCGTCATTTAATAATTTATTAAGATCAACCAAGATCAGTAACTCACCATCACGGTTAGATACACCTTGGATAAACTTAGCACTTTCTTCTGTGCCAATATTTGGCGCACTGTCAATTTCAGAGCTACGTAGGTAAACCACTTCTGCGACACTGTCGACTAAAATACCAATCACTTGCTTTTCAGCTTCAATGATAACGATACGAGAGTTATCAGTGACCTCAGCACCCATTAAGCCAAAACGTGCACGAGTGTCGATAACAGTAACAACATTACCACGTAGGTTAATAATACCTAATACATAAGAAGGCGCACCTGGTACAGGAGCAATTTCGGTATAGCGAAGTACTTCTTGTACTTGCATTACGTTAATGCCGTACGTTTCTTCTTCAAGTTTAAAGGTTACCCACTGTAACACTTCATCGTTGCTATCAGCGTTTTTATTTGCTGACAGTAGTCTTTCTTCACTCATGCTATTACTCCGTAAAAATAGTTACTGCTCACGGCTGTCTAAGCCCTGCTCTAGCAATTGATTTAAATTTTCAACGTCAATCAAGGCGCACATTTTCTCTTTGATAACACCTGCAAGCCAAGGCCGCTTACCTGATTTTGCTCGCCATTTTACATCTTCTTTACGAAGCGTAATATTATTTACGAGCTTTTCAGCCAATAATCCCCATTGACTGTCACCTAAGGTGATTAAATACTGATAATCTAATGATTGTTCTAATTTTTCATCATACTTTTCTGGCATAACCCAACGTGCAGTATCAACAACATTTAGTTTTTCTTCACGGTTTAGCATTACACCTTTAAACCATTTAGGTTTACCAAATAATTGGTTAACCTCAGCCAGCTGATGAATTCCCCCTAATGCTTTTAACGGTACAGCAAGCGTTAACCCTGCAACCTCAAAGAATAATGCCTGAAATTCACCATCAAAATAGTCTTCTTGACGATCAGACGAGGTTTTTGCAACCAGTTCAGCTTTAGGTTCTGTGACTATATCTTTGATATTAGCTTGGTTCTCGGTTTTCTCAAGCTCTTTAGTCGGTTCTGGGGGTGGTAAAACAGGTTCTGGAGTAGGCTGAACGTCTGTCAGCTTTTCTTCCGTCTTAGTTTCAGGCTCTTTAACCTGCTCCAGCAGCTTTGCGACTGGCTCAAGATTTTGGTCTGTAGGCTCATCTTCACACAACAAAGCGCCCAAATATTGGGTCATCACTTTTTCATTGGCAAATAAATGCTTACTCATCTTTAACCTTGTGCAACTAAGTAATCAAGCAGCGCGCGATAGGCAAATACCCCACGCGAACGCGGGCAAAATTGAATCGGCACTTGTTGTGCTAAACTAGCATCTCTAAACTTTGTATCGACAGGAACAACGCCTGACCATACTTTATCTTTGTAATTATCCTGCAGAGTCTTGTAAGCTTCAAGTGATGCTTTAGTACGTTTATCGTACATTGTAGGAATAATTGTATATTGGTACTGTTTTGCTTGCGATGTTTGCATCAACTCCATCGTACGCATCATACGATCAAGCCCTTTTAAGGCCAGAAATTCTGTTTGTACTGGCACTAAAATTCGCTCACTAGCTGCAAGAGCATTGACCATCAAAACCCCTAAAACAGGCGGGCAATCAATAATTGCATAGTCATAATGGTCGCTAATTTTAGCCAGTGCTTTTTTAAGTATTAAGCCCATGCCATTTTTATTACCCATGCTTCTATCAAGCGTCGCGATTGCCATCGTCGCAGGTAAGATATCAAGGTTTTCAAGTGTTGATGGACATAGAGCCTGTAAAATTTCTTCACTGGCCATGTTATTGCCGCGCGCAAAGATATCATACACGCTAACTTCTAAGTCTTCTGAATCTATACCAAAATAATAAGTCAATGATGCATGCGGATCGGTGTCAATAAGTAACACGCGTTTTCCTTGTAAAGCGAGAATACCAGCAAGGCTAACGGCTGTTGTTGTTTTCCCTACCCCACCTTTTTGATTCGCTACGGTCCAAACTTTCACATCACACCTTATTATTGTTCATTGCGCGTGGTAATCCTAATGCCACCATGTGGTAATTGAATCACTTTAATGCTGTTATCATCGCTTGGCAACTCAATTTCTGTCGTCTGTTGCGGTTGGTTTTGTGACTCTTGTTCAGTATTTTCTGGCTCTTTTGCCGGTAAACCATATTTAGACAATGCAACAACCACTTTGCGGTTTTCTGCGCGGCCTTGCTCAGTGTCATTACTTGCGAAGGGCGAATACTGCCCGTAACCTTCAATAGCCATACGCGCAGGGTTAATGCCTAAACTCTCAAGCTCAACCAGTACGGATGTAGCCCGCGCTACAGATAGCTCCCAATTTGAGCGAAACATCTCATTACGAATACCTTCGTTATCGGTATAACCACGCACGCGAATGTAGTTATCAACCGG
Source organism: Pseudoalteromonas sp. CH_XMU1449-3 (assembly GCF_037027245.1). NCBI lineage: Bacteria > Pseudomonadati > Pseudomonadota > Gammaproteobacteria > Alteromonadales > Pseudoalteromonadaceae > Pseudoalteromonas > Pseudoalteromonas sp. CH_XMU1449-3. The sequence goes on from NZ_JAYMDY010000002.1 coordinate 271,347, forward strand.
CGCGATAATATCTTTCACTAAACCAACAACTTGCTTGGCACGCTGCTGTGCAACAGCACTGCCCGATGAAAATAACATACCTGAACTTAATTCGATGATAAGCCAATCTTGGTGAAGCTCTAAACTCGCTTCACCATCACGAATTTCATCTATGAGCGCAGACTGTAATTTAGTTAGTAAGCTGTCGAGAGGCTTGCCGAGATGTTTTTTCTCAATATTGCTGGTTTCGCTTTGTCCATCGAGTAATTCAGGGCCTTGCTCATCTTTACGAATGCTCTCACCGTATAGAATGTCGTTCTCCGGGCTGACTCTGTCAGTTAGTATGCCTGTGCCGTTAACCCCAGTGCCAACCTGTTGTTGCTGACGAGCTGATTTTTCAAACACCTGCTCCAGTGAGTCTGAGAGAATCTGAAAGTCTTCATTTTTACTAATTGCGATAGCATACATGACCACAAAAAAAGCAAACATGATGGTCATGTAATCGGCATAAGAGACAAGCCAGCGTTCAGTATGTTGGTTTTTTGACGTGTTATGACGCAGACGACGGCGCATCATAATAAATTACTCGTCAACTAAGCTTGGGCGCTCTACACGGTACGCCTCAAGTTTTAGTTCGATATTTAGTGGGCTTTCACCTTGCGAAATAGCAATAATGCCTTCAGCAAGTAGTTCATGATACAGCATTTTTTGCTCAACTTGCTGCTTAAGTTTATTCGCCATTGGCAAGAATAATAAGTTAGCTAAACCAACACCGTAAATAGTAGCGATAAACGCAGTAGCCACACCGGCACCCAGTTTTTCAGGATCGGTGATAAATTGCATGGCCTGAATCAACCCAAGTACCGCACCTAGAATACCAATTGTAGGGCTATAACCGCCCATGGCTTCGTAAACTCGGCTTACCTCGAGTAAGCGCTCGCGTTCAAGCATTAAATCAATCTCAAGGGTATCTCTAAGCTTTTGCTCATCAATCCCATCAACAAGTAGACTCAAGCCTTTTGCCGCATACGGGTCTGAATGCGACAGCGCTTCAGACTCAAGGGCTAAGTATCCTTCTTGGCGTGCTTTATGTGACCAAAGCTTAACTTGTTCGATGGCTGCATCAATATCGTGATACGGCGGAAAGAACACCCAATGACTGATCTTAAGTGTTTTAGTAAAAACACTTGCAGGGGTCTGAAGCATCACAGCCCCAAGCGTACCACCGAGTACGATGATAAGCGCAGGACCATTAAACAGTGCAGAAACAACCCCGCCCTCTAATGCATAACCAAAGGCGATGGCACTTATCGCGACAATTAAGCCAAGAAAAGATAGCTTATCCACAGCCAGTCTCACGCGTTAGGCGAGCTGCAACATCGGTGAGTGCTAAGCTCTCGCTCGCCAGCCCCGCATTTGCAACAGCTTGTGGCATACCATACACCACACTGGTTTTTTCATCTTGCGCCCAAATAGTAGCACCGACTTGCTTAAGCATACGCGCACCATCACGGCCATCTGCGCCCATGCCCGTTAAAACTACAGCTAGCACATCACCACCAAAGGTTTTTGCAGCACTAGCAAAGGTCACGTCAACGCTCGGTTTGTAAGTAATACGCGGACTGTCGTCTTCAAACACACGCAGTGTGCGAGAGCCGCCTCGTCCTTCTATTAGCATTTGTTGACCACCTGGCGCTAAATAAGCGGTACCAGGCACTAAACGGTCACCATTTTGCGCTTCTTTCACATTGATTCTGCATAAGCCATTAAGGCGTGCAGCAAAAGCAGGTGTAAACGCAGCTGGCATATGCTGAATAAGCAAAATAGGATGCGGAAAGTTAGCTGGCAGCTGAGTTAAAATTGTTTGTAGCGCTACAGGCCCACCGGTTGATGTGCCAATAGCAACTAACTGATATTGCTTGCCCGAAGCGCGAATATTACTCGTACTCGAAGACGATGCGGCAGGCGAACTAGCAGGAGCTGGACGGCTAAAGCTGCGATCAGGTTGAACAATACCGCTACTCGTATTTGTAGTGCTACTGCTCCTTGGTGCAGGAGCCGGAGTTGGTCGCGAAATAGGTGCTGGGCGCGAAAAACGAGAAAGGCGACGGCGACCAATTTCTTTTACTTTATTTTGCAAAAGTGCGATTGCATCTTCATTGTTGCGTGCAATGTCTTCAAATTTTTTCGGTAAAAAATCTAACGCCCCAGCATCCAGTGCATCTAGGGTTGCGGTTGCACCATCACGAGTGAGTGATGAGAACATTAAAATAGGAGTTGGTGTTGCTGCCATTATTTCTTTCACGGCACTAATGCCATCAAGAACCGGCATTTCAACATCCATAGTAATTACATCAGGTTTTAATTCACGGGCTTTATCTACCGCTTCACGACCGTTTACGGCAAAACCAATTACTTGAATATTGCTGTCTTGCTCTAAAATTTCGCTGACACGGCGACGAAAAAAGCTTGAATCATCAACAACTAATACTTTGACTGCCATTGGCACTCTCTTGTTTTATATCATTCAAAGTGCAGCTAAATGCTGCACTTTATTATTTATTATTAGCCAACGTAGTGTTTAAGCATGCTAGGTACGTCGAGGATCAGTGCAATCCCACCATCAGAAGTAATTGTCGCACCTGCCATACCTGGTGTGCCTTGTAATAAGGCATCCAAAGGTTTAATAACAACTTCCTCTTGACCAATTAACGAGTCGACTACAAAGCCCACTTGCTTAGTACCTATTTGTACAATAACCACGTGACCTTCTGCTTTACGCTCTTGGCGGTTGGCACCTTTTACTAACCAATGTTGTAAATAGAAAAGCGGGATCGCTTTTTCACGTACAATAATTGTCAGTTGGCCATCAACTACGTTAGTTTTAGTTAAATCAAGGTGGAAAATTTCGCTAACACCAGCAAGTGGTAATGCGAAGGTTTGCTCACCCACAACAACCATTAAGGTCGGTAAGATAGCAAGTGTTAATGGCACCTTGATTTCAAGTGCAGTACCTACACCCAGCTCAGACTGTATATTAACCGAGCCATTTAACTGAGTGATTTTAGTTTTAACAACATCCATGCCGACACCACGGCCTGAGATGTCAGAGATCTCTTCTTTGGTTGAGAAACCTGGTGCAAAGATAAGATTGTATGCTTCGGTATCCGACAAGCGACTTGCTTGGTCGTGATCGATCACACCTTTGCTAATTGCGATTTTTTTCAGTTTCTCAGCATCCATACCTGCACCATCATCACGAATGGTTAGTAGGATGTGATCACCTTCTTGTGATGCCGAAAGCGTTACGGTACCTGTACGCGGTTTACCTGCGGCTTCACGCACGTCTGGCATTTCAATACCATGGTCAACAGAGTTACGCACTAAGTGCACCAATGGATCAGCAAGTGCTTCAACAAGGTTTTTATCTAAATCGGTGTCTTCACCAACTAGCTGCAGGTTAATGTCTTTTTTCAAGCTACGGGCTAAGTCACGAACAACCCGTGGGAAACGGCCAAATACTTTCTTAATTGGCTGCATCCGGGTTTTCATCACCGCGCCTTGCAAGTCTGCGGTTACCACATCTAGGTTAGAGATGGCTTTACCCATTGACTCGCTATTGCTGTTATTAGCAAGGCTCACTAAGCGGTTTCGGACCAATACCAGCTCACCCACCATGTTCATGATTTCATCGAGACGTTTAGTATCAACACGTACCGTTGTTTCTGCCTGTGGTGGTGGCGCTTTTTTCGGTGCAGCAGAAGCTGCAGGCGATTTTTCTGGTGCTTTTGCAGGTGCTGGAGCCGGTTTAGGCGCTGCGGCAGCAGGTTTAGGCGCAGGTGCCGGTTTTGATACTGCAGGCTGTGCTGGTTTTGCAGGTTCTGCTTTTGGTGGTTCAGGCGCTTTTTCTGGCGCAGCCGTTTCTAGAGACTGAGGAGCAGTACCTTTACCGTGTAATTCATCAAGCAGCGCTTCAAACTCGTCATCGCTAATTTCATCGTCTGAGTCATTGCTTGAAGTATCTGCTGCAGGTGCTTGAGGAGCTGGCTGTGCAGGTTTTGCAGCTTCAGGCTGAGCAGGAGTATCTTGTTTTACTTCACCAAAGTTACCAACGCCATGCAGTTCGTCTAATAAGCTGTCAAATTCATCATCGGTAATATCGTCACTATCACTGCTAATTGCTTCAGGAGCAGTCGCTGCTGGACCTTGGCCTTTGCCATGCAGTTCATCTAGTAGACTTTCAAATTCGTCTTCGGTGATTTCGTCAATATTTTGTGACTCAGCGCTGCTATCTGCAAGACCGCCGCCATCAAATAACATATCGAATGCAAATGGGTCATCTTCATCGATATTGTCTGTTGTTGTTTCTGCTGTGACTTCAGGCGTATCAACAGCTGGCTCTTCAACTGCGGGTTCTTCAGGTGCAACTGCAACATCCTCTGCTACAGATAAATCTTCACCTGCAAGCTCTTCTGCAGTCGGTGGCTGACTTAATTTATGAAGGACTTCTAATAGGGCTGGGTCTGCAGGCTCTGGCTGTTCGCGATTTTGAATCGTAGCGAACATTTCGTTGATAGTATCGAGAGCCTGTAAAATTACGTCCATTAGTTCTGGTGTTACACTGCGTACACCTTGACGTAATAAATCGAAAACATTCTCTGCACCATGACACGCATCTACAAGTTCAGTCATACTTAAGAAGCCTGCACCACCTTTAACAGTATGGAAGCCTCTAAAAATGGCGTTTAATAGATCTTTGTCTTCTGGGTTGTTTTCAAGCTCGACTAATTGCTCTGACAAAAGCTCTAAGATTTCTCCTGCTTCAACAAGGAAATCCTGTAATATATCTTCATCGACTTCAAAGCTCATGCAGCTACTCTCCTCTTAGAAGCCCAGACTTGATAATAGATCATCGACTTCATCTTGTCCTGAGACAACATCATCGCGAGACTCTTTATCAATAATTGGCCCTTCAGGACCTGCTAGTGTGTCACTTATTGCAGGTGCTTTTTCTATGGCCTGTTTTTCTTGTTGTTGATGACCATCTTCTTGACTGCCAAACACAGTTAAGAGATTAATTAAACTGTCTTCTACCTCTCGCACCAACTCAATAACACGGCGAATAACTTGTCCGGTTAAATCCTGATAATCCTGCGCCATCAGCACATTAGTCATCAAACCTTGGAGCTCATCGGTTTTGGTATGCGAGTTATTCATGAACTTATCTAAGCTATGACATAACGATTTAAATTCACCGAGTTCAATTTCTCGGTTCATTAAACGATCCCACGTAGGTTTGATTGCGGCAATTTCATCAGCAAGTTGTTGAGCTATTGGTAAACTTGCTTCAACCGCATCCATGGTTTTATTGGCGGCGCTTTCTGTCATTTCCATAACATAATTTAAGCGCTGCTTAGCGTCTGGGATCGCGTCGGTAGTTAAATCAGTGAGACGAGTATCTAGGTCAAAGTTTTTTAACGCTTCATGAAGCTGACGCGTCAATTTGCCGACTTCAGCAAACAACTCTGATTGTTCTTTTGATGCAGCGTCAAGAATGAGCTTATCTGCTTTTTCTTGTTCACCATTTTCAAGATACTCAACAAGTTGACGAGCTTGCTCTAAACTTATTTGAGGCGCAGCAAGTGCTGACATAAGCCTCTCCCCTTAGATTAACCTAAACGTTCAAACACTTTTTCCAATTTGGTTTTAAGTGTCGCAGCAGTGAATGGTTTAACGATATAGCCATTAACACCTGCTTGAGCAGCAGCAACAATTTGTTCTTTTTTCGCTTCAGCTGTCACCATTAATACAGGAATATGCTTAAGGCTATCATCAGCACGAATTGCACGTAACAAATCAATACCTTGCATACCAGGCATGTTCCAATCCGTTACAACAAAATCAAACTCTTGATTTTGTAGCATTGGCAATGCTGTTGAACCGTCGTCAGCTTCCTGCACATTGGTAAAACCTAAATCCCTTAATAGATTTTTAATGATACGTCTCATTGTAGAAAAATCATCAACAACAAGAATTTTCATGTTTTTATCCAAAACATCCTCCGGTGAGGTTTGAACCTTTATTTACTTACTACTAATTAATCCAGTCATTGATTTTTGCTTTGAGCTTAATCATCGCCTGACCATGTATTTGACTCACACGCGACTCGCTAACATCGAGTATGTGTCCTATTTCTTTTAAGTTCATTTCGTCGTTGTAGTACAAAGACAAAACGAGAGCATCTCTTTCTGGTAACGATTGGATAGCCGTTAATAGAGACTGGTTAAACCGCTCATTTTTAACGTTATTAAACGGTTTGTCTAGTCCTAAATCCTGACCTACTGGTGTGATGACGTCTTCATCTACACCTAAATCTTCAATACCTAATACTTTACTCGAATTTACATCATGTAGAATATGATGGTACTCATCTAGCGTAATATCAAGTTTTTCAGCGACTTCAGTATCTTTGGGCTCACGATTTAAAGTGCTTTCTAATTCGGAAATGGTTTCAGCCACAAGGCGGGCATTTCGGTGAACTGAGCGTGGCGCCCAGTCACCTCTACGAATTTCGTCTAACATCGCACCACGAATACGAATTCCAGCGAAGGTTTCGAAACTAGCACCTTTGCTAGCATCAAAGTTTTTTGACGCTTCAATTAGGCCTATCATGCCTGATTGAATTAAATCATCGAGTTGTACACTGGCAGGTAAACGAGCAATTAGATGGCACGCCACTTTTTTGACTAAAGAGGCATGTTTTTCAACAATCGCATTTAAGTTCTGTGCTGATTGATATCCCATCGCTTTATTCACCGATGTTGTCATAGTTAGCCGTTTACTAGTTTTTCAATAAAAAATTCTAAATGGCCAGACGGTTGATTAGGGATCGGCCACTTAACTGCTTTTGTTGCTAATGTTTTAAACGCCACCGCTGCTGGTGAGTTCGGGAATAATTCAACAATCACCTTTTGACGTCGCGTAGATTTACGCATGTTCTCGTCATAAGGAATGGTTGCTACCAACTCCATTGAAACATCTAAAAAACGATCCGTTACTTTTGAAAGTTTAGCAAATAATTCTTGCCCTTCACGCAAACTGCGCACCATATTGGCAACAATTTTAAATTTATATACGCCATGCTCACGGCTAAGCACTTTAATAAGTGCGTAAGCATCAGTAATTGAGGTAGGTTCATCACACACAACCACAACAACGTCTTGGGCTGCACGAGAAAAGCTTAATACCATGTCAGAAATACCTGCGGCGGTATCGACAATTAAAATATCAAACTCGGTATTTAACTCGCTAAAAGCGCGAATAAGGCCTGCATGCTCAGATGGCGTTAATTCAACCATGCTTTGTGAACCAGACGTTGCTGGTACAATTTTGATGCCCGCAGGGCCTTCAACAAGAATTTCGTCAAGCTCACACTCGCCTGACAAAACATGAGATAAATTACGTTCAACACGAAGGCCAAGCATTACGTCACAGTTTGCCAAACCTAAATCGGCATCTAATACTAATACACGATTTCCTTGCTGACCTAATGCGATTGCGGTATTGAGTGAAACGTTGGTTTTACCCACTCCACCTTTACCGCCAGTAACAGCGATAACTTTAACGCCACTATTATTATTTTGATTCATTTTGCGCAGGCCGCTTGCTTGATCTAATACTGTGTTAATCATACATCCCTACTGTGTTCGACGCTACTGCTTGACGTCTTGAATGTTGTGCTTTTGCTCGTTTTAAATACAATTGTTCAGCTTTTTTCACTAGTTTTTCAGCATTCGCTACGCGAATATCCTCAGGAACGCGCTGACCGTTAGTAAGATACCCTATTGGAAGGCGATTTTGAATCGCTATGCTAATAATCTCACCTAAACTTAAAGATTCATCCAATTTAGTGAAGATACAGTCACTTAGGTGAACCTTTTTAAAGTGTCTTACGGTTTCTTGCAACACATTTATCTGTGCTGTAGCACTTAATACTAAATAACTACGAATATCAACACGCTGATTACGCATTAGGGTATTTAACTGCTCAGTTAAACGTAAATCACGTTGGCTCATACCCGCTGTGTCTATTAATACTAGACGCTTATTACGTAAATGGTATAACACTTCAGCTAATTCATTCGCATCTTTTACCTGCTTAACACCACAGCCAATAATACGACCATAAGTAGCCAATTGTTCGTAGGCACCAATTCTGTAGGTATCAGTGGTGATCAACGCCACTTTATCAGCACCATATTTTTGTGCACCCAGTGCAGCTAATTTTGCAACTGTGGTTGTTTTACCAACGCCTGTTGGACCCACTAACGCAAATACACCACCTTGACGCAGGATTTCGTTATTCGTTGTATGCATTTGGTTTTCAACCATTTGCAGAAGTGCTTGCCACGCTTGTTGACGTGATACGTCGTCAGGAATGAAACACGCCATTTGCTCAGCAACATCACGTTCAATGCCCATACCTGCTAAGCGGTCAATCATACATGCACGAGTCGGATCGCGGCGTGCCATATCTTGTTGCATTAAGCCAGATACTTGGTGTTCAAGTAATTGACGAATCGCATTCATTTCTTCACGCATGGTTGTCATTTCTGATTGATTCGCAGGTGCTGAGTTTTTATGCTCAGCTGGTGAATCTAAATCATCAAAACCAGAATCTAAGTCGTCATCAAAACCTAAGCTATGTGCTTGAGTTTGTGCACGAGGTGCTGCTTGCTGTTGATAACGAGGAGCTTGCTTATATTCAGGCTGTTGCTGCTCAAAGCTTGGCTCTTTTGGTTGATAGTGTTCACTCGTATCAATACCTGATTGACTAAACATTGACGCAAGCTCTGGCGAACGAGGGCGTGGGGCTTGACGCTCAAGTAACGCTTGTAGGCTATCAGCAACTTTCGCTTGCGGCTCAGGTTTAGCACGCATTGGCTCAGGCTTAACAAAGTTATGCTGCGGTGCAGGTGCTGATTGTGACACTGATGGTTTAGCTTCGGCTTTCGGGGCTGCTTTGTCGTAATCAACAGCTGCAACGATTTCAACGCCGTTAGCAAGCTTTTTGTTCGACATAATAACCGCATCAACACCTAGTTCATCTTTCACTTCTTTCAGTGCTGTGCGCATATCTTTAGCAAAAAAACGTTTAATTTTCATGGTTCAACCCCTTTACTATCCTATTGTTGGCCTACTGAGCTGACAATCTTAATCTGTCTTTCGTCTGGTACCTCTTGGTAAGACATCACCCTTAAACCTGGGATGGTGTACTTAACGAAGCGAGATAACACAGTTCTTAACATTCCTGACGTTAACAGTATCGAAGGTTCACCGGCCATTTCTTGGTTTTGATGCGCTTCATTCAATGATTGTTGAAGTCGCTCTGCAAGGCTTGGCTCTATTCCGGCACCTTCGTCACCTGCATTCTGAAGTGACTGATGCAACATCTGTTCCAACTCAGGCGCCAAGGTTATGACAGGGATCTCAGAAGACATACCAACAGCGTCTTGAACGATTAGTCTGCGCAGTGAAATTCGCACTGCAGCCGTTAGTACATCAGGGTCTTGGCTACGTGGGCCATACTCAACAAGGGTTTGAACAATCGAGCGCATATCACGAATTGCCACCCCTTCATTGAGTAAGTTTTGTAGCACTTTTACGATAGTAGTGAGTGGTAATACGTCAGGAACCAGCCCTTCAACAAGACGTGGATGACTCTTCGCTAACATATCTAGTAAGTTTTGTACTTCTTCATGACCAAGTAGTAAAGCAGCACTGTTAGTAAGTAACTGGCTGATATGAGTTGCAACCACAGTTGCAGAATCAACCACGGTATAGCCAAGTGATTGTGCTTCATCTTTTTGATCAGGTTTGATCCACACCGCATCTAATCCGAATGCAGGGTCTTTTGTGGCAACTCCTTTGATTGGGCCAAATACTTGGCCTGGATTAATCGCTAACTCATCACCATGCTTAAGCTCACCCTCACCGCTTGAAACACCCATCATAGTAATTCTGTAAGCGTTCGGGTCTAGCTCTAAGTTATCGCGAATATGCACAGGAGGTACCAAGAAACCAAGCTCCTGAGACAGTTTTTTACGCACACCTTTAATACGATTTAACAGTTCACCACCTTGAGATTGGTCAACAAGTGGAATCAATCGATACCCCACTTCTAAGCCAATAACATCAACTTGCTGAACGTCATCCCAACCCAGCTCTTTTTGTTCTTGTTTATTGGCAACACCTGTACCTGGTGCACCACCATTTGCCTCTTGCTCTGCTTTTTCGGCTTCTGCTTTGGCTTTTTGTTGCTGTGTGAAATAAGCAAGGTAACCGAGTAATGCACCTAAGCTTAAAAATGCGATGTGCGGCATACCCGGCACAATACCCATGATGATCAAAATACCTGATGCGATATAAAGTGATTTTTCGTTACCTAGCTGTGTCTTAACTTGGTCGCCCATGTTGTGCGATTCATTTTGACGGGTAACAACGATTGCGGTACCGATTGACAGTAATAGTGAAGGTAGCTGTGCAACTAGACCATCACCAATGGTTAGTAAAGTATACACTTCCATCGCACGGCTAAACGATAAATCATGTTGGATCATACCAACAAATAAACCACCAACGATGTTAATCACTAGAATAACGATACCCGCTATCGCATCGCCTTTTACGAACTTACTCGCACCATCCATTGAACCATAGAAATCAGCTTCGCGGGTGACTTCTTCGCGACGTTCACGGGCTTGCTCTGCACTGATGAAACCGGCGTTTAAGTCTGCGTCAATCGCCATTTGTTTACCTGGCATTGCATCAAGAGTAAAGCGAGCTGATACTTCAGAAATACGGCCGGCACCTTTGGTGATAACCACAAAGTTAATAATGATTAAAATTAGGAAGACCACTAAACCAACAGCATAGTTACCGCCGATAACCACCGAGCCAAAGGCCTCGATAACTTTACCGGCGGCATCTCCACCGTTATGACCTTCTAGCAATACCACACGGGTACTGGCGACATTCAGTGCTAAGCGCATGATGGTTGCAATTAGTAGAACCGCAGGGAACATACCAAATTCAAGTGGTTTCATGGTGTAAACAGTAACTAGTAACACCACCAGTGCTAACGCGATATTAAACGAAAATAGAATATCTAAAAGAAATGGCGGCAGGGGTAAAATCACCATGCCCAGCGCAGCAAGTACCATTAACGGCGTGCCGATACCCTTCGCATATTCTTTTTTATCTCTGTTAAGTTGTTGTAATACCGCTTTAAATTCCATAATTCAACAATTTCAAAAAATTGACACTACACGGAACTTGCAATAACTATTCCAAGTTATAAATTTATACCAATTCGCTTAATAAAGTGAGCAATTTTGAGACAATAAAACCTCGTTGATAGCAAGGCAAAATTTCGTTATTTAGTTGTTCTAAATCAGAAATTTTTAACGCAGATAGCGACAGGTTTAATCCCTCAAAATGATTATAGTATTATTGCGGATTGGTATTACTAATATTTGTAAGCATCGGGTATTGGGAGCTTTTTATTAAGTGGTACAGGACGTTTACCGCGCCCTTTTTGGAAGCGTTTTAACTGGAAAACATAAGCTAGCACTTGCGCAACGGCAGTGAATAGCTGATCGGGTATTTGATTACCCACATCGGTGGTGTGATACAACGCACGTGTAAGCATTGGTGATTCTACAATTGGCACGTCATTACCCTTGCCCACTTTACGAATTTGCATAGCAATCTCGTCCACGCCTTTGGCAAGAACAATAGGCGCACCCGCTTTAGCTGTATCGTATTTTAGTGCTACAGAATAATGGGTCGGGTTGGTCACGATCACATCGGCATCAGGCACGTCTTGCATCATACGCCTTTGCGACATTTCACGCTGAGTACGGCGAATGCGCGCTTTTATTTGCGGATCACCCTCAGAGTTTTTATATTCGTCTTTCACCTCTTGTAGGGTCATTTTTAACTGTTTATGGTGCTTATGGCTCTGATAAGGGGCATCAATTGCAGCAATGAGTATTAAAGTACAGGTTAAGCCTAAGAACATCCAAGAGAGGATTTCGAGTGCATGGATAAAATTTCCGGGCGCGCTTTCAATGCTTAGATGCAGTATTTCATCAAAAAAAGTATTAATTAAGAACACCGCAAAACCTGCAACCACTACAAATTTTAAAATAGACTTAACTAGCTCTACTCCTGCTTGAGGGCCAAGCATACGCTTAATACCTTTAGCCGGCGACATCTTACTAGCCTTTGGTGCTGCCGCTTGCCAACTAAAGTTATAGCCCCCCAGTAAAGTGTTTCCAACAAAAGCGGCTATCACGATGATCAACACAAACATAGCCATAGGGAATAACAACGCATCCGCAACAATTCCCCACACTGAAAACATTTTAGTGGTGTCGTAGGTTTCATTTCGATTAAGGCTTAATAAGCGCCCCATCACATTATAAAGACCTTTGCCAATTTCAGGTCCATAAAGTAATAGTGACACTGCCGAGAAGATAAGCACAAACATGGTGCCTAGCTCTTTAGAACGGGCAACCTGGCCTTTTTTCTTGGCGTCGTCTATTTTCTTCCCGGTGGGTTCTTCGGTTTTTTCTTGACCAGAATCTTCAGCCATGGCGTGCTCCTAAGGTGTACAACCAACAAGGCTGCACATTAACTCAACCATTTTTAACCACTGAAACTCAAATTGAGTCATGAAGTTACCTAGCGTTGCCCAAATAATCACGAGCCCAGCTACTAAGGTAAACGGAAAACCAATCGAAAAAATATTTAACTGTGGTGCCGCACGAGTCATTACACCAAACGACATGTTAATAACCAGCATAGCTGTCAGTGGTGCTAAAGCTAGCACCAAGGCTGTAGTAAACATCCAGCCGCCCCAAGTAACGATATCCCAGTAATGATCAACCGCCCACCAATTGCCATCAATTGGTAGCACTTCAAAGCTATGAATGACCATTTGAATCATCATTAAATGACCATTGAAAACAAAAAATAGTAAGGTAGCCAGAATCAAATAAAACTGACCAACTGCAGGAACGTTTAAGCCATTTGACGGGTCAACAACGGATGCAAAACCAAGACCTGTTTGCATCGCGAGTATTTGCCCTGCAAGGACAAATGTATTGAGTAGTAAGGTTGATGCAAAGCCTATGGCCACACCAATAAGCATTTGTTGAATGACCACGAGAATCATTTCAAAGGAGAATAGGTTATTAAAAGTCGCAGGGGGCAGCATAGGCACAGCAACAAAGGTTACCACAATCGCTAAACCTAGCTTGATTCGGGTTGGTACGTTTCTCGCGCCAAGGCCTGCCATGATCATAATCATTGAGCTAATACGCACTAATGGCAGCAAAAAGTCACTGAGCCATTGAATAATGACCGCAAATGGAAATTCCATTTAGCCTGCTATCTCCGGTATAGACATCACTAAACGGGTAAAATAGTCCATAAGCTCTTGCGTGAACCAATGGCCACCGACAATAAGTGCGCTTATGGTAATTAGCAAACGAGGTAAAAAGCTTAAGGTTTGCTCATTGATTGATGTTGCCGCTTGGAAAACAGCCACTACAAGACCAACTAATAAGCCAGGTACTACGATTGCAGACACTAACTTTATAACTAAAAATAGCGCGTCACTGAGTATATCGACAAAAATTTCTGGTTCCATTTTGTCTCTCCTACCTAATTATGTGTCTTGAATTGCATTGTTACACCCCGAGCCCAAAGCTCTTCGCCAGCGTGCCCATCACAAGGCTCCAACCATCTACTAATACAAACAGCATAATCTTAAACGGCAAAGATACAATCATCGGCGAAAGCATCATCATACCCATGGCCATTAATACGGAGGCCACTACTAAATCAACTATCAAAAAGGGAATGAAAAACATAAAACCAATGATAAAGGCCGTTTGCAATTCGCTGGTAACAAACGCTGGGATCAATACAATCAACGGCGTGTCTTCTGGCGAATCTAATTGCTCATAACCCGCTATTTTCGCAAAGGTCTCTAAATCTTTTATACGAACTTGCGAGAGCATAAACGCTTTCATTGGCTCTTTGGCAAGCTCTAATGCTTGTACAGAGGTAACTTGTTCATTCAAGTACGGTTCAATAGCGCGCTCATTCACTTGCTGATAAATTGGCGCCATAATAAAAATACTTAAAAACAGCGACATACCTAACAAAATTTGATTCGATGGAGTTTGTTGTAAGCCTATTGCTTGGCGTAATATCGCCAGAACCACAATAATCCGTGTAAATGAAGTCATCATAATGACCGCTGCTGGAATAAAACTCAACGCCGTCATAATCGCTAACACTTGTAGCGTCACGGAGTAATCTTGAGAGCCATCAGGGTTGGTGGTAATGGTCAGTGCTTCTATGCCTTCAGCGTTAACTGACGGCAAAAACAACACACTTGCTAAAATAAGTATCCACTTGATCATAGCGTTAATTCTTTTTATTTGAAGGTGATTGTGGGTTCAGCAACTTACCAAATTTTTTGGCAAGTTCTGGCAGTTCTTTTTCTTGTAATGGTGTTTCTAGTTTATGCAGGTAGTTAACACTATGCGGGGTCACACCAATTAAGTGCTGAGCGTTATCGATTTCAATGACCATCAAGCGCTCACGAGAGCCCAAAGGCAAACTGCGCACTACTTTAAATTCATCACTATTAGCAAGATTTGGATTTAGTTTTTTAACCAAAAAAGCCAAAGCAATAATAACCACCAGCACTAAAAGCAAAGACATCACCATAGACAGTAAATCTGCCGTCGGTGATGCCGAAGGAAATGCAGTGCTCGACGCACTTGTTAAAGCAACTAAAGCATTCATCGTAACTTTTTAATACGCTCAACTTGGCTGATAACGTCAGTTAAACGAATACCGAACTTATCGTTTACGACAACCACCTCACCATGCGCAATCAGGGTGCCATTAACCAATACATCAAGTGGCTCACCAGCGACTCGGTCTAGTTCTACCACTGAACCTTGGTTAAGCTGTAATAAGTTACGAATGTTGATTTTTGAACGACCCACTTCCATCGAAATAGTAACTGGAATGTCCAAGATGGTATCAAGTTTACGTTTTTCGTCGCCAGACAGCTCATGTCTTTCATCTTTTAACTCATCAAGCTCCGCTACAGCAGCATCGCCTGAGCCACCCTCAGCTTCTTCAGCTTCGGCTAGTGCCGCAGCCCATTCGTCCATTGTATCTTGATCATCACTCATTATGTTTAACCTTATAAATCGACTACCAGTCTAAATCTACACCTTCAGATAGATGTAGATCTTCTTCTAGTTCTGCTAATTCTGCATCTGAATCCAGTTTTTTGCCACCTTTTGTGAACACATGTAGTTCTGACTTAACTGATTCAGGGCGTTTAATTTTTTCGCTAATTTGTAGTGCCACATTGTCACGAGAGCGGCCCATTTTCGCTCTGAAGGTCGGCAATTCTTCTACAAATACGGTGATATGTTCTGGCATTTCAACAGGGATAATATCGCCAGCTTTAAGCTCCATAATCTGTTGTAGCGTTAAATCAACCTCAAGCAATTGAGTCGATAAATCGACCTCAACATCCATGATCTCATCACGTAATGCTTTACTCCAACGTAAGTCAGTGTCTTCGGTGTCTGATTGCACACCGGCATCGAGTAATTCACGGATTGGCTCAAGCATCGAATAAGGTAATGCGATATGGAAATCACCGCCACCACCATCTAGCTCAATATGGAAAGAGCTAATAACAACCACTTCAGTTGGACTTACGATGTTAGCCATCGCTGGGTTAACTTCTGAGTCAAGGTACTCAAAAGACACATCCATTACCGGCGCCCATGCTTCTTTATAATCTTCGAAGATGATTTTAAGCAGCATTTGAACAATACGGCGTTCTGTTGGGGTAAATTCACGGCCTTCTATTTTTGCATGATAGCGGCCATCACCACCAAAAAAGTTATCCACTAAAATGAATACTAATCGGGCTTCCATGGTAATTAGGCCGGTGCCCTTCAACGGACGAAAACGTACCATGTTCAAACTAGTTGGCACGAATAAGGTATGAATATATTCGCCAAATTTAATCATTTGTACGCCGTTAATCGACACCTCAGCGGTGCGGCGCATCATGTTAAATAGGCTAATTCGCATATGACGGGCAAAACGTTCATTCACGATCTCCAAGGTCGGCATACGACCCCGAACAATACGATCTTGTGATGAGAAGTCATACTGTAAGGTATTACTGTCTAAGTCATCACCTTCGTGAATATCTTCCTCTTCGACTTCATCAACGCCATGTAAGAGCGCATCAATTTCGTCTTGAGATAATAAATCGCTCACGCTGACCCCTTATTGCATCACAAAGCCGGTAAATAATACCCGCTCTATCACTTTGCTACCTTCAACATCACTTAATGCTGATTGTACTTTTTCAAGTGCAGCAACACGTACTGACTCTTTACCTTCACTGGTACCTAATTCATCTGCGGTCGTTGTTGAAAGAACGCCAAGTAAGGTACTTTCGATAAGTGGAATATGCTTTTTGGCAGTTTCTTCGTTCACTTCACCGCGAACAAGTAGCTGAACTTTTATTTGTACAATACGGTCGCGACTAGCACCAGGTACATTAAATACAAATGGGCGTGGCATTGCGACATACAGAGCCGAACCAATCTGTGCAGAGCTCGATGGTGCAGCAGCCTCTGTCACTGTGGTTTCATCTGCTAGGCTTTCTTCAGGGGCATCATCGCCCATAAATAAAAAGTAACCCGCAGCAGCACCAGCAATCAACACTACAGCTGCAATGATGATAATCAGCTTCTTTTTGCCTTTACCCGTATCTTCTATTTCTAAATTTGCTTCTTCGGCCATTGTCACTTCCCTCAAAGTTACAGCAAGCTGTTTATCACGCTGTAACTATTTTATTTCTTATAATAGCAGGACTTATGCATAGTAATCTATTGATGATGAAGATTGTTGTCGAGAAGTTTCTGCGCTTTGTGCTGTTACTTCTGGCTGCTGCTCCTCAGCTTGTTGATTTCCAGCAAGCTGACCTTGCCCAGACTGCTCTTGTTGTTGCTCAGGGTTACCCTGCTGAATACTACTTTCACCAAGTTCAATACCTTGCTGTGCAAGCATTTCTCGTAAACGTGGCATTGATTGCTCTAAAGCTTCTTTAGCCTGCTGATTTTGAACAACAAAATTAATTTGAGCTTGCTCCGCATCGCTACGTATACGAATTTGCATACTGCCCATTTCTGGCGGATCTAAGCGAATTTCAGCTTCTTTATTATTAATATTTAGTAACGCGCTAACTCGCTCTTGAAGCATCTTTGCAGCATCACTTTTTATGATATTAATCGCTTGCATTACACCAGGGTCAACATTCACCGATTTAGATTGAGTCTGAGTTTGCGCAGTTGTTTGTGTATGCATTGTTTGTACTTCTAGTGCTTGCTCATATTGCTGATGAGCCATCTCATAGGCACCTGGTTGTGTTGTTGCATTTGCTTGAGTCGTTAGCTGGGTAAATAATTGAGCTACACGCACAGTAACAGTTTCCTGTGTACGTTCTGTATTAATTTTTGTATCAAGCTCTGTGGTTACTTCTTCACTTGCAACTACTTTTGTCACATCGGCTGTAATTTGCGCGGTATTATTTTGTTTCGCTTTATTATTTTCAACATTAACTGTTGCTGCGGTTACTGGCATCGCAGTACTGGCTGTTGCAGGGGCATTTATAGCCTCTGTCAGCACAGTTTGAGCTGCAGCTAATTTTTCATACTGAGCAGTGCCCGGCGTTAACGTTTGCAGCTGAGTGTTCACTTTGTTTAACAATGCTTGCTGCTCATCCTTAGTCAGCGCCGTGATTTGCTTTTCTACACCTGTAGGTAATTTGTTATCGAGAGCCTTATTGTCAGCTAATTTAGCATCTTGTTTTGCCTGGCTTTCTTCAGCAATGTCTTGCTCTACAGCAAGTTGTGATACAGGACTCTGTGCTGTTTGCGTTGTAGGCTTACTACTGTTCACATCAGTCAATAGCGACTTGATTGTTGCCACCTCATCAGCACCAAGCTTATTATCAGCTTTAAGTTGATTTATTTGTTGCTCAAGTTGCTTTTGTTGCTCAGAGGTTAGCGATACACCTTTAGCGAACTCACTTACAGCCTGCCCATCGCCACTTTGTACTTTGGCCAGCAAGCTAACGATTGACTTATCTGTTACTGGTTTATCTAAAACTGGTTTTTCTGTTACGGCTTGATCAATTTTGGCAGCTGCGTCAGCTGGTTTGTCTGGCACTTTTGCCGTGCCAGCTTCAATGTTTTTAGCAATGCTTTGCTCAGCACTGAAATTTGCTGCTGTTTTGTCAGTGTAGCTTTGTGTTTGTTTTGAATTAACTTCAGCTGTTTTTGTATCTACTTGAGCATCGCTATTTAAATCTGCAACCACCTTATTTAAAACAGTTTTACTTGCCTCATTTACGCCAAGTTCTTTGCCATCAGATGTTTTTGTAGCGTCTGAATTCACAGCCTGTTTCTGAGCGCTATTTAATAGAGCGTCTACATCAACGGTGGTCTCTTTACTGTCAGTTGTTTGTGTTGCACTGGCAAAGTTAGCTACCTGAGGTTTTGTATCCGGCGTATTAACAGCTGAAACACCCTGCTTTTCTTTGTCTGTTAATGGACCATCAACAATCGGAGTCACGCTATCTTTTGGTGGTAAATCGCCAATCGCTTTTAGCTGGCTATCTACCGCTGTCGCAACTTTAGACTTATGTAATAAGCTTGCTATTGAATTGTCGCCTTCAGCGTCGGCTTTTGAATCATCGGTTTGTGCAACGTCTGTCATCGGTGAAGGTATAACAGGTGTAATGGTATCGATTGGGGTTGCTTTTTTATCAACAACTACAGGACTAAAATCATTATTTTCAATCAATTTATTAACACGCGTACTCATAGCTTGAGCCGCATTAATTTGCGAAAGCAGTGAGTTTTCTTCATCTTCTACAAGAGCAAGTTCATCGCTTTGCTCTTTAGTTACAGCTTCATTACGAATATCTGGACTTGTTTTAGTTTGCTGCTGTGTAGACGTGGTAGCAGTTGCAACTTTAGCATCAGCAGTTGTGTTTTCGTCGCCTAATTTGGCATCTGATTTAGGCTCTTCAGAAATACTGACAGCTTTAGTTTCATCAACAGAATGAGTATCTGCATCACTTTTTGTTTGAGGGGTGGTATTTGCTTGCGCGTTTGCCGCTTCACTTGCTTCTGTAAGTGAAGTTAAAAAACTTAAGCCCGATGCTTTGTCGCTAGACTCTGAGTCTTTGCCTGAAAAACCAGTACCTTGCTCAGTTTTAACCTGCAAATTGATATCACTGATCGCCATAATTCACCTAAAACTAAAGAGGCAATTTGCCGCCGCAAGTGCCAAAATTAATGCTACTGGTTAGGCAAATGCAATTAACATGCCTAAAAAAGATAGTATTTTAGAGAAGTGCGTTTTTAAGTTGACGTTGATAAAACTGATTTGAAGCAAATTCATCCAGCATTTTTTGCTCCGCTTTAGCTACTTTCATCGCTTGTTTTTCAGCTTGCTTTTCGATTAATTTCGCCACTGCTTTTGCTTTCACTTGCTGTTTTAACCACAATGCTTTGCGCTGCGTAACAACCTGTTTTGCAGTATTCACTGTGCTGGCTTGCTGGCGTATCGCTTCTTCAATTTTTGCGATAAAGGCATGATATTGACTAAACCCAGCACTAGACAAACCTGAGCGACCTTTCAAATGCAACTGCTGAGAATACTCCATGCGAAAGTTATTCAGCCCTTGCAGTTTTTGTTGATTACTTTGTAAGTGCTGCTGGGCTTTTAAATAATCCATGCGTAAAGATTCTTCTTTATCGCTCTCAAGCTTTAGCAATAAATCAAGTTTACTTTGAGCCATTAACCTTGTCCTAATAACTGCGCAAGACCTTGTAGACCATCATCATAACTGATCACATCTTTCATGCCTTGTTGAAGGAATTGATTCACACGTGGCATCATATTAATTGCTTGGTCAAGCATAGGATCTGTGCCTTTTTGGTACGCACCTAGTGTGATCATATCTTTGTTCTGTTGATACATTGAATACACTTGTTTTAGCACACGAGCTTGTTGCATATGTGCTTCAGATACAACTTGTGGCATAACACGAGAAATCGATTTTTCAATATCAATAGCCGGATAATGACCACTGTCAGCTAAATCTCGAGATAAAACAATGTGGCCATCTAATATAGCGCGAGCAGAGTCAGCAATTGGATCTTGCATATCATCCCCTTCACTAAGCACAGTGAAAAACGCGGTTATTGAACCTTGCCCTTCACCACCATTACCGGCACGTTCCACCAGCGCAGGTAATTTAGCAAATACTGATGGCGGATACCCCTTAGTCGCTGGAGGCTCGCCAACTGCTAAGGCAATTTCACGTTGCGCCATGGCATAACGGGTAACGGAGTCAAGTAATAACAATACGTTAAGACCTTGATCGCGAAAGTATTCCGCAATGGTCACTGCACTTTCACAGCCTTTTAAACGCATTAATGGTGAAGCATCCGCAGGAGCTGCAACCACAACTGAGCGCTTACGCCCTTCAACACCTAAAATTTCTTCAATGAACTCTTTTACCTCACGACCACGTTCACCCACAAGACCTACCACAATTACATCTGCTTCAGAGCCGCGAGTCATCATACCCAGTAATACTGATTTACCGACACCAGAGCCTGCAAACAGACCCATACGCTGGCCTTGACCTACGGTAATAACGGAGTTGATGGCTCGAACACCTACATCCATAGGCTGACTAATTGGTCGTCTTGCAAGAGGGTTAATTGAGTTTTGCGCAAACTTTAAGTGATGCTCAGCATTAATGGCACCTAAGCCATCAAGTGGCCGACCAAGGCCATCCACTACACGGCCAAGTAAACTCATGCCGACAGGCAACCCTGTTTCATTTAGCTTTGGGATAACTCGTGCACCAGGCAGTACGCCAGAGATGTGATCATTTGGCATCAAGTAAAGCGTTTGGTCATTAAAACCAACGACTTCAGCATCAACAAAGCCGTTAATGGTTTCAATTTTACATTGACTGCCAACAGGTGCTCTAAGCCCTTTTGCTTCTAGCGTTAAACCAACGACACGCGTCAGAATACCGGCAACAGCTGGTTTTGGGGCCTTGATATTTTTTTCATAGCGCTGTAAGCGTTCGCTAAGAGTCATTGATTGAGCACTCATAATGAGCCTAAAAAGTATTAGATACCACTGCTATGCAAAAAGTTTTCCAACGTTTCTTTGACGCGGGTTTTTATTGTCATATCGAGGGATGATTGCGGAGTTTTTATTTCACATCCACCCCGTTCTAAAGTCGGTTCTGCAACTAACTGCCAATGATTATCTGCGATAGTTTGTTCGCCATAACTTTCGGTAATTAAAGTAATATCATCAGGATGTAAGTGAATACGTACTTTCGCTTGCTCTTCACCTAACGCATCAATAGCTTGCTTCAAAGCATGTAAAATGACTTCAGGTGAGGTTTTAATTTCTTGGTAAACTAAAACTTCAGTTAACATCACAGCTAACTGCACTAACTGCTTTTCGGCACTTTCATCGACTTTAGATAATGGTTGAGAAAGGCTATCAAGTAAGCTTCTTAAGTTGGTCAGCTGCTCTTCTAAAATTGGCTTTATTTCTTCTTGGCCTTGCTCCTTACCAAGCTCAACACCTTCTTTAAAGCCAGCTTCTTTTCCCTCATGTGCGCCTTTTTCAAAACCATCTATATAGCCTTGCTCATGGCCTTGCTTTAGTCCTTCTTCATAGGCATCTTGACGGATCTTTTCAAGCTCAGCCATTGTTAGCGACGGAATTTCAGGCTCTTCTGGCTGCTCTTCGGCCTGCTGCTTTTGCTGCTCTTTACGATATAAGTCAGCTAAAGGCGTGCCATACGCCGTTGAGCGTCCAGCGAGTTTTGTTGTATCTTGCGTCACTTCAGGAATTGGCCAGTTTTCCAATAATTCATCAGCAGCTTCACTGGCATGCACTGGGCGTCCTGTATGAAATGAAGACTTACTCATGGCTTACAGGAACTCCTCACCACCACCGCCACCAAGCATAATTTCGCCTGAGTCAGCTAAACGGCGTGCCGTAGAAAGAATTTCTTTCTGTGCCGCTTCTACTTCACTAATACGAACAGGGCCCATTGCCTCAAGATCATCAGCGAGTAATTCAGCAGCACGTTTTGACATATTACCCAAAATCTTCTCTTTTAATGCTTCGTCAGTACCTTTAATTGCTTTCATTAATACATCTTGCTGTACTTCACGAAGGATCGCTTGAATACCACGGTCTTCAACATCCATTAAGTTCTCAAAGACAAACATAAGGTCTTGGATTTGCTGTGACATCTCTTCATCGTGTTCACGGATTGAATCCATTAACTGACCTTCAACATTGGTATCTAGGTAGTTCATGATATCAGCAGCCGCTTTCAAGCCACCCATTTTCGCAGCTTGCGCACCAGCTTGACCTGCGAACTGTTTCTCCATGATTTCATTCAACTCTTGCAATGCTGCTGGTTGAACTTCTTCAAGGTTTGCAATACGCATGGTTAAATCTAAGCGCACTTTTTCTGGGAATTGCGACAAGATTTCCGCTGATTGCTCTGGCTCTAAATACGATAAAACAATGGTTTGAATTTGCGGGTGCTCGTTGCGAATAATATTCGCCACTTGCTTTGAATCCATCCACTTCAATGAATCAAGACCTTTCGCCCCTGAGCCCATAACAATTTGGTCAATAAGGCTGGCTGCCTTGTCTTCACCAAGCGCTGCTGTAAGGGCTTTTTTGATAAAGTCTTCAGACTGGAAGCCAATGGTACTGAAGCTTTGAATTTGCTCAATAAACAAATTATGGACTGCGCTAATTTTCGCTTGCGATAAATCATCTAGCGCAGCCATTGCCATACCCACTTTTTGCACTTGCTTTGGCTCTAAGTGCTTAAGGATTTGCGCAGCATCTTCTTCTGATAAGCTCAGCAATAAGATTGCCGCCTTATCAACACCGTCTAATTTATCAACATCAAACGCCGGTGGTAGTTGTTTTTGTTCTTGATCAGTCATCTTCTGTTAACCACGCTTTCACTACTTGAGAAGACAGTTCTGGTTCATTTGCAACCAATGCACGAACTGCTTTGAGTAAATCTTCATCGCCATGTAAGTCTGGCAGCTGTAGTGTACCATCACTTGAGAATCCTACAGCAGCAGAGTCAAAGTCTTTATTTAGCATATCTAGCGTGCTATCACCAATATCTACACCTGCACTTAATGCATCTTCATCATATTCTTCTAGTGTATCGTCTGGGTAAATTAGACGTTTCAGCATAGGTCTTACTACAAAGACAATCAGTACGATGATAACCAGTGCACCTAATGCTAAGCGTAGCATCTTCATGAACCAATCTTGCTCCCAAAGTGGAACTTCAATCGCTTCACCAGCATCTTCACGAACAAATGGCACTGTGACAACCTCAAGTGCATCACCACGCTGCATATCAAAACCAACACCACCTTGTAATAAGCGACGAATATTTGACAATGCTTCTACAGAGCGAGGAACCATGGTTGTTTCACCGTTTTCACCCACCTGCGGTACATAATCAACGGCAACTGAAACACTGATGCGACGGATAACACCGGTTTGCTGACGCTTATGCGAAATAGTTGTATCAAGCTCATAGTTACGTGTTGCTTCTTTATGCGAACGACTTGGGTTCGTTGCTGAGCCTGCTCCACCTTGGCCTGCAATTTCTGGAATATTAGAGTTAACTGGCGGCTGATTCGTTAGCGCACCAGGAATGCCCACTGCAAGACCTCCGATGTTGTTTTCTTCGAACGTGGTTTCACTGCGCACTGCTGGTAAGTCTGGGTTATAACGTTTTTGTGTTTCTTCGACTGCACTAAAGTCCATGTTTAAATCGACTTGCGCGGTATAGTTACCTAAGCCTACAACTGGAATAAGGATGCTATCGATTTTATTTAAGTACTCTTCTTCACGCTTACGTTCAATCTCATACTCTTTACGAGAGCGAGCAGCAAGTGAGTTTTGTGAACCTGAATTAAGTAAGCGACCATTTTGATCGGTAACAGTAACACGCTCTGGCGATAACCCTTGGACTGCTGAGGCAACAATATCAACTACTGAGTCAACTTCTTCACCGTCAAGTGTACGACCGCGTTTTAAGGTAAGCACTACCGTCGCTGAAGGTTGTTTTTCACGACGAGCAAATACGTTTTCTTTTGGAATAGCTAAAAGTACTTTGGCGCGAGTAACATTTTTTAGCTCTTCGATGGTACGTGCAAGCTGTTGCTCACGACCATGTTTTAAACGTTCACGTTCAAGGCGTTGGCTAACACCAAACCCCATGTCTTGCATGATGATGTCAGTACCTGAGCTTGGCGCTTGCTCTAGGCCTTCACGAGCCATCAATAATTTAATGTTTTGGTATTCACCTTCTTCAACAGAGATGACGTTACCATCAAGTTCGTAATCAATCTTTTGAGCGTCTAAAAAGTCCAGCGTTTGAATAAGCTCTTCCGTTGGCATTTTGCCAAGCGGACGCATATCTGGTTGACGAGCCCAAATAATAATAAAAATTGCGATAGCCAAACAGATTGCCAAAGCGATCACTAAAGTAACCTGGCGTAAAACATCTACACCGTTTAAGGCACTTAGGTAGCCTGACTTTTGCTCTTGTTGATCATCAGTATCGGTTGAGTCGATACCGCCGCCTGCTAAGGCTAGATCAGTTGATTGATTAGATTGCGCCACAATAATTCTCCACTACCTAGTTACACAGGCATGTTCATGATTTCTTTATAAGCTTCAACAAGTTTATTTCGAACTTGCACCGTAGCTTCAAAAGCGACTGATGATTTTTGCGAAGCAATCATTACGTCAGCTAAAGAAACACTGCGATCGCCCATTTCCATTGCTGTTACTTTTTGCTTAGCGTCTTGTTGTAAGCCATTCACTGTATCAAGTGCATTGGTAAGTAAATCACCAAACTGTGCCGACGATGTTGGCTGAGTTTGTGTTGGTAAATTATTAATTGAGTTGCTACGGCCTACTTCTGAAGCCATAGCTTGCATTTCTTGAAATAATGCGCTGTTTTGAACTTTCATAATACTCTCTGACAATGCAGTTTACTTATGCACTGATAAAGCACAAACCGTGCCACAAAACAAAACCAACAAATTCAATAGCTTGAATCGTTTATTTTGCATGTCAGAGTTTTGACAGCAAACAAGCTCACAAAAATGTGAGCTTGTTTGAGTAACTTTTTGGAAGGAGTTTATGCAGGTAAGGCTATACCCAAGTCTCGCATTTGCGCCAGTTTATAACGTAACGTGCGCGGACTAATACCTAAGGTTTCTGCAACCTCTTTGCGCTTACCATTACAGCGCGCTAAGGTTTCTAAAATAATACGATGCTCTTTGTCTTTCAGCTCGTCTTTGTAATTACCTTGCTCACTCACTTGTGGCACGGTATCTAAATTAACTTCAACAGGCTGTTCTTGATATACCGGTGCGTTGTGTGGCGGCGTAGCGACTGGCTTGATATCAACCGTAAGCAACTCTTCAATAAAGACATCATCTTGATGAATACTATTACCATCACATAATATCAATGCCCGTTGCATAACGTTATCAAGCTCTCGTACGTTACCTGGCCAAGCATGCGATAGCAGCTTTTGTTTCGCCCCCTCACTTAGTTGAGCGATAGGCTCTTTACTTTTCAGGCAATGACGCTCTATTAAATGCTCAGCCAATACAATAATGTCGCCAGGACGCTCGGCTAATGGTTTCCACATTAGCGGGAATACATTTAAGCGATAATATAAATCTTCTCTAAATAGATTTTCGCTCACTGCTTCTTTTAAATCTCGGTTACTTGTAGCTAGAACGCGAACATCAAGCTCTATGGTTTTACGACCGCCTAAGCGCTCTACTTCACGCTCTTGAAGTACACGCAGTAATTTAGCTTGCAAGCCTAAATCCATCTCAGTGATTTCATCAAGTAAGATGGTACCACCTTGAGCTTGCTCAAATTTACCCGGACAGGCTTGAATAGCGCCGGTAAACGCCCCTTTTTCGTAACCGAATAAGGTTGCTTCAAGCATGTTTTCAGGAATAGCAGCGCAGTTAATAGCCACAAAGGGGGCATCGCTACGATTTGATTTATCGTGGATAAAACGAGCCAAGACTTCTTTACCCGAGCCACTTGGGCCGAGTACCATGACACTGGCATCTGAGCGGGCAACTTTGCTCGCGAGCTCTAATAGCTTAATACTTGATGGATCGGCAACGATTGGGCCATCGGTTTCTTTTTCCTTTTCAGGCAAATAACGACTCACCATATTAAGGAGCACTTCTGGAGCAAACGGCTTTGCCATGTAATCAATCGCGCCTAAACGCATTGCTTCTACAGCATCATCAATAGTGGCATAGGCCGTCATCATTAATACCGGCAGCTCAGGATAGTTAAGTTTAATGCTACGTAGTAGGTCAAGGCCGCTCATAGCGCCCATTTGCACATCACTAACAACCAATGAATAGCTATTTTGCTTAAGCAAGATCATCGCTTGTTCGGCGCTATCTGCAGCAACGCAATCAATACCCGACATTTCAAGAGTATCGATCAGTGCTTCTCGTAAGCCTGCGTCGTCTTCAACGACTAAAATAGAGTTAGTATTCATTTTGCCTCCGCTGACATTGGTTCTGCACTAATTGGCAAGATCAAACTAAAACATGCTCCCCCATGAGCATTATTAGTCACTTCAACCCGTCCTTGGTGCGCATTGGCGACTGAACTTACAACTGCAAGTCCAAGCCCCGTGCCTTGGCTTTTGGTAGTGTAAAAAGGTTCGAATAATTTGTTGGCATGACGTAAATCAACACCTGGGCCATTATCACTGACACTGATACGAACACAGTTTTCGCTAGTTTCGTCACGTTCGGCACTCAGGGTTACCACAGCCTCAGAGCCAATAATTTGAATACTATTGTGGATCAGGTTTTGAATAGCACTCGCCAGAGCAGTTTTATTACCCATAATTTCAATATCTGGCTCAGGCAAGTTCACGCTAAGCTCACTGTTATTTTGTGCAACCATAGCATCAGCACCGGCTTTTACTTCATTAAGTAACTGTTGCATTGAAACGCTTTCGACCACTTGTTGCTCACCACTTTTGGCAAATAACAGCATATCGTTCACTTGGGTTTCTAAATCTTTTAAACGCGACATTAGCTTTGTATGAAAGTTGCCACGCGAGCTTTCTGGCAATCGTTTTGAGCCTAAATTGGCAGCATAAAGCATGGCCGCTGATAACGGTGTTCTAACCTGATGAGCAAGCGAAGCAACCATTTTGCCGAGCGCACTTAAGCGCTGCATATGGGCTACTCGCTTTTGTAAGCGTCTGGTTTCAGTTAAATCTGTCATTAAAATTAACTGCCCTGGCTCTGGAGCAAGCGCAGTAATATCAAGCTTAATTAAACGGCCATCCTTAAGTGATACTTCATGGCCATCGTCTTGCTGTGGTCGAAATGAGCGTTGAATTACGCTAAACCACTTTTCACCTTCAAGGGGCTCACCTAGCATATCAATGGCAATTTGATTGGCTTTTGCGATCATGCCTCGGCCATCTAAAACCACCACACCCGCAGGCATGGTATCAACCAAATGACCTAACCAACTGGCTTGTTGGCGCAGCTCACTCAATTCACCCACATACTCTTCTTGTTGTAAGCATGGGTTATATTGTTTGGCTGTGATAAATTGTGGTTTTAGGACATTTGCTAAGGCCATAATCGATACTCAAAAAATCGTGTCTACCTAGCTAAATGCACAATCCGTACCAAATTTATTTTTGTTTTATTTCAATAAATTAAAGACAAAACAACACTGACAAAAAAATGACAATCGCGAGGGAATAATGCAAAAAGAACACCATTGTCGTTGCCCATGGCTCGATACCAGCAAAGAAGATTATGTGGCCTATCACGACCAAGAATGGGGGGTGCCATTATATGATGATCACCGTTTATTTGAATTTATAACTTTAGAGTCAGCACAAGCGGGACTGAGTTGGTATACCATACTTAAAAAGCGTGATGGCTATCGCAGTGCCTTCAAAAACTTTGTTGTCGAAGAGGTTGCCAAAATGACCGAAGACGACGTCGAACGATTAATGCAGTTTGAAGGTATTATTCGTAATCGCGCTAAAATCGCCGCCACTATCAATAACGCGCAACGTTTTATTGAGATTCAAAAAGAGTTTGGCAGTTTCTCAAATTACCAATGGCAGTTTGTGGGTGGCAAACCTTTGGTAAACAATCTTGATAAATTAGAGGATTACCCGGCTATTACTGAAGCCTCTACAGCATTCGCCAAAGATTTAAAAAAGCGCGGCTTTAAGTTTTTAGGCCCGACGACGGTGTATGCCCACATGCAGGCCTGTGGCATGGTAAATGACCATAGCAATGATTGCTTTAGAAAAGCTGAGATAATCAGTGAATACGAATAGATAAAACCGAGGAAGAAACCTAACGCGGCTTAGTCGCGCGTTAGGTTGTATTTCTTCATTTTTTCGACCAGTGTGGTGCGCCTAACACCTAAAATTTCTGCTGCACGTGCAACAACGTAATCATAGCGCTCTAATGCTTGGCTGATTAAGCTAATTTCTAGCTCAGCAAGATACTCTTTGAGCTCAATTCCTTCATCTGGTAGTAAACCTGAGTCAACCGTTGTTGCTGGTACATCAGGTTCTTCATCATCATAATCACTAAAGCCAGTACTGAAAATATCGTTGAAAGCATCTCGCTCCATCAACTCTTCTGGGTACTCAGGCTCATAAGCCTCAACTTCAATATAACGATATTTAGCTGGAAGGTCTGGCACATCAACTACTTTATCAGGGAACATGATTACCATTCGCTCAACTAAGTTAGCAAGCTCACGAATATTCCCCGGCCACGCATGCTCTTTTAAGCTTTGAATCGCACGCTCAGTGAATTTGGCCGTTGTGCCACTTTGCTCGTTCACACGACGCATTAGCTCTTTTAATAGTAGAGGGATGTCGTCAGCACGCTCACTAAGCGAAGGATTTTCAATTGGAAACACGTTTAAGCGATAAAAAAGGTCTTCACGGAAGTCGCCCTTTTCAATCATTTCTTCAAGGTTGCGGTGAGTCGCAGCAATAATGCGTACATCTGCTTGAATAGGCTTAGTACCCCCTACTCGCTCATAGCTACGCTCTTGCAACACACGCAGTAGTTTAACCTGCATTTGCAAAGGCATATCACCAATTTCATCAAGAAACAGCGTGCCGCCTTGCGCTAATTCAAAACGCCCTTTTCGCGCTGATATTGCGCCCGTAAAGGCACCCTTTTCATGGCCAAATAGCTCACTTTCAAGTAGTTCGCCTGGGATAGCACCACAGTTTACCGGCACAAATGGCCCGGTATTGCGTTTAGAGAGTAAATGAACGTTGCGTGCAACAACTTCTTTACCTGTGCCTGACTCACCTAAGATCAGCACATTGGCATCGGTTTTTGCTACTTGCTCAATTAAAAAGCGCACATCTTTTACAGCTTCGGTTTCACCGACTAAACCATCAAATGATTTGTTAGATTTAGCTTGTTTATGGTCACCCGGTAGCATGCGCTGATATTGCTGACAATCATGCAATAGCTGAGTAGTTACATCATGGTTAAATGGCTCACAAATTAAACCAACTACATTTGCAATGCTTAGTAACGGTTTGAGTGTTTCACCAATTAATAAAAACGGAATGGCAGGAAACTGTTTGATCACAGCCTCGTGATTTAGCTGCTGTAAAGCACCAAGAATGACCATACATTCTTGCTGTTGATGTTTTTCACAAAAAGACTGTAACGAAGTCTCATCAACTAATTGTGCAGTTTCACCAATGAAGGTAAGTGCTGCATGTAAACCTATCGCACGATTATTATTATTGTCTAAAATTAAGATCATTATTGGCGAACCACAGTTACCACGAGGTTAGTTAATTTCTAAATTGTAAGCGAGTTTAGGAGGGATGCAAGCGCTAAGCGGCAATTTATTGACATCAACGCCAAAAAATAGTCACTTAGCACTAAAATTTAATACTAAAGAATTAAAGTAAACCTAATATAGATTCGGCTGAACGATTTGCCTGACCACGTAAGGCAATCGATGCTTGCGATAAAATATCATTAGCTACTTGATCAGACACAGCTTTTGCATAGTCAGTATCTTCTATTCGGCTTTGGCTCGCAGCAATGCTCTCTCGCTGGTTGCCTAAACCTTTTATCGTACTCGCCAAGGTGTTTTGAAAAGCGCCTAGCTCAGCTCTTTGGGTGTTAATTTCCTCAGCTGCTTGGTCGCTAATATCAATCGCAGCTTGAGCTCCTGCTTGGGTTGAAATATCGATTCCTGCAATAACTGAAGCAATACTGCCATCAGATGGCGTCACTGATTGTGTGGTGTTGGCATCAGGACCAACTTGAAACGACACTTGCTCACCATCAAATAAAGGTTTACCACCGAATGTCGCATTTTCAAACGTTTCTGATATTTGCGTTTGTAATTGCGACACTTCTTCTTGAAGTGCAGCCCTATCACTGTCTGTGAGCGCACCATTACCCGCTTGAATAGACAGCTCTCGAATGCGAGAAACGGCATCATTTACACCAGATAGATTTGACTCTGTCACTTGTGAGTAAGAAATGCCGTCGTAAGCATTGTTAATTGCTTGACTGTAGCCATCTTGCTGCGATGTTAATCGATCAATAATTTGCAGTGCAGCGGCATCATCTGCCGCTGAGTTTACTTTTTTACCTGATGCTAGTTGCTCAGTAAGCTTATTACCCGTTTGCTGAGTTTGGTTTAAAAACCCGGTATTGGGTGATTGAATTTTCATGGCGGCCTCCGACAAACCGATTGCTTAAATTATAGCTTAATTTGCCAAATTTTGTACTTTGTACCATGGTTTAGATAAATTAACTTGGCATCTGACTTGCTAGTGTATTAGTTAATAGTTAAATTACTGAGAATTGTGTCAAAATTCTCACTTTGCGTATCAAACGCCAATGAAAAATAACTCGGGTAACACTATGTTCGACAATAAAACAATTTTAATTACCGGTGGTACCGGTTCATTCGGTAAAAAATACGTCAAAACGCTTCTAGAACGCTATAAGCCAAAAAAGATCATTATCTTTTCGCGTGACGAACTCAAACAGTTTGAAATGCAGCAAGAGTTTGACCAACCGTGTATGCGGTATTTTATTGGTGATGTACGCGATAAAGAAAGGCTTCGCCGTGCTATGCGCGGCGTGAACTATGTGATTCACGCAGCAGCATTAAAACAAGTTCCAGCCGCTGAATACAACCCAATGGAGTGCATCAAAACTAATATCAATGGCGCAGAGAATGTAATTGACGCCGCCCTTGATAATAACGTAGAAAAAGTCATTGCACTGTCGACTGATAAAGCCGCGAATCCAATCAACTTATATGGTGCGACAAAACTTGCATCAGACAAGTTATTTGTTGCTGCTAATAATATTGCTGGCGGCCATAAAACAACTTTTTCAGTAGTAAGATACGGTAACGTAGTGTGTTCGCGTGGCTCTGTTGTGCCTATTTTCCAAAAGTTTATCGACCAAGGCCGCGACCATATACCAATTACTCATGAAGAAATGACTCGCTTTTGGATTAGCCTGCAACAAGGTGTTGATTTTGTTTTAACTAACTTTGAGCGTATGTTAGGTGGCGAAATTTTCGTTCCGAAGATCCCTTCAATTCGTATTACTGATCTTGCCAAAGCAATGGCACCTGAATTACCAATTAAGGTTATAGGTATTCGACCAGGTGAAAAGTTACATGAGGTCATGTGCCCGGCCGACTTATGCTTTGAAACGTACGAATATAGCGACCACTTTGTTATCGCTCCGGGTATAAAATTCAGTAGTCGTAGCAATGATTTTACTGTGAATGCTATTGGTGAAAAAGGCAAAAAAGTTACCCAAGGTTTCGAGTATAACTCGCTTGATAACCCTGAATATATGAGTATTGAAGAAATTAAAAACTTCAATGTTCAAGCATTATTGTAAAATTTATTATGACGAATAAGGTAATTCCTTACGGCAAACAAAGTATTTCGCAAGAAGACATCAATGCCGTAATTGATGTATTAAAGTCTGACTGGTTAACACAGGGCCCTGCTGTTCCAGCATTTGAAAGTGCCATTGCAGAATATTGTGATGCTCACTATGCCTGTGCCACTAACAGTGCGACTTCAGCGTTACATATTGCTTGCCTTGCTTTAGGCGTAGGTAAAGGTGACATTGTATGGACGTCGCCAATCTCCTTTGTCGCATCGAGTAACTGCGCCCTGTATTGTGGCGCAGACATCGATTTTGTTGATATCGACCTTGAAACAGGCAATATGTCTGTTGCAGCGCTTCAAGAAAAGCTAACGTTAGCCAAACAAAGCCAGCAACTTCCTAAAGTCGTGATCCCTGTTCATTTAGCTGGTCAGTCATGCGATATGGCAGCAATCAATGCACTTGCCAAAGAGTATGGTTTTAAGGTTATTGAAGATGCCTCGCATGCTATTGGCGCGAAGTACAAAGATAAGCCTGTTGGCAGCTGTATTTATTCAGATATTACTGTGTTTAGCTTTCATCCAGTCAAGATAATTACATCTGCTGAAGGGGGGATGGCGGTTACCAACTGTGCTGAGCTCAACAAAAAAATGAGCCGCTTGCGAAGCCATGGTATTACTAATATTCCTGAAGAAATGACCGAGCCAAGTCACGGCCCTTGGTATTATCAACAGTTAGAGCTTGGTTTTAATTATAGAATGACTGATATGCAAGCCGCTTTAGGACTGAGTCAGTTAAAGCAGCTAGACAACTTTGTATCAGTGAGAAACGACATTGCAACAACATATAACCATGCGTTTGCAAATTCAACGCTAGCTCATTTAACACAATCGGATGATTGTTACTCTAGCTACCATTTATATATTGTTCGTTTAACCCAATGTAACGTAGAAAAACACAAGTCAGTCATTACAGGTATGCGCGAGCAAGGAGTTATTGCTCACTTGCATTATATACCGATCCATTTACAGCCTTATTATCAAGCTTTAGGCTTTTCGGAAGGTGATTATCCAAATGCAGCAACTTACTACAAACAGGCTGTTACCATTCCTCTGCACCCAACTATGACAGCAAATGAGCAGCAATTCGTTATCAAAACACTGATTGATTTATTATGAAGCTCGCTTTAGGCACAGTGCAATTTGGCTTGAATTACGGTGTGAGTAACCGTTCAGGGAAAACTAAGACCGATGAAGTTAAGCGGATCTTAAAGCTAGCAAAAAGTGCTTCGTTAAATACGATTGATACTGCTGCAGCCTACGGTGATGCTGAAGCTGTTTTAGGCAATTGCGCTATTGATGATTTCAACATCGTGAGTAAAGTAAAACCTTTACCTAATTCATGTAATGAGGAAGAGTGGGTTCACTCTTGCCTTGAGCATACACTTTCCGACTTACATTTAAACGCTATTTATGGGCTACTTTTACATAACGCTGACGATTTAAAGAAATACCCAAGCCTTTTAAATGTTTTATACAATCTTAAAGCTGACAATAAAGTAGCCAAAGTAGGCTTATCGGTTTACTCACCTAACCAGATTAGCGAACCTATTTTAGAGCAAATTGATTTAATCCAGCTACCTGCAAATATATTTGATCAACGTTTTTTAACAGCAGATTTATTGAAAAAGTTTAAAAAAAATAAAGTTGAAGTTCACACTCGTTCAGCTTTTTTGCAAGGCTTACTATTGATGTCTGAAGGTGAGTGGCCTGAATATTTTAACCCAATAAAACAGTCCCTTGAGATTTTTCATCATATGGCTAAGCGTTTAAACATGACACCTTTAGCACTGGCTATTAACTACGTTGTTGGTATTGAATCAATTGATAAAGTTGTCATAGGTGTTAACAGCGAAGTCCAGCTGGAAGAGATTTTACAAGCGTTAGACAGCAAGTTAGAACCAAATGTATTTTTTAACGAACTTGCTATCGAAGACGAAAGTTTTATAAATCCTGCCAAATGGCAGCTCAGTTAGTAAAAATCACTGTAGTGAAGCGCTTGCTTTGTAGAGTTTTTGATTAGCTCTGCAGTCTTATTTGGGCCGACATTAAACAAACTATCAATCGCGCTTAAATGCGACTCAAAACTACCATTTCTTTGAATGTATTCAGGGTGCTCAAAGTTTTGATAGTAAACATCTATATTATTTTTTACCAGTTGCCCACCAGGCGTAAATTCTTCAATATAATTTTTTGCTCCCATCGGCGACAAGTAAACGTTACAGTCTAATATGTTACATAAGGAAACTAACCGGCTATCTTTTACGCCTTCAACATTAGATAGTTTTGAAGATATGTAAGTTGGCGTGCTAATACCGATATAATCCATTAGAGCCTTAATAAGAGCTATATTAAACTGAGCTACAGTATTTAAGTTATCTTTTTCAAACACCGATGAAAGGATTGGGAATAGCTCTTCAAAATAGTCAGTTTTATTATAGTTTTCATAAATACTTTTTAAGTGCTTTTTCTTCCAAACTGTTTCTTTTACAAATGAGGTGTTTTCAATAGTGGCAGCTGATCTCCCATTCGGTGTTGATACATGACAACTAAGCATCAAGGGTTGATTTTTAGCCTTTATTCTATTTCTGATATGCCAATCACTTTTCTCTAATTTTACATCATCAAGAAATACAAACTTATCTGCGCTTTGTATCAATGCAAAGTAACCTAGCCATGGTAAATAAGTCGGCTGCATTACACTTAAAATCATACACTGAAGCCCTCTTTGTATAGGCTCAAAGTAAACTCGTAAGGATACCCACCAATTTTTGTGACATAGTCATGCTTTAAATTCACAAAGGGAGTCATTTCTTGCTTGCACATGTCAAAAATAACCATGGGATCTATATAAAATAAAGTAGGATCTTCATACTCTACATAAGTTGATAACGCATTAAAAATAATGGACTTTTCACATGCAGCAAAACTTTTAGTAAGAGCGCTTTTCATAAACGAAAAATTATCAGTTGTTTTGTTATTAAAAACACCACTGATTAAAACGTGATCATAGCCAAGTGGCATAGCATCACTGTAGATATCAAACAGTTTAAATTTAGACTTTCTATCGTCCGAAAATTTTTTTTCGGCAGAATGAATAAACTCTGGGACAAAGTCTAAACCCAAATAATCCCCTGTAAATCCATTATCACGGAAAAATGCCAACATATCTCCAAGTCCACAACCTAGATCAACAACCCGGCTTTTGTTTGATATTTGCTCAAGAAAAATTTTAAACCTAACATTTTGAGCTTCTTTAGAAACATGCTGAACAGATTGGTGACTATTGCCAAATTTAGCATATAAACCTTGATAATAACTTTTTAGGCTTTCACTCTTACCTGTAGTCATTTATAAATCTCACCATGTTAGTTAATTGAGTTTTAGGCGTAGCAGGCTGAACAAACAAATTTACAATTTTATTTCCGATTTCTTCCGCATTCGGGTAATAACCTTGAGTTTGCAGAAGGCCTAAAGAGCGGTAGTGGCTAGTGAACAATATGTTTTGTTGCTTGGCTGCATTTAAAAATCGCTCTCTATTTTCAATAAATAAAGGGTATCGCCAATACGTTATTTCAGGATTGTACTTAAGCCTTTTAAATTTTTCATTAGAAACAGTTTGCTCTATAAAAGCAATGTTCGACTTTCTGATGGCTGTTAATTTATCTAGCTTTTTTAAACCTTCTAATACATGAGTTATTTGGATAAGATCAGAAAATTGAGCCATTTTATTATCATCTAAGAAGTCTCTAGCCCTGTCAGCAAAAGTCTGACAATTTGTCATTAATGCTCCACCATAGTTTTGGCTAATAGGCTTATCATAGCCAAAACTAATTACTGAGAAATCACCAAAGCTCCCTATTGGACGGCCTTTAAATTTGCCGCCATACGCAAGGCAAGCATCTTCAATTAAAATGACACCTTTTCGCTTAGCATAATCAGTAATTTCATCAATTGCGCAAAAGTGGCCATACCCATGAACAGCAAGAATGGCCGAAATATCATCATCCATTACTGATTCAATTTGTTCAACTTCCATAGAAAGAGAGCTTAGTGAAACATCAGCTAGCACAACTGAATAACCAGCCATTTGAATAGAGAATAAAACAATGGGACAACAACTTGCAGGCATGACTACCTTACTACCTTGCTCTAAACCTGCGCATTTAAGAGCTGTGATAATTGCAAAACTGCCTGAGCGGGTTAAGATGGCATGATTTCGAACAAAGTAACCCGCTAACTCTTTTTCTAACTCGTCTAAACCCAAATTCTAATATCCTTTCGGTATGTAGCAAGCACGAAGGTTTCTGGCTGAGTCAATACTTCTACTTTTGTTGTATATGCTGCTAAATCATCAATTAATTTTTTAAAGTTATAAAAGCGCCACTGCGAATAACGGTGTATCAGAGGTATCGTTTTTTCATATTCTAAGTCACTATTTCCTTTAATTTCTGACTCAAAGTTCGCATCAAGAATATCTCCTAATAGAATCAAGCCGCCAGGCTTTGTGACTCGAATCATTTCTAATATCACTTCTAGAGCATAGTCATATGAAGGAAAGTAGTGAAAAATGCTGTAGCAAAGCACTCTATCAAAATAATTATTCTTGAATCTTAAACTATTTGCTTCTGACTGAGTGAATGCTCCATCTGGCAACAACATTTTTGCTTTGTCTACCATAGATTCAGAGTAATCAACCCCCACTAATTCGTTAAAATTATTAGCTATCTTAGAGAGCAACAAACCATTACCACAGCCTACATCCAAAACATTACCTTTAGAGGCTGAGTTTAACTCTAGCTTACTTAATACATCTGCACTCAGTGCAAGCCAAGCACTATCTTCGAATGGGCGTCCAACCTGTTCTTTGAAGTCAGCACTTGCATTTGCTATTGAATCCCATTCAGCTTGTTTCGATTCAAATTCGTTCATTTCAAACCTTCATAATTTCAAGTGCTAAGTTTCGCGTTGAATAAGTATTATAAGTTTCAACAAATGAATTTACTTGTTTTGTTTTTTGCTTGATGAAACTGGTTATCCCTTGATTTAACTTATCAACACTTGCATCTTCAGCCAGACCTAAATCGTAAGTTAAATTATTTTTGGCTAATTCTAAAGTATCTTGATGTTGTTCGCGTGTTTGCGAAATAGAACAATTAGGTATTAAACAAAATCCAGCTTCATATTTAGTTAACCCTCCACCACTAATGATTAAATCACTATCAGCAAAGTAACTCGAAATATCTTCAGTAAACCCTACTATTTCTACCTTATTATTTTCAACATTGAGTTGCGGCTTTTCTTTATCTATAAGAGTAAAGTCGATACCAGTAAAAACTTGGTCCAAAGCCGCAATAACTTTTACACCAACACCAAAAGCGTCGTAACCCCCTATAAAAATAAGCACTTTTTCAATTTCATTTTTATATGGTAATGCTAATTTTTCTCCCCTTAAGGCAACTAGCTCGGGTGAAAATGAAAAATAATTCACACCTAAGCAGCTAGGATTAGTAGTTTGATAAAATGAATCAGCATTCAAACGAAAATTAATAAGAAGGTTAACAAAATCAAAGTTGTATTGATTAAAGTCATCAATAACACATAACTTAAAACCAGCACGCTTTAAATTGAGCAGATGTTGTTGAGAAAAATCGTAGCTATCACAAATAATAGTTGTGTTTTCAGCATCGCGCAGTTCCTTTAGTACTTTAAAAGAGTAAAAACAAATTTTTTGCTCAGCAAATAAGTCGTAGTTACCATAAAAATAAACTTTAGGGCTGTTCGATAGAACACTTATTTGTCTGGCAATGTTTAGACTCCTTGATAAATGCCCTAAACCAGTACTTTTCGATGCGTTGCAATAAAAAATATACTTAGCTTTAGTTCGCATAGTTATTGATATCTTCATATGCAAACCTAAGAACGTCATGTAAAAGCCAACAACGCCCGCTAAATCTACCAGAAACAAGTATATTACTGTATGCAGACGTTAGAGTCTGATAATTAACTTCAGTCGCTTCTGCAAATTCCTTTGTAGGTACAGGGAAAGTATTTTCAATTTGCTGGACAAAGCCACTTTTTATAGAAGCATCTTCAGCAACCAACCCCATATTCCTTAGATCTTCTACACCTTCATTTAAAGTAAACTCAGCTTCACTTTTATCTCTAAGCACCTCAGCAGATACAGAGTGAGTTTTCTCTGTTCGTAAATTATCATAAAGAGTGATTCTAAAAATTTCAGAGCTTGGATCCCAGTTCCATAAATAGTGAGATTTATTATTATTGAGGGGTTTATCAAATGTTGCATGCAAGATATAAGCAGTTCGGAACGTAGGCCGATAGCTATGAATAGGTAATTCTCCCGCATGTAATGCAAAAACAGGAGGTGCGCTCCAAAAAACAAGTTCAGTGTTAATTACATCACTGTTACTTAGTTCTACAGAGTCGATTTTACCATTTGATTCAAATATTTTTTTTACTTGAGTGTTAGTGATAATTTCAACGCCTAAAGCCTGTGCTTTATTCACGAGCTCTGATATCCATAACTGAACTCCATCAGTATTTGGATAAAAGTAATATGGCATCGAAAAATTATTTTCTTTTAAATATGTGTCATATTCACTACTTTTATGAAAGCCTAACTTTTTATCTATTTCAGGATGTTGTTTTAATATTCTCGTTAAGTTTTCATCAAATGC
The DNA here is from genome assembly GCF_037027245.1 of Pseudoalteromonas sp. CH_XMU1449-3. Taxonomy (NCBI): domain Bacteria; kingdom Pseudomonadati; phylum Pseudomonadota; class Gammaproteobacteria; order Alteromonadales; family Pseudoalteromonadaceae; genus Pseudoalteromonas; species Pseudoalteromonas sp. CH_XMU1449-3. Next base: position 310,341 of record NZ_JAYMDY010000002.1, read on the forward strand.
TTTTATCCTATTAGCACCAAAGTAGTTGATACTAGTGCTCGTGGATAAACGTTTTTTATCGACATCCTTTCCGTACAACTTATTGATAACTGGCATCGCCAAGTTTTCATAAAACGTTGGCCCTAGAGTTTCTTCCAAATATGTTTCTATATCTATTGCAGAACTTGGCAGAACAGAAGATAAAAACTCACCAATACCTATGTGATAAACATCTTTATTTAACTTTCTGGCATCAATAGTTTGTGTTTCTAAGTCCCAAGAACCAGCGAAATAGTTTCCTGTTTCAAGGCGTTGAAATTGATGCCACTGTGTTTCATTATTCTCAAAGTTAAAGAGAATATCATCAACCTCCTGTATTCCAGTTGTAACTGGAATATGAGTTCCCTGGTCATAAATATTACCTTTGTCATCTTTGACTGAACTTAGCAAACCTCCGACTGCAGTACCTTGCTCAACCAACAAAACTCGATCATATCTTTTTTTTAGTAATATACTCGCGGTGAGGCCACAGACGCCACCACCTACAACAATACATGTTTTCATAACTAATCACCGATATTATCTAGTACATCAAAGCTTACACGGTCACCAATTTCGACTTTTCTACTAATTTGTTTACCAATAACTTGATCGTAATATTTAGTATGAAGCCCAAACCCTGGCCTAACTGACTTTATGTCATTAGCAGTAATAACATCACCTTCGTCAAGTGGTTTAGCAAAGTACAAAGAACGTCGAGCTAAAATATTTTTTTGTGCTGACTCAGTTATTGAATAATCAACATTACCAAGCGCCTTCTCAGCATCTCTTACAGCACATACCAATTGACTAAATTCATTTTTATCTAACGAGAAAAAGGCATCTACTGAATCATCACTTTTATCTAAAATGAAGTGCTTTTCGATGATTTTAGCCCCAAGAGTTACACTCACAACAGGAGAGATTATCCCTTGTGTATGATCAGAAAGTCCTGCAAGGCAATTAAAGCGATCCTTTATATCTGCAATTGTCGCTAAATTACACTCATCTAAAGGCGTAGGGTAAGCTGTAGTACACTTTAAGATTGCGAGCTCTTTACAACCATTCTCCCTCAGCACTTCAACTGCAAGTTCAATATCTTCAAGATTTGCTATTCCTGTTGATAAAATTACTGGCTTTCCAGTTTTTGCGACATATTGTAAAAGAGGGATATCTGTAATTTCTGGAGAGGCTATTTTATAAACAGGTGCACCTAATTCTTCTAGAAGATCAACTGCAGAAAAGTCAAAGGGTGAAGAAAAAATATCAATATTACAACGCTTTGCTTCAGCAAATAACTCTTTATGCCACTCCCAAGGCGTATATGCTTTTTGATATAAAGAATGCAATGAAACATGCGATTGCCATGGATTATCGCTAGGTAAGCAGAAATCAGGTTTATCGCAATCAAGAGTGATTGTATCTGCTGTATAGGTCTGCAGCTTAATAGCATCTGCGCCAGATTGTTTGGCTTCTCTTATTATTTCTTTTGCTTTTTCTAAACTTCCGCCGTGGTTCGCCGACATTTCAGCAATAATATAACAAGGACTAGTGGAATCTATTTTTTTTCCATTAATTTTCATATTATTCTCTATCTTGTTGTTCGTTTTTAAGGGAAATTAGAAGCCCCTCATTACGAACTATTTGAGCATTGATGGCTTTCACTTCAGGGTGGCTGTCTAGAAATGCTTTTATCTGTTGATAGGTTACATTTAGAGTATCATCATTCGCATCAGCAATCGCATTTATAACTTGCCAATCTTCTGGTGTATCTAAAGTAAACCGATAATGACTATCATCAGTGTCATTATTCAATTCAATAACTCGATATTGCTGTTCTTTATTTTCATAGAGATGCAAGGTGACATGTTCTAATTCAGATGGCCTCAGTGCTTCTAAAACAAGCCCTTTTAACGCCTTTGTTTCTACAACTTCACAGTCAACGCCTTCTGCAAACATTTCACTTAAAAAACCATACTGAGCATTTTCATCTATTACTTTAGTACACAACCGCTCACAAATATCAGCATCAACAAAAGGCGTATCACCTGTAATACGAATTACGAATTCACAGGGGTAAAGCTCGGTCGCGAGCTGAAACCTTTGTAATACGTTCTCTTCTGGCCCTCTAAAGTATTTAATCCCATGCTCTTTAGCAACAAGGCATAATTCATCGTTCTCTTGATTAGTCGATGTAAGTAAAACAGTATCATCAATACAAGCAGCCTTTTTTAGCCGCTCAACAACTTGAACGATCACTGGCCTACCATTAATATTTTTAAGAACCTTGTTTGGTAGTCTCGAAGACCCCATTCGAGCTTGTATGAATGCTATTACTTTAGCCATCTAATTTAACCTTTGAAAACCACTATGGCAAACAGGTCCATCTATTAAGCTGGCAATATCTTGGTTACTATCAAGTGCACCTTGCAATAGGTTAAAAACTTCAGAGATAGCGGAAATATACTTTTCACATATCTCTTCACTATGGGCAATGGAAAGATAAATTACATTACTGGCTAAGAAGCCTCTTTTTAGCATCTCTTGAGTGAACAAAGTTTTAAGTGCTAATGCTTGATCTGTCGGAAAAATAAATATCGGCACGCTATCAATACCAATAATTTTTAAATCAAAACCAGCTTTAGCTGATGCATCTAATATTTGTTTTTTGAGTTTTTTACCAATTTCATTAAGCTTAAGAGGTACATTGTCACGTTTAAAAATTTCCAATGTTTTAAGCGCAGCAACAAAACCAACTCTTTCAGTCCAGTAAGAGCTACTAATAAAAGATTGCTGTGCAGCATCCATTACTTCTGAGCGACCTATAATTGCCCCAATAGGGTGCCCGTTACCTAGCGCTTTACCTAGTACACAAATATCTGGTTCTACCTCAGTTAAGAGGTGTGATGCGCCTGTATTTAATCTAAATCCTGAAGAAATTTCGTCGAAAACAACCACTATATTATTTTCATGTGCAATTGCTTTAACTTCTTTTAAAAATTCAACATTTGGTTGGCCATGCCTGAACACTTCCATCATCACAACACCTAACCTATCACGATGCTTTTCGACAATAGCTTTGAAACCTTCAATATCACCTTCTTTAAAAGGAATAGCAGTGTTGTGTAATTGCTTTGGCACACCTGCAGGTTTTAGTCCTGGTAATAGTTGCTCATCTAAATTTTCACTATCACTAATATTTGTAGCTAAATACCAATCATGCCAACCATGGTAACCACAAAATGCCACGGTTTCTTTCTTACTAAAAGCACGAGCGATTCGAATTGCTAAAGTACAAGACTCACCACCAGTACGTGTGAAGCGAACAGCTCCTGACCAAGGATGCAGGTCAATCAATTGCCTTGCTAGTTCAACTTCTTCAAAACAGTTTAAACTACTCATCGAACCATCTTGAATAGCAGAAATAACAGCGTCATTAATCTCATCGTTAGCATAGCCAAGAGAGCTAGTTCCAATTCCCATAATAGAAAAATCGTAGTAATGATTGTTGTCTAAATCCCAAACTTCACAACCTTTTGATTTTTTATAGTAAGCAGGCCATTGCTCCGGGAGAAACATTTCAGCGCGCTTTGATAATAGCTGATTACCTCCAGGGATAATTTTTTTTGCTTGTTGCCAAAGCTTTGCACCAGAGTTATTTTTTAAGGTCATGAAATACCCCTAGAAGAATATGATTAGATAATATCGATTTGTTTAGGAATATTATAGAGATAATAAATTCCCATATATAGGTTATCGGCAAGGTATCTACAAAATAAAGTAGTAATTTATGAAAGCAACCAACGCATGTAAATACCTTGATCTTTCTTATCAAAAGTACGAAAACCTAATTTTTCATAACTCTTGATCGCGGGAATATTGTTAGCATCAACACCTAAAATAATTTCACTAATAGATAGCTGTTCCATCAAGCAGCGTGCAGTTGCAGTTATGACTTCAGCTGCAACTCCTTTACCTCGCCAAGCTGGCTCACCGATTAGTATCCCCATTGTGGCTTGTCCACTTTTTTGGTCTATTGGCTCGTATTTAATATTACCGATATGATTGCCCTCAAAAAATATCCCCCAAAGAATACAATCAGAAGCCGTATTTTTTGAGTTTATATACTCTCTTAATGAGCTTATTGAGGAAGATGAGTAAGCAATGTATTGCTTACTCATCTTGTCTTCAAACCAACTTAAGTAGCGTTCAGATGCATCTGATTCATTTAACAATCTCAAATTGAAGCGGTTGGTAGAGATTGATGTATTCATTAAACTGAAGGCTTAGAGTAGTCGAAGCTATAGTCACTCAATACATTCCATCTTGTTCTGTATTGATTAGGGGCTTCAAGAATGAAGTCTTTCCACAGTTCCTTGGCTTCTTGATAATAAGGGATAATTTCTTTGTCATCACCGAAGTTGTAAAGTAATGAAATTAATACCGAAGTTACATACAAAGACTCACCTTCTAAAAGAAGGTAAAGGTGAGTAAAGCGAGGGTGGTTTTTAAATGAAAATAAGTAACGCAGGCTCTTTAATAATTGTTGTAATGCATCTGCTCGATTATTAATTTCAGAGTCTAAGATTTCAGCCATAACATTACATAACTGTTCAAACTCATCGAAGTCTAGGAACTCTTCTAGATTAATATTCTGCTCTAGTGATTTGAACGGTTCTGCTTTGATAAAACTTATAACCTCATGCTTACTGACGTTCGTAGACTCAATAAAGATGTCTTCTGATAATAATGGCATACTTCCTTTTATGGCAGTACCATCACTACAGTTATAGCAATTTAAACCTGTTCCTAACTTTGACTCTAAAAAACGCTCCATTTGAACTTTACCGGTGTGCATAAAGTGATCAGTAATGACTTCACCACCAAAATTACCAGGAACGACCAACTCTCCACCCATTTTTAATGGAGCATGAATCGTTTTACCTTCTCCAGAATAGTAATAACTCCCTTTTGAATGGTGATGGTTAGGATCTTTATAACCATTATCTGCACCAAAAAGATAAATGTTCTTAAACTCCATGCTGCCAAAAAAGCTTAACGCAGTGTTACCAACAAGCGGGTTACTAAATCCTATCGTTGTTGTTATGCGGTTATTTTTTAAATATTCAGTAATATGAAACAACGATGTACCAGCTTCGTTCCCTTTTAAAGCTACGCCACACCAACCAAAAAGGTCCAAAACACCTGGGTACATTACATTTAAAACAAGTAAGTTTATTTCTTGTCGAGTTTGTTCAGGCACAAATGCGACTAAAAAGTCTTCTGTTGCTTTTGTTCTTTCAAGAGCAACGTGAAAATCAGGAACAATACCGTGATTTAGTAAAGAAGTGGTCGCTGAATTACATGCAACAACAATGACATCTTTTTGATATTTTTTTATCACCTCAATGTCTTTATCAAGAGAAGGCCCGTTCGCAACTATAAAGATAGGAAATTGATTAAAATCAGGTGATATTTTATTTTCTGGCTTTAATAAGTTAACAGGCTTGTGACTGTTTTCAACGGTATGAGCAATACTTAACAAAGCATCATCAAAAAAGCCCCACCCCATAAAAAACTGATGAAAGTTTCCTTTAAATTCAGCTATGAGTCTATTAACAGCTTCTGAGGGATAATGTTGAAAGAAAAGTGCTGAGGCAACACTAAACGCACCTATCTGGTTTGCTCTATCATGTAACGCTTCGTACATTTCACTTTCAGATACTCCAATAGCAAAATACAGAAAGCTGCCTGAGTCATCGACTTTTTGGAGAAATGACTGCCAATCAAAGGTGAATAAACTTGCGAAAAAATAGTCTTCATTTGGCTCAAAAATACTGATGTAATCAGCAATAAACTTGTCAAAAAAGTTATTTAGATAATAGCCTAAGCCAACACCAAATATAATTGCGCTAGGCACTCGCTCATCAACAGCCTTATTTTCTCCTAAATTTTGGCTAGCATTGTTGTAAACTCGTCCTATAGATTTCATTAAATCAATATGAACAAAGTTTGTTTCATTCTTTAAAAACTCAACTCGGCTATGATCGACTTTTCCCATAATAGGATTTTTAAACATTTGCTCAATTTGGGATTTGGACTGTGCTAAAGGATCTTCACCGTAAAGTGGTACACCAGTGTCATAATCAACAAAGTTAGCAGTACCATTTTCATTAAGAAATAAATTAAACTTCTCTGAAGGTTGATGTGATAAGAATTTCGTTGCGATCTCTGGAAAATACTTTTTGAAGGCATTTATATTATTTTCAAATCTTTTATTTGCTTCTTCTGCAAAAAGTGCATCTCTTTTATCTTTTTCTGAAATGCCTTTTAGCTGCGCTTCAATTTCTTCAATTTGTTGCTGTTGAGATGGTTCAGACATTTTGGTACTTCTTCAAGTTTTTCTGATTTTTTTGGAACTGAGCTAACTGCTTAACAGTTGATTTTTTTTTAGCAATAACTTGCTCGATTAGTGCTTTATGTTGCTCTACTACATTTAAAATATCTTCATCACTTTTGAAGTGCTCTCTATCTATAGAGTTAGAAAATAAAGTTTTTATCTCTTCATCTATCTTAAGTGATTTTTCAACCTCGTTTGATTCAATTGCAGAAGCAAAATCAGAGAACAACTTTTCAAAATCAGCCGACATTGGCATCAACACCATTTTCGTTTAATGTTTGTTCTCTTATATCATGTGGGATTGCGTCCCAAGCTGACTTGATCTCTTTTAGCAAGTTAGAAACTTCTATCACTATTTCAGGATCATTTTTAATACTTGCATCTAGTAAACGGTCAATCATATAAGAATACAATGCATAAAGATTTTCAGTGACTTCACCGCCAACTTCAAAATCTAAACACCCTCTCAATGCCTCTAAAATAGCTGATGCTTTTGATAAATGCTCACTTTTAGCTTCAAGGTGCTTTTTTTCAATTGCCACTTTCGCAAGCACCATTTTTTCAATGGCACCAGCCATTAACATTTGAATGATTTCGTAACGGTCAGCACCAGCTACTCGGGTTTTAAGAGCCTCTTTTTGATAATTCTTAACTTTAGCGTTGTACATACTTTCTACCTTTTTATCGCTGAAAATTAACTGCTAGACTTAGTGAAACCAGGTAAACTAGCAAGTTGCGAACTCAGATAAGTTTGCGTTGATTGCATTTGCGCAAGCAAAACATCTAACCCTGAATATTGCTGCCTTAATCGAGTTTCGAGCTCTTCCATTCTATATTGGTGATTTAAAACATCATCTTCTAGCTCATCTAATTGGCCATTCAAGCTTTCTTCACGCTGCTTTATGATACCATCAGAGTCTACGTAATTATTAAGTAAGGCCTCGAACTGTTTAGCAACGCCGTTTTCACCTGCAAAAGCTTTGCCAATGTTGTCAAAGTTATCATCCATCGCTTCATTTAAACTACGAACTAAGCTCGACTTTTCAAGGTAACCTTCTTTATCAACACCTAAACCTATATCAAAAATACTGGTAAATGGGCCTGCATCAGACAAATTAGTTGAGAGTGTATTTACTAATTGTGAACTTAAAGACCTGATTGTAGCATCGCTATTTAAAGGTTTACCTACTCTTGATTGAAAACCTAGTTGGCCTACTACATTGTTGTAATTTGCAATTAACTCATCAACCAGTGTAGTTATACTCTCCCTGTCATACTCGACAGACAATTTGGCAGTTTCACCGTCAACACTTTGGCGTTTAGCCGTAATTGTCATATCTTGAACAGCATCTTTGAATGTGTTGGTGTCATTGGTGATAGTGATACCATCAACCTTTATTGTCGCGTCTTTGGCTTCATTACCAGAAGCGATAGCTATCCCGCCAGCACTAACACCATCGTTTGCTAAAGTAGAAACATTATCTAGCTCAGCATTGTCGTTAGTAATAACTAGATCATTACCAGTGCCTGTTACATTCGAAGTAAAAACAAGCTTAGACTCTGTGCCTGTATTAATAATATTAGCAGTAACACCAAAGTTAAGATCAGAATCGTTAATAGCATCACGCAAGTCAGCAAGAGTTGCACCAGCATCAAGTGTTATATCAAAGCTCTTATCACCAGCAGCAAAAGATAAAGTACCGCCAGAAGCTGTGACAACATCATCTGTTGAGGTAAATAGACCATCATCGGAAGTTGCGCGACTACCCTGTGCAAGCTCAACAACTTCTATGTTGAAGTCCCCTGGGGTAATATCTGAAGTTGGAGTTACCGAGATTAAATCACCATCATCACTAGTAGGCTGCTTGATGTTAGCAATTCGTTTATCAAAGTTATCAGGGTCAGCAAGCTTCTCGACTGTATCTTGCAGTTTCGATAACGCTGATTTCACTTCACCTAAAGCCGATAACTCAACCTGAAGCGATTCTTCTTTTTTAACAAAAGCATTCATTTTTGGAGTATTTTCAGCTGATAGTGTCGCACTGATGATGCTTTCTAGATCAAGACCAGAGCCTACTCCTGCAGATGTAATTGATGCCATTATAATACTCCTAAATGCTAACTTTATGCGGTTCTATCGAACAACAAACCTCTATTGCTTAATTTATCGGCAAACTCTTCTAAAGCTTTAGCCACTTCGCGAAACTCTTCGGTTGGAATTTCTCGAATTACCTCATCATTTTCTTTATCAAGAACTTTGATAATAGGCGGTTCCCCCATCTCATCAAATTCAAAAATTAAATTTGTTGATGTGACTGGGATATAGCTATTAAGCTTTTCTAAGTTTTGTTTTACTTCAGCAATTAGATCGTTTTTATCTCTCTGCTCATTTTGTTTAGAAACTTGCTCAATATCCACAGGCTCTCTACCAGCAATTTCTGTGCCTTTACTTGCTTTAATATCATCAATTTCAGCTTTTAAATTTGCAGAATTTCCACTAGTAGTAAGGTTATCATTAGACCTTTGCGTTGAATTAAGATCTATCATAGTAATACCTCTTAATATCTTACTTATTAAGTATAAGCCACTTCAGAGTAAATTTCCTAGCAACCCAAAGTGGCTTATAAAACAAATATTAGCCTAGTAGTGAAAGCGCTACTTGAGGACGTTGATTTGCTTGGCTAAGAATTGAGCTACTTGCTTGTTGCAAGATTTGCATCTTAGTTAAATTAGCTGTTTCAGTTGCGAAATCTGTATCTTGTATACGCGAACGTGCAGCAGATAAGTTTTCAGCAATATTTGATTGGTTACGAATAGTAGATTGGAAACGGTTTTGAACCGCACCAAGCTCCGCACGCTTTTTATCAACTACTGCAATAAGTGAATCCATACCAGCTAAAGTCACTTGTGCGTTTACTTGGCTTGATACACTTATTGCTGTCGCGATGTATGCTGCAGCAAATGTATCTGTCGTTAATGCTGCACCACCAATATCTGACGCACCTTCAGCTAGGCCAGATAAACGGTCACCAGTTACTGCACTTGCAATACCCGCAATACCAGAAAGAGTGAAGCCAGCATTCGCAGAAAGAGAACCAGTTGCAGAACCACCAACGTTTTGCATACTAAAGCCGATTGTTTGAACTGCATCAGCACCGACTTGGAAATTAGCATCAAAAGAACCGTCAAGAAGGTTTTGACCACCGAAAGTAGTATCTTCGGCGACACGATTCACTTCAGACATTAATGAACGAATCTCTTCTTGAAGGGCTAAACGGTCTTCATCAGTATTCGAACCATTAGATGCTTGTTGAGCAAGAGTTCTCACTCGTTGGAACATCGAAGTAACTTCGTCTAGTGCACCCTCAGCTGTTTGTGCTAAAGAGATACCGTCATTCGCATTTCGGTTACCTTGATTTAAACCATTAACTTGACCAGTTAAACGGTTAGAAATTTGCATACCTGCCGCATCGTCTTTTGCGCTGTTAATGCGTAAACCTGACGAAAGGCGCTGAAATGAAGTGTCTAAAGAGTTGCCAGATTTCATTAGCTGGCGCTGTGCGTTCAAAGAACTCACATTAGTATTTACATAGATAGCCATAATAGCCTCCGCTTTATCATTTTATAGCTAAACAGCGGGATACCCCTACCCTGCTATTTAACCGACTTAGAGTCCTAGATTTATAGTTCTCTAAATCAGTTATCGTCTGATAAAGCGAAAGCTTTAGCTTTATTTGTAAATTTTTTAACTAATTTTTAAATTTTATCCTTGTAATAAGCTTAGAGCCGCTTGAGGTCGTTGATTTGCTTGACCTAAAATTGTTTGGCTTGCTTGTTGTAAAATTTGGTTCTTAGTTAATGCAGCCGTTTCTGCAGCGAAATCAGCATCTTTAATTCGTGATTTTGCAGCTGATAAGTTTTCCGAGATGTTCGCCTGGTTTCGAATCGTAGATTGAAAACGATTTTGCACAGCACCTAACTCTGCACGCTTTTTATCTACAACAGCGATTAGCGCGTCCATTCCAGCAAAAACCAATTGAGCATTTACTTGAGTTGAAACAGAAACTGAAGAGGCTCTAAAAACAGCGTCAAAGCTATCAGTCGCTAATGCTGCACCACCAATATCTGATGCACCTTCAGCTAAAGCTGAAAGCTGCTGCCCTCCAACGGCACTTGCAATACCTGCAATACCTGAAAGAGTGAAGCCTCCATCAGCTGATAAACTATTTATTGCAGCAGTTCCACCTACACTTTGCATACTAAAGCCAATGGTTTGAACTGCATCCGCACCAATTTGGAAACTAGCAGAATAACTACCATCTAATAAGTTTTGACCACCAAATGTTGTATCTGTAGCTATGCGATTTACTTCATCTGATAATTGACGGATCTCTTCTTGGATTGCTAAGCGGTCTTCATCAGTATTCGAGCCGTTTGCAGCCTGTTGAGATAGTGTTCTAATACGTTGGAATGTTGATGTAATTTCATCCATCGCACCTTCAGCAGTTTGCGCAAGTGAAATACCATCATTAGCATTTCGATTTCCCTGATTAAGACCTAGAATTTGCGATTGTAAACGGTCAGATATTTGTAAACCGGCAGCATCATCAGCTGCACTATTAATACGTAGACCTGATGATAAACGTTTAAATGAATTATCTAGATCTGTACCTGTTCTATCCAACTGTCTTTGTGCATTTAATGCACTAACATTAGTATTTACATATAAAGCCATAATAAACTCTCTTCTTATCTGTCAAAGTAAAGTCACTTTTAAAAAGTGAATTTGACAAAGTGACCCTTATAGCGGCAAATCTAAGTCGCCTGGGGCAAAATACTGCCACTTTGCTTATTAGTTAATTAACTTGAAGTAAACAGAGCAATTAATAGGCCAACAATTAATTTAGTTTAAAAAAGAATGAAAAAAGGCTCCATGTAGGAGCCTTAAGAGAGATAAGTTTAAGAGTGGGTTTAATAACACAAATTATGGCATAATCTGTGCTTTATATTTTATGTTCTTACAAATGTTAGAACACTAATGTCAGGATTTTGAGCGCCTCCGCTTTATAATCCTATCTTAGCGCCTTTGTTAATACCCCATTAGACAAAGGCGCTTTTCTTTTAAGTCAAAGTTTTGACTTCACCTTAACTTAAATCCCTCAACTATTAACCTAGTAGGCTTAACGCCGCTTGAGGTCGTTGGTTAGCTTGACTCAAGATTGTTTGGCTAGCTTGTTGTAAGATTTGCATCTTAGTTAAGTTAGCTGTTTCTTGAGCAAAGTCAGTGTCTTTGATACGTGACTTAGCTGCACTTAAGTTTTCAGAGATATTCGATTGGTTACGAATAGTAGATTGGAAACGGTTTTGTACCGCACCAAGCTCAGCACGTTTTTTATCAACTACTGCGATAAGCGCGTCCATACCTGCTAAAGTCACTTGCGCATTTACTTGGCTTGATACACTTATAGCTGTTGCAATATAAGCAGCAGCAAATGTATCTGTTGCTAATGCTGCACCACCAATATCTGATGCACCCTCAGCTAGTCCAGATAAACGGTCGCCAGTTACTGCACTTGCGATACCCGCAATGCCTGAAAGAGTAAAACCACCATTTGCAGACATAGAACCCGTAGCTGAACCGCCTACATTTTGCATACTGAAACCAATTGTTTGTACAGCATCTGCACCCACTTGGAACTCTGCATCGTATGAACCGTCAAGTAGATTTTGACCACCAAAAGTTGTATCTTCAGCAACACGATTCACCTCAGACATCAGTGAACGAATCTCTTCTTGAATCGCTAAGCGGTCTTCATCGGTATTTGAACCATTTGCTGCTTGTTGAGAAAGCGTACGTACACGTTGGAACATTGCTGTTACTTCGTCTAGCGCACCTTCAGCTGTTTGCGCTAAAGAGATACCGTCGTTCGCATTACGGTTACCTTGGTTAAGACCGTTAATTTGCGATGTTAAACGGTCAGAAATTTGTAGACCAGCCGCATCGTCAGCTGCGCTGTTGATACGAAGACCTGATGATAAACGCTTGAATGATGTATCAAGTGAGTTACCAGAATTCATTAATTGTCTTTGAGCGTTTAATGAACTAACATTTGTATTTACATAAAGTGCCATGATATTTCTCCCGAAGTAAACTTATCATTTACTCTCAAACTTACTCTAATTAAGCGGTAACTGTCATTTGTTACTCTGCTTGGTTAATTAAGTTATCGGTCCGCTCAAAAAATCCTTTAGTGAATTTTTAAACAATTTTTAAATTTTCACTTAACATGCTATTTTTAAAAGAAAAATAATTTAAAATTTTAGCTAAACATGGCTTCTGGTTACCTTTAAAGCCGCTATCACGATGTGTTAACGAGGGTAAAAACACAATAAAGAGTGAGCTAAAAGCGCTTTTAAAGTAGGAAACTTAAGGAAGGTTTTATAGGTTAAGCTTATTAAATAAGCTTAACCTACATAAATTATAAGTAATCAAATAATGAGAGGTTAGCCAAACGGCCAAATGTTGCCTGTGCAGCTTGCAGTGATGTTTCTTGTTTGGTGAGTTCAGTAATCGCTTCAGCCATATCAAGCTCAACAAGCTCAGCTTTAGCAGCTTTATTGCTAGTATCTAAGTCACCGTTTGATTGTTCAATTTTCTTGGCTGTATTTAAGCGACCACCCAAACCAGCCTGTACAAGTGAAACCTGATTTTTGGCATTATCGAGTTGTACGATGGCATCAGCTAAAACTTGATCAAACTCTTCTTGAGTTAAATCAGGATTGGTTAGTCCTGCAATCAGATCGTCCAAAGTATTTAACGCATTCTCTTTTTGTGGTGCTTCAAGGTCAACATCAACTTGGCCATTTGCAACAGGTGAAACAGAAATCTCCATACCTTGATATTCAATTTTACCGTTTTCAAAACTACCGCTGTCAATCGTTACACCAGCTTGCTGCACAACAAATGTATTAGGTGTGCCTGCGGTAGTAATAAAGCTTAGTGTATTGGCATTTGCCGCTGCAGCAGGATCAGCGTTGTAATTTGCCTGATGGAATTTATCGAAATCAGCTTGCTCAGTAACATAAATTTTTGAGCTTGTAATACCGCCCGAAACTGTGCCATCGTTTGAAGCTACATTTAGGCGTGCATTTACTTTTTCGAATGTATCAAAACCATTGTCACTTGATTTGATTTCTACACCTTCAGCTACTTTGATCTTGTGTTGCCCCTGATCGCCACCATATTCATAGCGACCAGAAGTACTATTGTAACTATAAGATGGGGTATTATCTTGGTAACCCGAAAAGATAAATTTACCGTCTTCGGTCTTTGCATTCATCAAATCAAGTACCGTACTTTGCAATGCTTTAACTTCTTCAGCAATACCTTCACGGTCGATATCACTATAGGCACCGTTACCAGCTTGAATCGATAACGTATAAGCAGACTCAAGCGCACCTTTAATATTTTGCAGTACACTTTCTTCTGTTGTTAGGCGGCTATTCAGCATTGTAATGTTTTTTGTGAACTGCTCATTACCTTGAATGCGATCTGTATAAAGTAGTGCGCGAGCCGTAGCCGAAGGATCGTCAGCAGCAGTCAATACACGCTTTTGAGTATTAACCTGCTCTTGCGCTTTGTTTACATTTTGTTGTGAGTTAAGAATAGAGTTAAGGTTATTCTTATACATCATGTTATTTGAAATACGCATAATTACCTCGCCGCACTTAATAAGGTGTCAAAAATAGTACGTGCTGTTGAAAGTACCTGTGCCGATGCAGCATACGATTGCTGGAAGCGCAGTAAGTTTGCAGCTTCTTCATCAAGGTTTACACCTGATAGTGATTCATACCAAGCTTCAGACTGATCAGCCAGTGCTGTAAAGGCCGCACCATTCGTTTGGGCTTGACTAGTCACTACACCAATATCAGTGACAATGCCTGAATAGGCTTGATTAAACGTTTTATGATTATCGGCTGTACTACTTGCTTCAACATTTTGACGCACTAGCTCACCATTTTGTAAATCGGCCAATAGCAAACCATTACGGTTATCATCAAAACCACCAGTGTTAAACTCTACTGTGAAGGCGTCACCTGTTGCAGGTGATCCTTCAATATTGAAGTCAAAACCGTAGGTATCGTAAGGCGCCCCTGCTTGAGCAAGAATATTCTCAGCAGGCGGTGTTATGGTAAACGTCGATGTACCGTTACCATCTGTAATTTGATACTCGTTAGCATTCGCCGTTTTCACTAATGTGATATCGCCATTCGCCAAACTCGGTGGAGGACCCACGGTAATACCCGTTGAGTTGTCAATATCGGACACTGTGCCAGCAGAAATACTTGCATCACTGGTATTATTGATATCGTTCGCAGTTCGAATAGGTGATGCTAACGCTAAATCTTCAGGACGTTCAGTTGCAAGCTCTAAGCTAGTTGCAGCCTGAGAGTTCAACTTAACCATAAATTGGTCACCAGTATTTGCAGCACCTGATACGTTGAGTTGTAAACCAAACGCTTCACCACCTGTAATAGTTGATGAGTCAATCACACCGGCAGTCACATTTGCTGTAGATGCGGTGCCAATGGGTTCACCTTTATTATCGATTGCCTGAATCTCAACAGTGGTTGCGCTTGTATAGGTCACAATAAAATCACTTGCTGGCAATTCGCTGCCTTTACCAGGTTCAAGGGTTGCCGTCATTGTTGATGTGCCCGTATTGGCTTGATAACCAAACGCATCTACCGTTGGAATAGCAAAAATATCGCCGCCAATTTCACCATTAGCGTCCATACCTAAGCTATTTTGTTGGTTAAAGGCATCGGCTAATGCTAAGCCCATTTGACCAAGTTGGTTTTGCGCTGGCACTAAAATATCGTCACGAAATGCCAGTAAGCCACCAATTTTGCCTTTCAATTTACTCACATCAACTTCAAGCGGCACGGCTTTGCCACCGTTTACATCAAGTTTTAATTCTTTAAAGTTCGGATCAGGATCGCCACTGAATGAAAACAGGTTAAATGTGCCACTTTGCATAACAAGTGCTTGACCAGAGCCTAAATACACTTGTTTCTCGCCGTTATTACCATCGAGTGTTTCAATATCAATCAGCTCAGATAAGTCACGAATTGCTTTATCACGTTCATTATATAAACCACTTGAGACTGACTCACGATCAGTACCATGAACCGACGCAATCTTGGTATTTAAATCACTGATATTTTGGATCAAGTTATTAGCTTCATCTGAAAAGATTTCTAGCTGCTCATTTACCACTGCTTTTTGGTCAACAACAATGCTCGACAACCTGTCCATTTGATCAATCAAATTTTGTGCATCCGTCATGACCAGTGAACGAGCTACTGTTGATGACGGTTGATTTAAGCTTTCTTGAACATTGTTAAAAAACGAATTTACGCTCGTTGATAAGCTGTTTGACTCTTCTGAAAACAAGCTATCTACACGGCTTGCTTCAGTTACAAACTGATCAAAGAATGCTTTATTAGAGGTATCTCTATTTAATTGCTTTTGTGCAAATTCATTTAGTAAGCGATACGTTTCACCACGACCGACTTGGTTATCGATCATGGTTGTGAACTCAGTACGCTCACGTACATAGCCCTCGGTATTAACGTTGGCGATGTTTTTACTGGTGGTTTGTAAAAGCTCAGAGTTAGCTCTTACACCGGCATTTGCTATGTCATATAAGCTAAATGACATGAGGGTCTACTCCTTAACGTACCAATGAAGCAGCGACGCTTTGAAGCTCAACGCGCTTCAATACCTGCTTAATTTTATCGGCATAATTTGGATCAGTTGCATAGCCTGCTTTTTGTAACGAATCTAAAAAGGCTGCAGGTTCTGCGGTATTATTAAGTGCTTCTTGATAACGTGGGTTTTCATTTAAAAAATCCACAAAGTCGTTCACACTATCTTTAATCGATTGATAAGAGCGAAAACTTGCTTGCTTTTTAACTGGCACACCTTGTTCAAATTCAAGCGTGACTTTGCTTGCTTTATCACCTTGCCAGCTCCTATCCGATTTAATATTGAATAAGTTGTTACTACTTGTGCCATCAGCTTTACTGATGATGTGTTTACCCCAGCCCGTCTCAAGTGCTGCTTGAGCAACCATCACAGCTGGGTTTAAGCCAATTTTCTCAGCCGCATTTTTAGCGTGCTCCCAAACAGAGCTAATGAAAGACTCAGCATCTTCAAAGCGATTTTCTGATTGCTCGTTCGCTGATGTATCCTCGACAGCTTGTGGTTTAGCCTTAGCCTCAGTAGTGCTATCAACAGCACCGCTTGCGCGTTTATCACTATCAAAGTTAGCCGTCGTTCTAAGTACAGAACCTGGGGTAAACTCTTTACCGTCTGGCGAGAGTTGCTGAACAATCAAGTCAGCTAGACCCAACGAGCCATTTGATGAAAGCTCAACCGACATTTGTTGGTCATGCATCTCTTCAAAAAATTTAACGCCGCTTGAATTAAATGGGCTGTCTTTATCTTCGAACGCTTCATTTGCTTTACGCATACTTTTAAGCAGCATCTGAGTGAAGATAGATTCAAATTGTGCCGCCGCTTTTTTCAGCGCCTCTTTTGACGCATCGCTAGAGGCATCACTTTTTAAGGCATTTTGACGTAATGAGTCTAAGTTGCCTAAATCAAAAAAGTTTTGCTTGTCGAGATGATTAGTATCCATCAGCTTTTTGACACAATAGTTAATAATGAAAATTAAAATGCAAAAATTGCGCCAATAAAAAACTTTATAAATGAATGGCTAATAACTTATACAGGAATGGAGTAACTTCAGAGCCAAGATTTTGGCTGATGTTTATACACTGAACGATTTAAGAATTACTAAAACAAAAAACGCGCTCGAAAGCGCGTTTTAATTTAAATGATAACCAGTTGCCCGTTTATCGCCCCCGCTTCTTTTAAAGCTTCAAGGATTGCCATTAAATCACCCGGTGCGGCCCCAACTTCATTGATTGCACGCACGAGATCATCAAGATTAACACCTGGATTAAATACAAAAGCACGTGAATCATCTTCGTTCACATCAATAATACTTTGATTGGTAACGGTAGTTTCACCATCACTTAAAGCATTTGGCTGTGACACATTTTGCTGCTCAGCAATGGTGACCGTTAAACCACCATGTGTAATCGCCGCAGGCTGTAGCTTCACGTTTTTGCCAATCACTATTGTGCCTGTGCGAGAGTTCACAATAATTTTTGCTGCTGTGTCTGCTGGCTTAAACTCTAAGTTTTCAAGTGTCGACAAATAAGCAACACGTTGAGAAGCATCACGCGGTGCTAACACTCGTACTGAAGCTGCATCGATTGCCTGAGCGCTGTCAGGACCCACTAAATCATTAATCGTTTGCTCTAAGCGTTTAGCCGTTGTGAAATCAGGACGATTTAAATTAAAGGTAATGTAGTCACCTTGCATAAACGGGCTCTTAATAGCACGCTCTACAATGGCACCGTTTGGAATACGGCCTACTGTGGGTGTGTTAATAATTACACGGCTACCGTCTGCCCCTTCAGCACCTAGACCTCCTACAACTAAGCTGCCTTGTGCAATCGCATAGGTATTGCCATCAACCCCTTTCAGGAAGGTTTGTAATAAAGTACCGCCACGTAAACTACCCGCACTACCGATAGACGAAACCGTAATATCAATGGTTTGACCGGGTTTTCTGAATGCCGGTAACTCTGCATGTACAGCCACAGCTGCAACATTTTTAATCTTAGGTTTTAAGCTATCAGGTAGAGTAATACCAAAACCATTCAGCATGGCTTTAAAGCTTTGTTGAGTAAATCGGCTTTGTTCACCTGTGCCTGGCAAACCGACAACCAAACCATAACCCACTAATTGGTTTGCGCGCACGCCCTCAACCATAGATACATCTTTGACTCGCTCAGCCTGTGCAGAAAACTGCAGGCTAATTAAGCAAAGAGCGATTATGTATTTAAACCCATTCATGACTTTATTCCTCTAAAATGGGAAAAGCGAACTACTAAAGAAACGAGACAGCCAACCTGCACTTTGCGTTTCTTGAATTTGCCCTTTACCTGAGTATTGAATTCGCGCATTAGCAATACGGTTTGATGTGACCGTGTTATCTGCTTGCACATCTTCAGGACGAACTAAGCCTTCAAGGCGAATAAATTCTTCACCGGTATTCAAAGTAAGCCATTTTTCACCACGAATAACCAAGTTTCCATTAGGTAAAACACGCATCACATTGACAGAAATATCACCAAATAAGCTATTTGATTGGTTAGACTTTGAATCACCTTTAAACGATGCCCCAGAACCAATACCAAACTGAATGCTATCACCACCAATATTCACAGGATTGCCACCAAGCCCAATAACAGGGTCTAAACTAGCGTCCGTTTCTTTATCGGTTTCGGTTTTAGCGGCTTTGGTGGCTTGCGTTGATTCTTGCAATTTAACCGTGATGATATCACCAGCGCGCAATGCCTTTTTATCTGAGTACAAGTCATCTGCTGAATAACTATCAAACAACGAACCCGTTGGTACCATTGGCTCTGTTGTTGGCTCCGGATACATAGGCGCATAGTAAGGGTCATCCTGAACCACATGATGATTTTGCGTTGTCATACAACCACCCAGCATTAATGCTGCCGATGTGACTAAGATAATATTACGCATGCTGCCTCCTACCCATTAAAGCTGTTGATTGATGTAACTAAGCATTTCATCAACCGCTGAAATCACTTTTGAATTCATTTCATAAATTCGTTGCGTTTCGATCAAGTTAACGAGTTCTTCTGTTACATTCACATTAGACGTTTCTAGAGAACCTTGAACCACAGTACCTAAACCATCGATACCTGGGTTCCCTTGCACAGGTGCACCACTCACAGCGGTTTCGGTGTACAAGTTTTGCCCCATTGGCTCAAGACCTGATGGATTAATAAAGTCACTAATTGTTAGCTGACCAATTACCACGTTCTCTGCTTGTCCTGAAATACGTACCGACACTTCACCGTCTTGCGAAACAGTAATTGATTGTGCATCGTCTGGTACGTTCATTTCTGGCTGTAATGGAAAACCCGCACCAGAAGTTACAATGCGACCATCTTCGTCAGTGGTGAATTGACCATTACGTGAGTATGCAATGTTGCCATCTGGTAATTGCACTTCAAAGAAACCCGGGCCTGAAATCATCCAGTCCAATGAATTTTCTGTGGTAAGCATGTTACCTTGTGAAAAGTTCTTTTGGTTAGCAACCACTTTGGCACCGGCACCAAGCATTAAACCCGATGGCATTTCAGTGTCTTGAGATGAACGACCACCTGGTTGATTGATGTTTTGATATAGTAAATCTTCAAATACGGCGCGGCTTTTTTTATAGCCTACCGTGCTGGCATTCGCGAGATTATTTGAGATCACCGAAATATCGGTTTGCTGGGCGTCAAGCCCGGTTTTACTGATCCATAATGCAGGATTCATAACTCTACCCTCTCAGTCATCTTAAACAATGCGTAACAGCTGATCTTGACGCTCGTCGAGCTCTTCGGCTGTTTTCATTAATTTAACTTGTAATTCAAATTGGCGTTGATTGCTGATCATGTCGACCATTTCATGCACTGGGTTTACGTTCGACATTTCAAGCGTACCCGACAGTACTTTTACGTTTGGTGAAATATCACAAAAACCACAAAGGTCATTGACCAACATGTCTTCTTTTGGTCGAAATAAACCGTCATTTCCCTTTTCAAGCTGAGTATTATCAGCCTCAATCACTTTTAAGCGATCAACCACTTCCAAAAAGTTAGCTGGCGCACCTTGTGGGCGAACCTGAATAGCACCGTCTTCACTAAACTCAACTTTCTCGATAGGTAATGGCAAAATGATTGGACCACCTTCGCCAATTACTTGACGGCCATGGCTAGTGATCAACGCGCCATCTGGAGTAATGTTTAATGTGCCAGTTTTGGTGTACGCCTCATTGCCTGATGCATCTTGTACACTCAACCAACCACGGTCACTCATCGCGATATCAAGCTCGCGGCCAGTTTCAACAAAACCACCCGATTCCATATTAGATCCAGGGCGTTCTTGCATTGCAAACACCCTAGATGGCAGACCTTCACCGAAGGCTTGCATAGAGCGAGCTTGTGCAAAATCAGCTTTAAAGCCAGTGGTGTTAGCATTAGCAAGGTTGTTGGCCTTGAGTTCAAGACCTCGCAAACTTTGCTTAGCACCCGACATGGCAATGTAGACCATTTTGTCCATAACATTGACTCACTAAAAATACGATAACTAAGAAATGCAATAAAAGTGCCAAAGTAAAATTGACGCTAAAATAGAAGAGAAAAATGAATAATTAGAATGAAAAAAGGCTGCCAATAGAGGGAGCAGCCTTCGTGTCGGATTAAGCTTAGAGCCGTTAAAATTAACGGATCTGTAGGATGTTTTGCTGTAGTGTTGAGTTAACCTCAAGCGCACGTGAATTTGCTTGGAAGTTACGCTGCGCACTAATCAAATCAACAAGTTCGTTAGTTAGGTTAACGTTTGATTGTTCAAGCGCAGATGAGTTAATTGAACCCAAGGTACCTGAACCTGGTTCGCCAGCAATAGGCTCACCTGACGTTAAACTCTTCTTCCAAGAAGTATCACCCACTTGCTGTAAACCCTGTGAGTTCGAAAAGCGTACCATCGCAACTTGACCTAAGAATGAAGTGTCACCGTTACTGTATGAAGCAACAATTTTACCGTCAGAACCGATATCGATACCTGATAGACGACCTACAGTCGCACCATCTTGTTCAAGTGCTTTTACTTCAAAGTTACTAGCATATTGAGTAGGTACTTTATTCGCTGTTGCCGCTTCATCACGCCAGTTCATCGTTACATCATCAGGGAAACTAGCACCATTAGATAGTAAGTCAGATAAACCTGTCGCAGCGCCTGCGCCATTTGGTAAAGTTAATGGGTTAAATGATGCATCAGTATTTGCAACACCATCCGTGTTAAGTGGTAAACCACTTGAATCAAATTGGAATGTAGTTAGTGGTGTATAAGGCGTTGTTGTTTGCTCTACACCACTTGCATCAAATGGTTTTTCATCAAGTGTTGCATACACTTCCCATTCATTTTCATTACCTGTTGTCGCTGAGTCTGTTTTCACAAAAAAGAACTGTAAAATATGTGGCTCACCTAATGAATCATACACAGTTGTTGATGTTGAACTGTTATATGTAGCACTTGCTTCAGGGTCAAACGGTGTCACTGTTGGCGCAGAGGCACGTGAATCAAGGTTAAATGATGAATAAACATTCGTGGTTGCACGTGGTGAACCTGATGCATCAGGAATTTGTAACGCCGAAGATGTACTTAAGCTAACAGAAGTGGTATCACCGGTTGCTTCATCAACAGGGAAACCTTGTAAGTAGTTACCGCTTGCATCAACAATGAAGTTATCCTGGTTTAGTTTAAACGCACCTGCACGAGTATATGTGAAGTCTTGCGCGCCTAGGTCATTCGCCATTGCGAAATAACCTTCACCAGTGATCGCTAAGTCAAGAGAGTTATTTGTGAAAGATAACGAGCCTTGGTGGAATTGCTGTGCCACCATTGTCGTTCTTACACCGTCACCATTTTTTGTTTTACCAGAACTAAATACTGATGATGCGTATACATCAGCGAACTCTGCACGAGACTCTTTAAAGCCCGTAGTATTAACGTTAGCAATGTTATTTGCGGTAACGTCTAAATCTTTTTGCGCGGCTGCTAAGCCTGTTAATGCAATATTGAAGCTCATAACTCACCTCTAACCTATCTCTTAGCCTAAGCTAACCCAAACCTTTTTTACTTATGCGATTTCAGCTATATCAGTTAGCCTAACCGCACCCTCTTTTGTATTTACGATAATGCCGCTTGCGCCATTAATATTGACACTTTCAATATTCTTAAAGGTCGCCATTGGCATACTGCTGTAGTCTCCATTTACAAAGCCTTCAGCACTGATGTCATATTCACCTTCAGGTAGCACATTGCCATCATTGTCTTTACCATCCCATTCAAAACGAAGTGCACCCGCTGACTGAGAACCTAATTCAATGGTACGCACTAACTGGCCTGATGAATCCGTTATTCTTAGCGTTAAAGATTCAACAGCGGTTTCTGCAACCACCGACCCTTTAGCTAGATTTTCGCCATCAAAATCAATGGTGTCAGACTCAAGTAACGCTTGCTTACCAACAAGAGTCGAAGCCTGTAACGCAGAATTTGATGTCATTGATGCAGTGAGTGAATCAAACTTCTCGTTTAAGTTTGAAATACCTTCAGCCATGGTAAAGTTCGTCATCTGCGCAATCATTTGATCGTTATCAGCAGGATTACTTGGATCCTGAAACGACAACTGCTGTGTTAACAACGAAAAGAAATCTTCCTGAGAAAGCGTGTTGTTGTCTTCTTCAGTTGTTTGCGTACTACTTTGATTCCAACGCAAACTATCCATATAGGATGATGATGCAGAGCTGATGTCGTTACTCATAACTTATCCTCGGTTACCGTTGTCCTAACAACAGTGTTTTACTTAACATTTGCTTAGCTGCATCAGCAACTTGCACATTTGTTTGGTAAGAGCGAGAGGCAGAAATCATATTTGCCATTTCTTCTACAACATTAACGTTAGGTTTGTAGATATAACCATTTTCATCCGCACTTGGGTGGTTCGGGTTATATTCAATTTGTAGAGGTTTATCACTCTCTACAATGCCTAACACTTTAACGCCAACAGAAGAGCCCTGAGGATTGCTTTGTGATGCTGACGCTTTAGTCAACTCTGCAGCAAAAACAGGGTGGCGCGCTCGATATGTCTGATCTTGACTAGAACTAATCGTATTTGCATTCGAGATATTACTGGCTGTGGTATTTAAGCGAACATTTTGCGCACTCATACCGGTTGCTGAAATATCAAAAACATTATACAAACTCATGATTAAGCTCCTTGACTACCGAGGGCTTTTTTAAGGCCTTTAATTTTACTACTCATAAATTGCAGGCTTGCCTGATACTCTAATGAGTTCTGTACATACAAGTTTCGTTCCACTTGTATATCGACTGAGTTACCATCACCTGTATCTGCTTGATTTGGCGTACGAAACATTTCTGCACTGCCAACAAAACGACTGCCCCCGGCAATATGTTTAGCATCGGTTCTTACCATGCTATTGCCGCCTTGTTGGTTGCTTTTTGCCGCTTTTAATGCCGAGGCAAAATCGATATCTTTCGCTTTATAGCCCGGCGTATCAGCATTAGCGATATTTGTCGCTAATAACTCGGCGCGTTGTGAACGGATCAACATCGCATGAGGATGAACACCAAATGCTTTATCAAAACTGATAGCCATAACCATCTCCAAAAAATTGACTCTGCAGTGGTTAATGCAAAAGCTAAGCCAAAAATTTAGGAGTAATTTAATTTATATAAGAGACTGAAAAAATAGGTAAATTTAGCAACCTAAGGGCTAGGTTGCTAAGGAGAGTTTACTTTTTCTGATAGATGATACCCGGGTTACAACGAACCATATCAAAGCTATCACTTAAGCCCGCCATTGATTCTGACGCACCTAAAAACAGGTAACCTTTCGGGTTTAAAGCTTGAGCAAATTGAGAAATGATTTTAGCTTTTACTTCTGGTGAAAAGTAAATCAACACATTACGGCAAAATATGATGTCAAACTTGCCCATAAGGGCATATGAATCGAGTAAGTTTAAATGTCTAAAGCTGACCATTTTACGTATAGGGTCAACTACCTGAGCCATTCCATTACCGCTGTCCTTGAAGAACTTTTGACGACGCTCCATCGACAAGCCACGAGCGAGCGCCAGCGAGTCATACTCAGCATTCTTGCACATATCAAGCATGGTATTAGAGATATCAGTGCCAATAATTTGCGCACCCATCTTTAATACGCCTGGGTTTTTTGATTGGAACTCGGCAACAGACATGGCAATTGAGTACGGCTCTTGTCCTGATGAACTTGCCGCTGACCATATTTTTAGTGGCCTACGCACATCTTTAAGCTCAGGAAATAGTTTTGTTTTCAATAACTCAAACGGATATTGGTCACGAAACCAAAGCGTTTCATTGGTTGTCATCGCATCAACGACAGCGGCACGAAGCTGCCTCTCATGAGGGCTTAGTGTTTTACTTACCAACTGTGATAAAGACTCAACATTAAAACGCGCCATAAGCGGCGCAAGGCGGCTTTTAACTAAATAAAGTTTATTATCGCCAAGCACAATGCCACATTGTTGCTCTAAAAAAGAGCGGAATTGATCGTATTCGCTTTGTTGTAAATGCTTATTTTCCAAAGTAATACCACCTATAAATAATTAATCACAATGAACCCACTTCTTCACAGCTGTCGCTAATTCATCTGGGTTAAATTTTGCAATAAAATCATCAGCACCCACTTTTTCGATCATTGCTTGGTTAAACACCCCACTTAAAGAGGTATGCAAGATCACATGCAAAGGTGATAATTTTGGATCAGCCTTAATTTCAGCGGTTAAGGTATAACCGTCCATTTCTGGCATTTCTACATCAGATATTAATAGACCAACACGTTCAGTAATATCATTTTGACAATCGAGCTGAGCAATCTCTCTTAAACGTAAAAGCGCTTCTTTTCCGTTTTTAGCTAGTTCAGTTTGTACACCTAGAGGTTCAAGCGCACGCTTAACTTGGTTTCGAGCTACTGCAGAGTCATCAGCAATAAAGACAATACGCTCACCTAAGTCACGCTGAATCTCACCTTCACCAACTACTTCAGCACTCACTTCAGTGTTAACTGGGCAAATTTCGTTTAATATCTTTTCTACATCGAGAATTTCAACTAATTCGTTTTCAATCTCAGTGACCGCAGTTAGGTAAGAATAACGTCCGGCTCCCGAAGGCGGCGGCATTATTTTTTCCCAGTTCATATTCACGATGCGTTCAACACCACCAACTAAAAACCCTTGCACTGAACGGTTGTACTCAGCAATGATGATAAAACTGTCTTTGATATTTTCAATTGCAGGGCCACCTACAGCCATCGATAAATCAATAACAGAGATAGTTTGACCACGGATATGCGCAACACCGCGAATGTACGCATTTGATTTAGGCATGTTAGTAAGTGGTGGACATTGCAGAACCTCTCTTACTTTAAACACGTTTATACCAAAGCGTTGTCGCCCTCTGAGTTTGAATAATAGTAATTCAAGGCGGTTTTGCCCAACCAACTGAGTACGCTGGTTAACTGAGTCTAAAATGCCTGCCATTTCAATCTCCTAAAGATAAACAATCAGAGCTGGAACAATAATTGCCTTCTTTGTGTTAAAGCTACATAAGGTTACAAAGCGTCTGTTTTTTGACGCAAAATATTTATACCTTGTTTTCAACCATAAGCATAGTCGAAACAATATGAGTTTGTTAAAAAAAAGCCGAAGATACAGTGTTTTTTATTTTCTTACTAGCCTGTTGTTTACAACACAACTACAGGCAGAAGTTTATAATACCGAGCAACTTCAACAAATCGCCATCGATTTTGTTAGCGAGCAGCTCCCTGATCTGGACACCACACCTCAAATTAGTGCTTTACCATTAGATAGTCGCATTCCTGAGAGGTTATGTGAGTCACCAATTAACAAAGAGTTACCAACAGAGCCTCCTTTTAATCGGCAGGTAACTGTACAACTTAAGTGCCAAGATTTAAATAGTTGGACCCAATACGTTCACGTGCGCATTATTGAGCTAGAACCTGTGGTTGTTGTTACCACTAATTTAGCCCGTGGAGAGGTCATTCGCCCTGAACATTTACGCCTCGAAATGAAGCCAAAGCAATTTGTTAGAACGCAATATGTTCAAGATGAGGCTATACTTATTGGCAGTCGCAGTAAGCGTAACTTGCGTGATGGTAGTCCGATTGTAATGAGCCAGGTTTGTATGGTTTGTAAAGGCGATAATGTAACTATCTATGCTTCATTACGCGGCTTAAGAATTAAAACCACCGGAATTGCTCTAGAAGATGGCACGTTAGACGAATTAGTACGTGTAAAAAACAAAAAATCAGGTAAAGTATTAAATGCACGTGTGGATGGGGTCGAGTCTGTACAAGTAAATATTTAATTTTTTATATTTATGCTAAAGTATCCGCTGTGCCCGCCGATATAAAGGCATATGTTGGGTAATGTATAGGTCAAAATTATGGTAAGCAATGTCAATAATGGTCAACAACAGCCTTCTGTGTTGACAAATACCAAGCAAAAAAAGCTTGATTTACAAAAAGATAATGCTAATGCAGCCGCTGCAAAATCGGCCGCACCAAAAGCAAGTGCAGATTCTGTGAGCTTAACTCCTCAAGCTAAACAGCTAAAATCTTTGCAAGAAAAAGCAGAGCAATCATCTGGCTTTGATAGCAATAAAGTGGCTGAGCTGAAAAAGGCAATCAGTGAAGGTAAATACCAAATTGATGCTGAAAAGCTAGCAAAGAACATCGCTGCATTCGAGTTTGATGTCTATGGCTGATCATAATCATTTAATAGCTAGCAAATTAACACAACAAGTTTCTTGCTTGGAGTCTATTGCTGCGCTGTTAGATGATGAGTTGACAGCCATTGCTGCAAAGCGTGGTGACGGATTAAAGAGTATTGCCCAACAAAAAATCTCTTTGCTCCAACAAATTCAAACCATTGATAAAGAAGTGCAAAAGCTTGTTGCGCACAACGAATCGCAAGATGACGAAGTAAGTGCACTCATTAAGCAAGTAAATACTCTCCTAGCAAGCTGCAAGAAGAAAAATGATGTAAACGCTCACGCGGCCCATCAAGCACAGTTGAGTGTTAAGCAACTTAAAGATATTTTAATCGGTGCACCATCATCGATGACCTACGACCAAGGCGGCAGCGTGATTCAAGGCGATAAGAAAATCGTTCACAACTTGAAAGCCTAAATACTATTTCATTAAAAAAGCGCGATAACTAAGTTATCGCGCTTTTTTAATGCTTGCAGAATTTGCTGGACTTATGCGGCAAGCCAATAGGTTACAACTAGACTAAGTTGCACCTAATAATATGTTACTTTTTTCACTTGGCGCGGTTTTACTTCGCCGATGTATAAATCGTGCACTCGCTTCATATCAAGCTGTAATTCAGTTGCGTAGGTATCCCCTACCGCATAGGTTTTAATAACCTGTGCACCTTTGATCACACCTTGTACTTGGCTTTGTAATTGATCATTATGAGCAATGCTGTTTTGCACTGTAGTGCCTGCGGAAATTCTTTGCCCGTAAACTTGCTCAGCAAGCTCGCGGTAAG
Organism: Pseudoalteromonas sp. CH_XMU1449-3; assembly: GCF_037027245.1. NCBI lineage: Bacteria > Pseudomonadati > Pseudomonadota > Gammaproteobacteria > Alteromonadales > Pseudoalteromonadaceae > Pseudoalteromonas > Pseudoalteromonas sp. CH_XMU1449-3. The sequence goes on from NZ_JAYMDY010000002.1 coordinate 338,116, forward strand.
CTTCAAGCTTTGAGGCTTTAATCGCAAGTAGAGTACGCTGCGATTCATTGTTACCTGGTTGAGCACTAATTGGCGCATAACCCACGGCTTTTAGCACTGGGTAGCTATCTGGCTCAATGTAAGTGTATTCTACATGTTTATCAAAAATACTACTGCAGCCGGTTAATGCTGCGCAGGCAACCAGCCCACCGAATAGAAGTGCTCGCATAATTTGCTTCCGCTTAAAACTCTTTGGCTACAAATATGCACGTTTAATGCCACTGTGGTACAGTCCTTGCTCATTTAGGTTATTCATTGGTTTTAATGCTAGGTGTCAGCATGAAAAATAAAACAATAGCCAGCTTAAAAGGCCTTGGCTTAGCCTTTACAATTTTGTTTTCTAACAATAGCTTAGCTCAGTGGTTTGAATCTACAGGCCATGCAGTTGTAAAAAATGGCGATACGAGCCAAGCCAAATCTGCCGCCATTAAAGACGCCATAACTCAGGCTTTAGTGTTTTCTGGCGCTCGAGTAACCTCTGTACAGACCTTAGTTGACGGGGTTTTGACGCAAGATCAGCTGAAAATAAGCAGCCATGGTGAAATCCAGAAAATAGAATTGATCAGCGAAGACCGCCATAACGACACCTATGCCATCACGCTTCGCCTCGATATTTTTGCTCAAGCAGAAGAATGCCCTGCAAACCAATACACCAAATTTATTGCCGTGACACAAAGCCAACTCGCCAATCGCGAGCAAGCGCGTATGGGCCAAATTTTTGACGTAAACAAAGCCATTAGTGAACACTTATATGCCAGCTTAAGTAATACGCAAATGGCAGCTAAACCGACAGCCTATTACAATATGCCGTTGCGAGTAGATCATTTTTTCACTCAGCAATACGATTACAGTAATGCACTACTTGAAGAGGTCACTAGCCGCAGTAACTCGCAATATGTATTACTGAGCCGTATTCGTGATTTATCGGTTAACCATAAGATCAACAACGATTATGCATTTTGGCAAGATGATAGTTTCAAGCGTGCATACAAAGTAGATTACGTCTTATTTGATGGCACCACTTACGAAAAGCTCTGGCAAAAAAGCTACCAAACAGAAGGTATTTGGCCGTATAAAAAGACTGAGATCATCGATGTATATAGCGACCGATTTTGGGCAACTGACTATGGCCAAGCTATTAGCGATATAAACCAAACCCTAACCTATGACTTACAAGCAGCTATGGCCTGCTTACCCACGCAAGGTAAAATACTGCATATCGAAAACGGCAGGCTAATCATCAACTTGGGTAAGGCGCATGGGCTTGAGCAAGGGCAAATTTTAAATATTGCCCATCATAATTACCTAACGGATGCACAGGGTAATAAGCTCCCGCACAAAATCACTACACTTAATCAGGTAAAAGTGACTCAGCTTTATCAGCAATCAGCGGTTGCCATGAGTATAGATAAGCAACCACTACCTAACATTCAAATTAACGATATTGTTGAATTAGCTGCTAGCGAGTAAATGAGCTTGTAGGCCTTCATGAGCATTTAGCCAACTAGCTAATTGCTCAACACCAGCTATATGTGGGTAGTGCTTACGAGTTGCAATGACAACTTGGCGTTGCTGGTTTGGTGTTATAGCTAAATACTTCACTCCTTCACGTGGTGTACATGCAAGCTTAGGAACAAAGGTTACCCCATCATCCATTGCCACCAACGCGAGTAAGGTTTCAATACTGTTACCTTTATATTGGTTCGAGACTTCAACCCCAGCTGAAAAACAAAATTGCTCAGCTTGCTCTTTAAAGCAATGCCCTTCGTTTAACATTAATAAGTCACATTCATGTAATTGAGCTAAGGCAACTTCGATATGTTTTGCTAAAGCGTGTTGCTCAGAAACTGCAACTAAAAAGTCTTCTTTATAAAGCGGTGACACATGATAAGGCGCTAAATCGGCAACATCAGCAACAATTGCAATATCAATCTCACCATTATCAAGAGCCACCAGCGTTTGCGCTGTTTGCATTTCTATAAATGAAAACTGGGTTTCACTAAAGGCCTGCTTCATCGAAGTTAAGAGTGTTGGCAGTAAATAAGGTGCAATGGTAGGAATAATACCTACATTGATTTTACCCTTTAGTGGGTCATGTGAGCTAGCGGCTATTTCTTTAAGCACTTGGGTTTGATCTAGGATCAGTGTGATCTGCTTAAGAAGTTGTTCACCTTGCACAGTCAACGTAACCTGCTTTGTTGAACGGTCAAAAATAACAACCCCCAGCTCTTGTTCAAGCTTTTTAACTTGCCCGCTTAATGTCGGTTGGCTGACATAGCAAGCATCAGCTGCTTTTCTGAAGTGCTTATATTGCGCAACCGCTTTTACGTATTCAAAGTCTTTTAAATTCATATCACACCACCAATAGCTTTTACCTATCATATTAATACAAACAAACGATTGGAGCTATCACAAATTAAATCGCATAATGGCACTCAACAAATCAAGAGGAATCAAAACAATGTTAAACAATATTGAAGGCCAAAAAGTACCAAACGTTACATTCGCAACACGTGTAGACGAGCAGTGGAAATCAATAACCACTGACGAAATTTTTAAAGGTAAAACAGTTGTGCTATTTGCATTACCAGGTGCATTTACACCAACATGTTCATCAACTCACTTGCCACGTTATAACGAGCTTGCGGCTGTATTTAAACAAAACGGTGTTGATGACATTGTCTGTATTTCTGTAAACGATACCTTCGTAATGAATGCATGGGCACAAAACCAAGAAGCGCAAAATATCACTTTATTGCCAGACGGCAACGGCGAATTTACCGACGGCATGGGTATGTTAGTCGATAAAAACGACTTAGGTTTTGGTAAGCGCAGTTGGCGTTATTCTATGCTGGTAAAGGACGGCGTTATCGAAAAAATGTTTATCGAGCCACAAAAGCCTGGCGACCCGTTTGAAGTATCTGATGCAGATACCATGCTCGAATACATTAACCCAGCACAGGTAAAACCAGAATCTGTGAGCATTATCACCAAGCCTAATTGCCCGTTCTGTACAAAAGCTAAAGCGTTACTAGAGGCCAAAGGTTATGTGTACGAAGAAATTGTATTAGGTCAACACGCTTCACTAACTAGTTTAAAAGCGATTTCTGGTCGTGAAACAGTTCCGCAAGTATTCATAGGCGGTGAGCACATTGGTGGCTCTGACGATTTAGAAAAACACTTTGCATAATTTTCAAGTTAGGGCTGCTAATTGCAGCCCTTTATTATTTTAAAACCACAACACATTGATTAAATTATAAATTATATAACTGGTCTGCTCTCGCCATCACCCGTATTTATATTCAAAATACCAACATCTTAGTTACCAATTTGTTACATAAAGCAAAGAATGAATCTAAAATGTCTGCAGCTACATTTACTTAAACCGTAACGAAATTAAGATGATTTAATTGGAATATACAATGAAAAAACTAACACAAGGATTGCTCCTTTCCTTGCTATGTTTCGGTGGCCAAGCTCATGCTGCGTCAACTGGTACTATCGATTTACTCACCCACCCTGTTGGCATTATCTGCCTTGTTATTTTTATCTTTGCTTATGTGCTCGTCATACTCGAAGAAAAAATTCACTTACGCAAATCAAAACCCGTATTGGTTGCAGCCGGGATTATTTGGACCCTTATTGCTTGGCAGTACAGTGCACAAAACTTATCTGATCTTAGCACCGATGCATTTCGTCACGCCTTGTTAGAATTTTCGGAGTTAATGCTATTTTTGCTCGTTGCGATGACCTACATCAACGCCCTAGAAGAGCGTCGTTTATTTGATGGTCTAAGAAGTTGGTTGGTTGCGAGGGGCTTTAGCTACAAACAATTATTTTGGATAAGCGGTGTACTGGCATTTTGTATTTCACCTGTAGCCGATAACTTAACTACCGCCCTACTTTTATGTGCAGTGGTAATGAAGGTAGCAGCAAATGATAACCGCTTCATTGCTATGTCATGCGTCAATATTGTAATAGCCGCAAATGCCGGTGGCGCATTCAGCCCATTTGGTGACATCACGACACTGATGGTTTGGCAAGCCGATGTTGTTGCTTTTACCGAGTTCTTTGTTTTATTCCTACCAGCTTTAGTCAGCTATATTATTCCAGCATTTGTTATGTCTTTATTTATCAATAACCGTCACCCGGATACGGCCGATGAAGATATTGAACTTAAACGGGGTGCGCTTCGCATTTTGTGCTTATTCTTACTGACAATACTCACCGCCGTGGTTCTAAAAACCGCCTTTGGTTTACCGCCGGTTGTAGGCATGATGATGGGCCTTGGCTATTTACAATTTTTTGGTTACTTCTTACGCGTGACACTCCCCGGCTCTCTTGCCAGAAAGCGTGCGATGGCAGAGCGCGAAGGTGATAAAGAACGCTTATCTCGCTTAGGTAACGTTGTTCCTTTTGATGTATTTAGCCGTGTATCGAGAGCCGAGTGGGACACGCTCTTGTTCTTCTATGGCATCGTTATTTGTGTTGGAGGCTTAGGGTTTATCGGCTACTTAGCGCTACTTTCTGATTTACTTTATAACAACTGGTCTGCTACCGGTGCGAACATTATTCTTGGTTTAATGTCAGCGGTAGTCGATAACATTCCAGTGATGTTTGCAGTGTTACAAATGATGCCTGATATGTCGCACGGTCAATGGCTGCTTATTACGCTAACAGCAGGAATTGGTGGCAGCCTGTTATCAATTGGCTCTGCGGCAGGAGTTGCACTAATGGGTCAAGCGCGAGGGATATACACCTTTAATAGCCACTTAAAATGGTCGCCGGTCATTTTACTAGGTTACTTTGCTGGAGTATTAACTCATTTATACCTCAATACAGCCTACTTCGGCTAAACCTTAATAAAGTAAAAACCCTTATCACTTTGAGGGTTTTTACTTTAAATATTCCACAATGACCAGTTTATAAACAGACATGTCGTAATAAGCTGTGTTTTTGTCGCAAAAAGTCAAGATTAAGGCAGGCGCTTTACTTTAGTCTAATAATTCACAAATAAGGTGAATTGAGGACACACATATGAGCCAAATGAATTCTGTTGCCATGCAAAATGGCAAGCTGCATGTAAAACAAATTGATATCCCTACTCCTGGACCCGGCCAAGTACTGGTAAAAAGCCTAGCTTGCGGTATTTGCGGTTCAGATATTCATATAACTCGCCACACCAGCGATGTATTCGATATCTATAAAAACCTCGGCATCATGGCAAAAGATGCTGGCGATGACCAAGAAGTGTTATTAGGCCATGAATATGCGGCTGAAATCGTTAGCTACGGCCCCAATACAAAAGGCGAATTAGCGAAAGGCACCCGTGTCACCTCAGTGCCTATTTTACTTTCAGCTGGCGGTGCTGGCGTAGGTGTAACACCTGGGCTATATGGTGCTTATTCTGAATACTTTATTGTTGATGAAGCCTTGCTATTACCTATTCCTGATGCTGTTCCATCAGAAGCAGCAGCCATTACAGAACCACTTGCTGTTGGCCTGCACGCAGTGAACCGCGCACAAATGAATAATGATGATGTTGCCATTGTGGTTGGTTGTGGCCCAATTGGCCTTGCCGCGATTGCCGCGTTAAAGCTTCAAGGCGTAAAACACATCATTGCCTCTGATCCACAAGAGAGCAAAAAACAAATTGCCCTTGAATTTGGCGCCACAGAATATGTTAACCCTATGGAAGGTGATGAAGTTGCTAAAGCCGCAGAACTTGCGGGTAACAACAAGGTGGTTATTTTTGAATGTGCCGGTGTAAGCCGCTTATTGAACGACTACATTTTACGTGCACCAGCAAAAGCAAAAATCATTGTAACGGGTGTACATACCGCGCCACTCAACGTTAACTTTGCCTATGCCACAGTGAAAGAGTTAGACCTTATTTTCTCTTATTACTACCAGCCAGAAGAGTTTGCACAATCACTTGAGAACATCGCGTCAGGCAAAATTGCATGGCAAAAAATGCGTACTGGTAAAGTCGGCATAGACGGCGTACAAGGTGCGTTTGATACCTTATTTAAACCAAACGACCATATCAAAATCATCATTGAACCATGGCGCACAGGCGAGCTTGAAAAAGTAACGGGTTAATTTAATTGGGGCTGCTGAAGAAACTTGGTAGCCCCTACAGGAATCGAACCTGTAACTGCCCCTTAGGAGGGGGCCGTTATATCCATTTAACTAAGAGGCCACTCAAAAGCTGAGGTAAAGCTTACAGAAAATTATAACGGTCTAAGGCTTTGGTAATCAAGAGAATAAACCAATCGACTTTTGAGTAAGTCGATTGGCAAAATAATGAGGCTAGTTAACGCTAGCTGTTGCTGATTTGATTGATTCATTTTTTAGCACAAAATAAGGGATCACTTTTTGTGCGCTAGCAATAACCAGCTTTGAGTTTAAATTTATTACTCGAGCATTCACTTCAACACCATTTGGGCGGTATATCAGTGTGCCTGTAAGTACATGACTCGCGATGCGACGCTCGGCTAACTCTTCTACATCTCGCGACATCACAAAATCACCACGTGATGTCACACTAATGATATCCATCGCTTTAAAATCAACAACGCCAAAGCCAAATTTTTGCAGCTGATGCATCATTGTTTCAGAGAGTTGATTACCAAGTTGAGAGCTATTTTTTAGGCTCGCATCTAAATCAACAAAGCTAGTTATGGCTATTCCTAACTCGCTTTCTTGTTGCATGGTATCCACTAACTCAAGGGCCATTTGCTCGACATAATTAACAACGGTTTTATGATGTTGATAAGGCACAAATAAACGATGGTTAGCGTTATCCTGCTGCATATCATTTTGTTCAAGCGCTTGTAGCATAGCAACGTAATCGACTTGAGTATTTGCTGATGCAGGTACATTTTGAGCTGTATTTTGCGGCTCTGCTGATTGCTCTGGCAGCAATTGGCAGCCAGATAGTGCGAGCGTTAACGATGCTAAGATAAAACCTTTCATAGCTTACTCACTTGCTTGTTTTAGTGTAATACCATCACTGCGGTTGGTACTATCAAGGGCATCAACCACTGATTGCGGGATAAAACCTTGCGCTGACCCTACAACTGCTTTGCTTGCTAAACCAACAATGCGGGCATTCACGAGCACACCACTTTGATGATTAACCAAAGTACCTGCCAATACATAATTGAAGTTTTGGTCTTGGCTAAGCTCTAAATAATCACGACTGAAAACATAATCACCAGTTGGCGTAACACGCATATAATCCGTGGTTTTAAAATCAATGACAGGCACACCAAACGCATGAAGTTCATGAATGAAGCTTTCGGCAATTTGATTACCCAGCAAATTTGTTGAGTTGTAATCTGCATCAAGGTACACAAAGCTTGAAACAGCAACCGGCGTGTTATCACTAACATATTGCAAGTTTTCAACTAAATCCTGCATGATGCCACGTACATAGTGATTGATATTTTTACGAGTTGGGGCTGCTGTAAAAGTGCTGTTATTCATTACCGCCTGATTGGTTTGAAACACACTGTCATTACTATGCGGCGCGGCGACTTCTCTTTGTGCAGCTAACTGAGGATCATTTTCGTGTTGTGTTGCATCACCAGTTAACATTGACGAGCAACCAAAGCCAAACGGCAAACATAAAGTTAAAATTAAACGTTTCATTAAATGAGTTCCTCTTAATATTCGCTTCGATACAACTGGCCATCACGTTGCTGAACTTTTTCAGCGCCCCACATTACATTGATAGGGATCTCAGTGCTTGCTGCTGACACAATTCGCAGATCTTTGGTATTCACTAATCGGGCATTTACTATGTAGGCATGTTGTTGCCGCGTCAGTGTGCCGGTAATAACAAAGTCAATATTCTGACGTTGACGTAAGGTATTTACATCACGACTAAGTACACTATCGGCCGATTGCTGCAAATTTAAAGTATTTTCTAATCGATACTCAATGGTATGAAAACCAAGCTGAGTAAATTGCGTTAATAAACTTTCTTGAATTTGCTGACTCAAGCCACTGCCCTGATCTTCAGCTAAATCAGTACCTAAGCCATCAGCCATATAAAAACTGGTCACAGCAATACGTGCATTGCCTTTGTAAGGGCCTTGAATACGGCTCAGCTGACTACTTAAATCAGCAACGTATTGATGCACCGTATAAGGTGCCATCGGCGATTTTGGGGTTTCTCTAGGGGGCGTTTTTTGTGGCTCTTCAGTTAAGCTACAACCCACCAACACTAAAAAAACTGAATAAAATAACAGGCGCATAATTGCCATCCTCACTAAACTTAGTAAGTACAAAGCAATAATTATGCCTAAGTATTATTGTTGATGGGATAAATCAAGCGGATTCTGTACATAATGTGATACCAAGCATGCCACCCCGACTGATGCTAACTTTTTACAATCATTAGCTGCTTGCTGCTTTTGTTGATATGCACCAATTTTCAAACGATGAAAAGTGCTGCCATTCACTGTTACTGACTCTACATTAGCAATAAACTGGCCATTAAATAGCGCCGGCGCTTGTTTTTTAATTTCAGCAAGGCGAGCTGTTAGTCGAGGTAATTCTGTTACGGAAGCAAGTTGTAGTGCAAATTTGGCTGTAGGCTCAGCTATAAACTGAGGTGCGGTTACTGATGACTTTTTAGTCTTTTCAGGCTCAGTTTGCTGCGCATTTAGCAAAGTAAGTTGTTCAGTGAGTAAGGTTAACTCACTTTCTATTGTCAGCAAGCGCTCAAGCTCTGGCTTCATCGCTTGGAATTGTTGATGCGACTGCCTAAGCTCTATAAGCTCTTGCTGGCTAATTTTTACTAAGTTTTCTTCACTCACTTGTGGCTCTGACATGCTTTGGCAACCAATGATAGGAGTAACCAGTAAGACTAACCATACTTTCTTCAGATTTTGAAAAGTAGTAAAAACCATAATTTGCTCCTTGCTAGTGTTGAACATGCTGTTCTGTTACATGGCATTTAATTGCTTGTGATATTAGCTGCACACATTGCTGCTCAAGCTCGTTTGCAGACTGTGGGTCAAAGCCTATCGCAAGCGTGTAGTGTGCATTTGCTTTATCGTGTATATAAAAAGCGTTATGTAACCCTTGCTGTAACAAACGCTGTTTCACCAATGAGTAATACACCTTTAAAATTTTCAGTGAATTAAACTTGCCAATACTCGCTATATATCCTTGGCGCTTTTCGAGTGATCGCAAAGTAATATCAACCCCCACCAGCACATCACCTTTAGGCGATAATTGTATTTTGTGTGTTTGAGCACTGGTCAGTGATTTTTGCTCTTGGTATTGCTTATCAACAACCGCTTTATACTTACCGGGTTTAATATCAGTAAACAAGTAATAGCCATCATAAGCCGCTTGCGTAGTAGCTACATCATTACCTTGTTCATCCACTAAAGTAATTTGGGCATAAGGTTGAACATTAGAGCCTTGCTCTGTTTGCTGATAAACAGTACCTTCTATTTCGCTGGCATTATTTACTGGGTAATCCATGTACTCAACAAAACCTGCTCGTGGTGTTATGGAGAAACCATCGTGGGCGGGGATCATAAAAGGGTCAGAAAAACTGTCACGATCTAGCACTATATCTGTTGTGCGATTAGCTGGCATAGCTGAAAGAATCGCAATACCTTGTTCATCGGTAATAGCTTGGCGATAATTTTGTAAGCCTTTTACTTTAACACCCGCCAAGCCTTTTTCATTGTAGTCTTTAAGGCCATTATCATTTTCATCTAAAAACACATTAACCATCAAACTACCAGTATTGGTCAATGTTCGATTACTCATAAATGGCTGATTATATTGACTATCAAAGCCAAAACTAAATCGACTATTTAAGCGAATTTGCCATTGATCATTGCTGTCGTAATTAACATTACTGCTTAAGTTAATCCTGTCATTTTGCCACGTTAATCCTAATTCGGCAGACTGAACATCGTAATCTAGAGAATCCCTTAAAGTTAGTTCTGTTTGTAAGCTTGGGCCTAAACTTCTGCTAAACTCAGCTTCATAACTCACTATTTCACTAACCGGAGAGAGTCGATAATTAACCCCAAATCGACTATACACTCTACCTAGGCGTGTTTGTAAACGCGTCGTACCATCAACACTTTCTTGCCCAACACTTAAGTCTTGCCACTGCAATAAATTATTTATAGAGACGTTTGCATAGCTGTAATTTAAACGGTTATAAATTTGCTTTAAATCACCACTTTGTGCATGTTGAATCAGAAAGTTGTTCTGATAATTAAGCCGCCCAAAATCATTTTTCATCAGCTCACCAGACATATCAAACTGATAGCTTTTCAGCGTTATATCTCGACCATTCTGATTATCAGTACGGTTCGTTGCGCTGAATAGCAAAGACTGATCAGCCAATTTAGTTCTTGTTGTTAATTCAAATTCTCTTTGTTGTTGATTGTTTTCTTCATATTCCAGATTAACCAAAAACCTGTCTAACAAGCTAAGGTTCGTTCCTAGAGCAACATGATATAGCTCATCTTGCTCTCGTTTTTGCGCCATGAAGCCTGAATACATGGCAATGTTATCACTCACACCATATTGGTATCGCCCTGCAGCAACCCAGCCCTTGTTGGCACTGTAGTTACTGCTGCCAAGTAACTGCTCACCTTGCTCTGAAACAGATAGCTCATAAACAGCTTCCCCTTGCTCAAGCTGCGTGCCATCAATGTAGTAATATTCAGTTTTTCGCTCTACTTGTCCTTGTGGGCCATAAAAGATCAACTCAAAGCTGTTTTCACCAAACAGTAAATCAATATCAGCAAAAACATAGCGACCATCAGTCAAGCTCAGCTGCTGATCAATTAAAATGCCATTACGATATAATTCAACATCCCAACCTGGCTGTACTGCACTAGTTAGATTCACCCGATTATTATCAATAGCTTGCCCTAGTTGATAATTCGAAATTTTAACCCCGCGACCGTATTGGTTGTTATAACGGCTGCCAACTTGAGTAGCTGTGACATCACCTACTTCAATAAGACTTGCAGCAAGTGGACCTAACAATTGATTATTCACATCTTGCTTGGAGAAAGTTAGCCTTGAGTTATTCAATAAATCACTTTCACGACCCGATAAAAAGTATTCCATCGTTAAATATGCAAAATCTTGCGAGCCAAGTAATGAGTAACTTGCCTGACTGCCATCATTATCTTGGGTATAATTCAATTGTAAGTCAGCCACAGGGACTGATAAGGCCTGATATGGGCTTGGTTTCCAAGGTAAGGTTGCTTGTTTTTGAGTACTATAGCTTTGCAGTTGTTTTTTATGACGCTGCGCTTGGGCGACAACCGGATAAACAGACTCAGTTTCAATATGTAGCTCTAAGCTTGCGTAGTCAGAGCGGTGCTTAAATTCTAAAGCCTCTGCAAGTACTGCTGCCTCAATATAAATATCATCGTCAACACTAATTTGTTGCTCAGTAAGCTGCCACTTTTTATTATCTGTAATCAGCTCTTTTTGAGCTGTTAATTGAAAGGTTTTATTAGTGTTGATGAACCAACCTTCTGCCCTCTCGGCCGATAAATCGACATTGATTGCTAATTGTAAGATATCAACTAGCCCTGAAAGCCCGAGCAATATGTCTTGATCAGACTTAAGGGCAAAAATCTCACCGAGGTAATTTTCATTTAAATAAATTGAAAATAGCAAAAACTCCCCAGTCGCAATTCGCTGCTGGGTGTCTAAGGTGTCTGCAGAATGATTGACAGCAGGTGTATGCTTTGATTGTGGAGCATGAAGCTGTTCGCCATTTAGCTTAGCCTTTATGGCATTGAGTCTAGCTAGTACATCCTCTGTACTCACAGTCGAATTAGCAAAGCTAATAGGGCTTAATAGCATAAGCCCTAACGCAAATAAGCGATTCATAAGTTTTTTCGCATTAATCCCTAATGTCGAATAGCAAATGAATATGAGTCAAAAACTATACCTTCATACTCATCAGCACCTTCATATTTAATCTCAATAGGCCCTTTCTTCGGTAGTTTTTTATCGGTAAATAGAGCTAGGTAAGCTGTTGTTTCATTGACTTCAGGGTACAAACTCAAGTTACCAATTTCAGCGATTTTCTCTTGTTTACCCGCTGTATTAGTTGCATACGCACTGAGCCTCCCATAACTACTAAAGCCTTGGCTTTCGGTTAACTTAACTGCAAGACTAAGTTTTTTATTAATAGAGTCTTCAACCAGCTTAACGTCCCTAATTTTAACATTCGGTTGTTCGCCTTGCTCACGATATACAACTGGAATACTAAAACTCATTATCATGTTCACTTTAATACCTGGTTTAGTGCTTTTCACTTCATTGGGTAATGCTTGAAACAATAAGTGAGAACGATACTCCCCTTTAGCCAAATTCTTAGGCTTTCTAATTGCTATTTTAATCGTTTGCCTTTCGCCCGGTGCTAAGCGAATTTGCTTTGGGGATAAACGCGTCATTGGTGAAAGGCTCCTTGCTACAGGCTCACTCAATGTTTGGTAACCACCTGCGGGGAGCGCTAATTTTTCGCTCCATACCACGCGATATGTTCTATATTCATCTGAGCTATTAATGACGGTGACTTTTGCGCTACGTTGGCGCTCATCAAATGAAACCCGCGTTGGTGAAATAAGTAAATTTGCTGTTGCATATTGACTGAATAAAACAAAAAAGAGTCCACATAAAAGACGTTTTGCGAACATATCTATCCTTAGTAATCGACCGATATTTCTAAATAAGTTGAAGAAGAGTAATGACCATCTGCGTATGCTTTAGCGCTACGATCTGTTGTTAAAATACCGCCAATAAATACTTTTGCCTCACCAAACTCATTGGTGATCACATATTTAGGAAAACCATTAAGGCGCACAGAAAACTCAGCACTCGTGTTGCCATCTACATCATGTATTAAGTCAACTGGAGCAACTAGATTCATAGTTAGTTGGGTTCTGGCAGGAAAGTCAGTAAGTAATAATTCTGCTGGGTGGCCATTTTCAAGTACATAAACTGAGCCCTGAGTATTGATACTGCCATCATCTTTGACAATTACAGAGCTGGTATTTGTATTAGCTAAAATAACAAGAGTGCCAAAATCAAGCGCTTGTTGCTCTGTGCTCGCTGCTTGTAGAGGCAAAGAGAAAACAGAAAATAGCACAGTGGCTAATAGCAAAAAGCGCATAAAAATTACCTAAAATAATTAATAAGCGACTTCGATTTGAAAAGTCCCCGCATAAACACCATCAGCATATGGCTTTGTGGTAGTACGATCTGATGTATCTAAGCTTGCGCCAATATTGAATGACACAGTACCGTCTTGCGCAACCTGTAAGTTAGGTGTACCAGAATTGTAGTTCGCATTTGCGTTTGGCCCGCTAGTAATAACGAATAACCAATTACCAATTTCAAAGTCAGGACGGTCAGTATCTTGTCCATCTTCAAATTCTAACTGAGTCTGAGTAGGCTCAGTAATCGATAAAATAGCATTTGGAACAGCTTCAGACACAGTAAACGCCGCAGGCTCGCCATCTTCAATGACAGCAAATAAAGCGTTTTCTGTATTATTGGTACTTACTGATATTGGACTAGCATTTGGTGTCGCATTAACTGTAAGCCTTGCTCGATCGTTTCCAGATGGGTCTGCAACAGCACGAATAGTCCCAAAATTAAGGTCACTATCTTTGGTCAAAACAACAGTGTTTTGAACTGTAACTTCAGCACGAAAAGTTTCAGTAGCAGAAAAGGCAGTTGATGAGGCGAAAATAACACTAAGAGAAAGTAAAGAAAGAGGTAATTTCATATTAAGTCCTTATAATTAAATGGCTAAGCCATTTTTCTGTATCTTAAGCTTTATCGACCTCTAGAACAAATACTTTAAGATTAATTACCTAATTTTTAAGAGGAAAGATGCTTAAAGCATCTCTCCAATAAATGGTGCCGTCACACAGGTTTGCCCCATTCTTTTGGCTATCTCACAAAATGCAGTAGCCTGAGTATAATTTGCAAATGGACCGGCCCTTAACCCATACACGGTTACGCCTTTTTGCTCTCGTGTTTTAAAACGAAAATCAAGGCCATTTAAAACAGCAGGATAATCACGTTTGAGCTTTAAGACCTGATAACTAACTTTTTTCGGCGTTAAATATAAACCTAATTGCACACCCGCTTCAGCCGCTTTGTTTGCTGCAATAATCGCCTCAAGTGAGTCTGTGGATGATGTTTGCTGTACTTGCGTTTGTTCGCTTTGATGAATAATCACATCATTTTGTGGCTCAAATTGTGATGGTTGTGCGGTTAAATCGCTATTGGCTGAAAGCACTTCGATTAACAACGCAAGGTCTTTTTCCATCAACGCAAGACGTTCAATACTAGGTTGTTTATTTTGCCACTCGGCAGCAAATTGCTGTACTTGCTGCTCAGTGTAAGCTGGCTGGGCTTGCTCTTGGCTCATCATACATGCTGTTAGAGCAGTTAAGCTGATGGTTATCAGTAGATATTTAGAAAAAATAGAAAAATGCATGGTGACGTCAATTCTAAAAAACAGACTTAAATCTTAGCAATAAAAATGCCACCTTTAGAGTGAATATTTGACGCTAAAAATAAATTCGGTTGTCAGTGTAGTTACTTACCCAGCAATCAATGCCTTGTCGTTTAATCGCTTCACAATCAGCTTTCGCGTTTTTCAAATACTTATAGCCACCAAACTTAAGTCGATAGTAGGTATGCTCATTTACATCAGCGACTTCAACATTAAGTATCGGCTTTCCTTGAAAAATACTGGGTGCTCGTTTAGCCATTTTCTTTAATGTATAAGCAAGACCTTGTTCCGTATTAACAGACGCTAATTGCAAAGCAAATGCATAGTCAGGTTTAACAGAGTCTTTAGAGTCGCTTGATAGTGCTTGAGAAGTATCAGCCTGTTCTAGCACTGTACTGACAGGTTCACTTTGGGTTTGCGCCAACAAAAATGAGTTTTGCATTAGCGTTACATCACTAAGGTACTGAACAACATTGAAAACAGGAAGCTTGTTAAAAGAGATATCAGGAAATGCCTTATTACTGCAACCAGACACAGTCAATAACACCAACAGGTATATACTGTAACGCAAAGGTTTTGAGCAATATTTCATAAGTAGGATTCTTAAACGTACCATTAAAAATTTGCTTCTTTTTAAAGAAGTCTATCTGTTAGCACTTACCTATACAAAAACCATAAAAGTGATTTACGACATTGCATAAGAAAACTCTAACACATTATTTGTTATTATAATATTTTCAGTACAGTGCTTAACTAACTGCAATAAAAACTTAATGACACCCTAATACTTAAGTTTTCATATTAGACAACCTAAAGCAATAAAAATCCGTCTTTACATAGGTATTTTTATAAGTATAGCTGAGTTTAACTATCCTACAGGGGTAAATAAGCATCTCACTGATCTTTAATCTTAACAATGCGTTAAGACTTAGGTATATCAGAAAAATCCTTTATTGGGTAATAATCGACAATTGGGAGGAACATGTAAATAACAAAAAAGTGCCATATAGACACTTTTTTTACATAATTTTCAATTAGGTAATTTGAATTGCTTATTTAACCAGCGACTTTATGAAGTCTGTAAGCTCACCTTTGAATTCATCACGACGCAGTGCAAACTCAACTATGGCTTTTAAATAACCAATTTTGCTACCGCAATCATGGCTTTTCCCCTTCATTGAGTAAGCATCAACAATCTCTTTTTCCATGAGCATGGCAATGGCATCTGTTAATTGGATTTCATCGCCTGCACCGGCTGGGGTTTTTGCAAGTAATGGCCAAATATTTTTGCTCAATACATAGCGACCCACAACAGCAAGATTTGATGGAGCTTGATCAACTGGAGGCTTTTCAACCATATTTAAAATAGCTGCGCTTTCACCTTGATTGATTTTTACATCACCTAAGTCGACAACACCGAACTTGTCTACTTCGTTTTGCGGCACAGGCTCAACCATGATTTGGCTCTCACCGGTGGTTTCAAAGCGCTGGATCATTTCAGCTAAGTTATCTTTTTTAAGGTCGCTTGCTACATCATCGATGATCACATCCGGTAAGATAACAACAAACGGTTCATCACCTATGATAGGTGCAGCACAGTTAATCGCATGACCAAGACCTTTCGCTTCCCCCTGACGAACATGAATAATTGTTACATCTTTCGGGCAGATTGATTGTACTTCTGCAAGTAACTGACGTTTTACACGCTTTTCAAGCGTTGCTTCTAACTCAAAACTGGTATCAAAGTGGTTTTCAATTGAGTTTTTACTTGAATGCGTTACTAAAACAATTTCTTTAATTCCTGCTGAAATAGCTTCATTCACAACGTACTGAATCAACGGGCGGTCAACAATAGGAAGCATTTCTTTAGGGATTGCTTTTGTTGCAGGTAACATACGCGTGCCAAGACCAGCAACTGGGATCACTGCTTTCATTGATTTCTCCTTAAATTTTATTGTTCTTAAACTGAAAACGGATACTTAATTGCATCGTGACACTGATAACCTACTACTTCAAAATCATCTTTTGTAACCCAGGTTTCAATGTCTTCTAATGATTTAATATTTGGGTTTATTTTTAATTCTGGCGACGCGAATGGCTCACGCTTAAGCTGCACATCACGCATCAACTCAAGTTGGTTTTCATAAATATGCGCATTCGCTATTTTATGATACGCCTTCCCCGGTTTGTGGCCGGTGATTTGTGCAACTAAAGCAAGTAACACAAAACATTGAATTTGATTAAAGTTCAAACCCAAAAGTTTTTAACCCCATTAAATCTGGTCAACTCACTATAAAATGCGACATTCCAAAGAATATTAAGGCTGACCAGCTGCAACTTTTGTCATTATATATAGTTTACAGGAAAACAGCACTTAATTTCCTAATATTGATACGCATTAGAAAGCCTCATAATCGAGGCTGAGTTAGCACTCATCAATCAACCCTATACTTTTCCATCGCTTCTTTATACAACCCCTCGATTTGATCTTTGAAATTCACTTTATCATCTATGAACTCTTTGAATTTATTATAAATATTAGTGAAAATAATCTTCTGCGCTGGATTCTTAATCTGAGAACAATCAATATTTTCTAAACTAACATCTTCCTTAATACAAAGGTTTAGCATATCTGATATGTCATTTTTGTTTATCTCATCAATGTTTCTCCAATCATTGCCATTTGTGGTGAATTGCGGAATGTCTGTAGTCTCATTAATTCTTAATAGTTTCATAGTCAGCACTTCTTTTTGCGTAAGGGGACTCACCAGCCTCAAGTGAATCCATTTGCACGATATAGTTCTCTATGCTTTTTCCACATTTTGTGTAAAGGTACTTATCAGTGGGGCGTCCTGAGTAGATGTCGTATACTAGCCCATCCTCAGTTTGAGATTTTTCTGTATATATAATGTAGTTTGGTATGATCGAGCTACCAACTGTACTGTTGTGGGTTACAACAACTACAGGCATCTGCTTTGACAAGTCTTTAATTATTGAGTTAACACTACCAAACAAGAAAGTATTATCAAAAGAGGACTCTGGCTCATCAATTAATAGAATGTCATAATTTTTGGCGTCATTTAACTTTCTCAATAATCTATATTCTGAACGCTCACCTCCGGAAACACTATCCCCAAATTTATTCAGAATTCGATAATTAACTTTGGTGATTAATTTATAAACTTCACTATCTTCTACCCCTGACTCTCTGAGCTTCTCGATGTAGGCCACCGGATCATCGTAATAACCGAATGCTTCTACCAAACTTAATTTGCGCTTGATTACCCGCTGTAATTCGGTCGCATTTTTAAACCGGCTTCTTTCAGCTACAACGCTGTAGCCATACAGTTCTTTTTTATCAATCCGCTTGTCTAGCTTTACGAGCTCAGCTAACTCGTTGAACCTTTGCACTTTAACTCTATTTAAAGCAATCTGTTTCAGATCTATTTGCTCTATAGGTGTCAAAGTCGTTTTTACGTTTAGGCTTGATTTAATACTCAATATTAAATCGTTAGTGAATCTCTTTATTCTTCTATCCGACTCTTCTTGCTTATATTTAGCAACCAAGTCGGCATGCAAGGCAATAAGGCTAGTTCTAGACAGATGCTTCTCGACAATAGGACTATATTCTAAATTATTTAACAGGTTTTGAACGGAAGAAATAAGACTGGCGAGACTACTACTGTCTCTCTCAGGAAATAAAGTTTCTGAAAATAAAGCTACTTTTGAATAAGCATCTTTTCTAGTTTGATTGTTAGCATTATCCGAAAGAGACTTAGCAAACCTCTCCAATTGATAATCATCATTCCTCAAGTCAATTGTCTGAATATCATCTATTGCAATCTTTAGTAGGCTTAAATACCTTTCGGTTACGTCGCTTTGATTCCTACTGATATGGTCATCAAAGTCTTTCTTGTCACGACCCTCATCACTTTCGAGTAATTCAAACTGCTTGATATACTTTACATCATCCTCTCCAGCACCTTGATATATTGAGTTGAGCGTATATGACTTACCTGATGAACGCTTACCTAAGATGACGTTCAGCCCTGTGGAAATTTTGACATCACCATTCATAACTTCAATGAAGTCATTACCTTCCTCTTCAGTTAAACTAACATGTTCCCGCTTCGATATTCCCAGTTTTATACTTCTAAAATCACAATCACTAATATTAAGGCAAGTGTATCTAAAGGGATAGTTAGTGATATTTTCGCCCATCCTCATGTCACTAAACAATACAGGTACTAAATCATCACTTTGCTTATAGGTATTGATAAACTTCTTTGCTGACTGAACCTCTCCGGCAGTTATGAAATTTGAGAGATCATCAATGACAAATTGTTTAACTTTTGGGGTCTTATCATAGTGAGGAATAAGGATGTATCGTCCCAAATCTGGAAATATAGCTTTGAAATTATCTAAGGTTATATTCGGGTTTGGATATGATATGAGCTCAGTAATCCTCTGGCATTTCTCGGAAAATAATTCCAACTCTTGGTTGTCGGAAATCAAAAGCATATGGCCATTTTCCAGATCAATTTCAATCCCTGGGAGCACAGTTATATCTAGGCTTTCATTAATTTCGTTGAACTGATATAAATCAAATACATTATGATTTGTGATAGCAATGCAATCCAACCCCACAGCTTCTACATAATGCTTCAACGTTGCTAGTGAATATGTAAATCTAGCATCCGATTCAGTTCGGACAGTATGAATGTGAAGGTCAACTTTTTTCATCTTGAAGTCCATTTCAAATCGCTTGTATAGTCTCCCTAAAAGTTAATCACGATATCTAGATTAATGCAATTAGAGCCTCATTGATTAACTTTAGCACATAAACTAGCCTAGAAATCTTCTTCTATGCTTTGAAAATCTTTGATTTCACTTAACCATAGAAAATCAAAGTCGTAATTGCCCGAAATGATATTCATCAACCCTTCTAGTCCTTCTTTCAAGTAAACATATTTTAAGGATGACCAAACTTTTTCAATACCTGGGTTTACTAAGCAGTTTTCCTTGCTAAAGTTCCTTAGATGGGACCGTAAGCCATCTGAAGGGTCAAAATGATTCTCGACATTCATAGATACCCAAACTGCACCGGCTATCAACAATTGCCTAAATTCATTAAATACAATCTCATCACACTTCTTTCCCATTACTTTTGTTCTCCTGACAATAAGTTAATTTTCGATATAATAAGTGGCACCATATTGGTGCCGGGAGGCTATTGTATACCGGCACTAGTTTGGTGCCAACAGGGAAAGGTAATAAAATGCGGAAATGATCAAACATATCAATAACTCTCGTTATAAAGCCTTAATTGATTGGCTTAAGACTGCTCGCATAGAGCAGGGCTTGAGCGTGCGCGATTTAGGTAAGCTTTTAGATGAGCCGCATCAGTTTGTGGTTAAAGTTGAAACTTGCGAGAGGAAACTTAACGTTTTTGAATATGTTCAGTACTGTGAAGCACTAAAGCTTGATTCAAAGAAAGGCATAGATAAACTAAATGTTAGGCAAAAGTAGACAGTTTTCGTGACCCACGAAGGTTAGTGAATTTCTGAAAAAATCTCACAAAATACAATTTAAGGCACGCCAGTCAATAGCGTGCTTTTTTATTCGAAAAATGAGGCTGAATTTGCTAAGCATTGGTACATTACTTTTTTCCAATGGTTAGGAAATTGATTTGAGTTCACTATAGGCATTAGGTTTGAGTTTATGAACTCATCTTTTATCGCTTGAGCTGACACATTTGGAGCCAATCTAATGACACTTGCTTCAAAAGCTCTTTTTTGGTCAATAATTTCACTTAAATGCTTTCCTGCTTCCAGGCGATATCGATTACTCAAATCAAGTTCGTTAAAATGATTTTCAGCCCTATTTTTATCTTCTTGACTCCAAACATCAGGACATTGAACGTAGTAACGTAAAGCACCGTCATTTTCATTAATGTATTCTGCATATACCCACTGTTCCTGAAAAAAGATATCTTTATCAACATATGGGTGAATGGCTTGCTCTTCTTCAACGGTCGCGTATGCTTGGCCTTTTTCACCCATATTACAATCACGACATGACGGAACTAAGTTAAGAGGCATTACTGAAAACTCAGGAAAGTGGGCTTTAGGTAAGAAATGATCTAAATTCTTGGTGTGACCAATATCCCCGCAAAATGGACAACGCTCACCAGAAGAAACTAGTAATGCATCGTAATAATCCCTTGCAGGTTTATCTTTATTCCGTAAGTTATTTTCATATAAATTGATTAGCTTTGTTTTGGTGAGATGACCTATAACAGGCGTAGTATTAGCTAAAGGAGTTACTCTTGGGTAGGTATACAAGTTACCCGTCAAACTTAACGCTTGATATTGTCGCTCTTTCGTATGAAACGTTGGAAAAACTGAAATGAAGTTATTGCGAACATGTATTTGCTCCATTCCTTCTGCACATTTATTCAACATTTCAGTAAACGAGATACTTGGTAGGTTTAACTTCTTCATCCTATCGTTCTTGCATCCCTACTTAACACCATTGCCTTTAACACTGTTCGTCCCTCTAGACCTATTTGCCCCTTATACTCATCTAATATTTCCTCATATGAGGCTCCAGACTCAACAGATTTAGTAAGTAATGAATGATATCCAGAGTTCGATACTTCGAGCACGAAAACTTCGCGAGTTAACACGCCCAGATTTTCTCCAAACGTTTCAATATCGGGTCTTTCTATACCTATAACTTCCCTTGAGCGAATAACTTTCCATACGCAGGATTTAGGTATTTCTTGTAAAACAACAGGGGAATGTGTTGCGATGATGGCTACGCCATTCTTGACATAAAGTAGGTCACTTAATGTACGCAGAAATGCAGAAAGCAAGGGAGGGTGTAAATGACCCTCTGGCTCATCTAATAAGACTAGCGATTTTTCACCAACTGTGTCGACTAACCTTGTTATAGTAAATAAAACAATTGCATGGCCTGAACTCATTCGCTTTAGATAGCTTTGTATATCTTGAAAAAACAACTCTTTAAACTCATCACTATCGACCTGGGTGTTGGGGTGATACTGTCGTAAATTAGCATACCGAGTATTTAGGATGCTTAGCCCCATGTGTTCGAAATTTTGATCGCTACTTAGTTTTTCAATCGCATCAAGCCAAAGTCTTTTTTTGTCGTCTTTACGTAAACAACCTATTAGTGCCGAAATGAAATCTTTGCGCAGATCTTTTAATGAATTTAATTCATTATCATTTTCTCTATTTTTAAGCCCAATATAAAAATACTTAGTACCTTTGGCTGGGTCGGGTTGTTCTTGTGGTGGAGTAAATGGATCAAAAGCGCTAAAAGACACTGAAACAAGAGACCGAAAATATCCATTTGGAATTCTAGACTCAGTAAAAAAGTTATTTTCAGTAAAATAATAGTTTTCGTTCTCAGGTTCGGTTATGGCTTTAATCATTCCGTTCAAAATAGTTGTTTTGCCACAACCGTTACGCCCGATAAAAGCATGGATATTTGTACTAGGAACTGATCCGACTTTCACTCCGAATGGTATTTTCAAATCGCAAAAATCATCTAAGCCTTGTCGTATAAAATTAAAATTGAAATCGGATAATTCAGCTAAGCCTGCGAGGACTCTTGAGAACTGACCATGAACGTCCGATAAGGTAACTCCACGGAAAAGAGATGTATTTAATACTTCTTCATCTTCAATTTCTTTTAACTTTTCTGGCTTATATACAATGTCTTGCAATGCAGATAGAAGGCTATTTTTAAGTTCGGCACTGAGCTTATTTAGGTTTTTGTAATATTCAGTATCTGTACCTAACGAAAAATATTGATCTGTTAGTAAGGAAAAGGCATTCCCCAAAGTTGAGTAAGTTTTTGTCTCGGTTGTCTGCCCTTTGTAAGCAATCTTCACATTACCAATGTCATGTTTTGTTCCTGAACTATCAAAAACCGTTAAATAAAACATTGTTACAAAGGAGTAGTCGTTCCAGTTATCTACACTTAAATAAGCCGTATCTATGGCTGTAGCAGGTGCTCGCCCGTAACTATTTAAAACAATAAAATTCATCCCTACATCCCACCATAAAACGTATTAACAAAACCTTTTAGCTTTTCTGCCAACCTTGGTATTACTTTCTTGCGTTGCAATACGCTAGGTGGCTTTTCCATCGTTGCTACTATGTCTTCACGTAGTGGTTCTTGATTGTTGAAGATCATGCGTTCGACTAGTTCTTTTACGTTTTCTGGAATAAGGTTTTCTTCCTCAGCCATTTGCTGAGTGGCTTTTTCTTTTTCTTCTTCCCAGTAAACTGCAAACGCGTCATCCACTTCTTCGGCTGACTTCACTTCTGGTAAGCTTTCTTGGATGAATTTATCAATTAATTCTTGTTTGCTGCGAAGGTTAGGATCACCACCAATAACCTGCATAATTGCTTTATATTGATACTGGTATTCTTCTTCAGTGTCTGTCTCTTTGAGCTTGCTAAGCAGCTTTAAGATGTAGGCAACGTTTACTTCATCCATTGCCAGTAGCTCTAGTTCAAAGTCGACTTCTTCGAGAATAGATTCTTTTTCAGGTGCCGTATTAGTCTTAACTTTGTCATAAAGATCAAGGTACTTACTCTTATAGTCCTCGAACTCTTGTTCACTGATGTCTACGTCATCAAACTCAAAGTCGACAAAGGTTGAAAGCACATTACGCAATCGCATTAATTCCCTAAAGGCTTTAACGTATTCCAGCTCCATATGCTCATCTTGCAACGAATCAACACTATCTACCTCTGGCGCAATCTTTTTAAGCTGCTCTAAAGCCTGGTTAAACAGCTTAAGGAATTCTTCATACGGCGGCATTATAACCGTATCTCTAGCGTCTTTATTTGAGAAAAGTGCTAAGGCTTCGTCTGTGCGCTTTTTAAGGTTACGGAAACAAACAATATTGCCTTGTGATTTTTGCTCATTCAGAATGCGGTTAGTGCGTGAGTACGCTTGAATCAACCCGTGATATTTAAGGTTTTTATCAACGTACAAAGTATTAAGTGTTTTGCTATCAAAGCCGGTAAGGAACATGTTCACGACTAGCAGAATGTCGATTTTTCTTTCCCGAACTTTTTTGGAAATATCGTTGTAGTAGTTATAAAACGATTCGCTGTCTTTCGTGGTATAGCTACAACGGAACATCTCGTTGTAATCGCCAATGAACTGTTCTAGCTTATCTCGGCTATGGCTATATGCAGCCTGAGGCTCGGCAACTTTATCCAACACTGCCTCATCTAAGCCATCAGCGTCTGGGTCTTCTTCATTGGCAGCATAGGAGAATATCGTCGCAATTCTGAGGTTGTGTTTACCTTCAGCCTTTTTCTTAGCAAACAGCTCATAATACTTAATTAAGGCAGGTACGCTCGACACACAAAACATGCCGGTAAATTCTTTACTGTGCGTTTTGCGTTTATGCTGAGCGATAATGTAATCAGCGATCTTTTCTAACCTAACATCAGATTCCATCAGCTCTTTGGTATCAATGCCTTCAACCTCAATATCCATCTCATTAGCGCTGTCTTTCTTCTTATAGCGGCCAACGTACTCAATATTGAATTTGAGCACGTTCTCGTCCTTAATCGCATCAACAATGGTGTATTTATGAAGTGGCTTGTGGAATAAGTCTGTCGTGGTGTATTTACGAGATGATTTTGACACCGCATTCTTTTCAAGAATAGGTGTACCGGTAAAACCAAACATTTGATGATTAGAGAAGAACTGAGTGATTTTCTTATGGGTATCGCCAAATTGACTGCGATGGCATTCATCAAAGATAAACACCATACTTTTGTCTTGCACCGGTTCCATTCGTTTAGAATAGCGTTTATGACTAATGGCGTTATTGAGCTTTTGTATGGTAGTAACAATCAGCTTGGTATTACGTTTTTCGTTAACCTTATCCGCAGGAATTGGCGCGTCAGTAAACTGGTCCACTAACAACTTAGTGTTATCAGTGCTATCAACACAGCCTTTGGCAAAGCCATTAAATTCTTTACTGGTTTGGTAGTCGAGGTCTTTACGATCAACCACAAATACTACTTTATGGATGTTGCTATCGCCGGTAAGAAGCTGTGCTGTTTTAAACGAGGTTAGTGTCTTACCAGAGCCTGTGGTATGCCAGATATAACCGTTG
This sequence comes from Pseudoalteromonas sp. CH_XMU1449-3, assembly GCF_037027245.1. Taxonomy (NCBI): domain Bacteria; kingdom Pseudomonadati; phylum Pseudomonadota; class Gammaproteobacteria; order Alteromonadales; family Pseudoalteromonadaceae; genus Pseudoalteromonas; species Pseudoalteromonas sp. CH_XMU1449-3. The sequence goes on from NZ_JAYMDY010000002.1 coordinate 362,877, forward strand.
AGCTCATCAGTTGCTTGATTCTGAGCTTTTAACTGTTCACGTTCTGCAACTCGTTCAATAATCGCTTCTGTGGCATAGATTTGATACGGGCGCATGACCATAAGAATGCGGTCAGTTTCATTCAATACCACATACTTAGTGATCATATCTGTTAGGTGTTGAGGCGTTAAAAACTCGTCGGCAAACTTAGTTAACTCTGTAAAACGCTCATTTTTAACATCGGCCCAATAGAAGGTTTGTTTAAAGCTTTGTTTGCGATTATTGGCGTAATATTTAGTATTTACGCCATTGGAGATGACAAATACTTGAACGTACTGAAATAAGCCATCTTCAGCCCAGTAGGAGTGGCGCTGGTATCGGTTAATTTGATTAAACGCCTCTTTAAGCTCTAACCCTCTGCGCTTAAGTTCTATTTGAACTAAAGGCAAGCCATTAACCAATATGGTTACGTCATAGCGGTTTTTATAATGGCCTTCTACCGTAACTTGCTGCGTTACTTGAAAATGATTTTTGCTAAAGTCATCATCAAGAAACCGAACATAACCAGCCGTGCCATCGTCCTTGTTTATTTGAAGCCTATCACGTAGCGTTTTCGCTTTATCAAACACGTTGCCTTTTGATAAAGCATTACGAACTTGCTTAAGCTCGTTATCACTAATTTCAAACCCATTAAGCTTTGAAAGCTGTTTCTTTAGATTAGCTCGAAGGGATTTAACATCATTAATGACGGCATTCCCAAAGCCACCTTTAACGAGCTGTGCTACTAAATTATTTTCTAATTCTTGTTCAGACTGGTAGGCCACAATAACTCCTTTTAACTCTATCCCTTAAACAAACATCTGCTGCAACAAGCCTTTTTTAAAGGTTTGCGTTAGTTCAATTTGTTGATGCACCGCTGCTAGCTTTTTATCTAACGCCCCAGCAAACTCAGCAATTTTGGCTTGTTCTTCAGTACAAGGCATAGCAAATTTTATGTTTTTTAATTCATTGAAGGACAGCACAACTTGAGAAGTACCAACAGCTTGCCTACCAAACCGATTTTTGTGAAATCTTGATAATTCGATGAAGAATTTGTTTTGGTCATTCTTCATCTTAAAAACTGGGTAATAGGTGCTAATAATTCCCGTGTAGTCAAGTTCATTTAAATTAAAAAAGAATTGTCTGTCGTCACTTCTTGACCGGAAAGTTAAATACCCACTGGGAATAATATTAAATCCTATATTCGAGCGCTCTGTAATTCGCCCCTCACCATAATAATCGGACTGTTTCATAAGTCCTGTTCTTGATGACGTTAGGACTTCAAACTGATTCTCTTCGGTTGACTTGGCCTTATATTCTTCCAGCCATTTTCCGAGCTTTTCATCTTGCCAATCAGGGAAGTCATTACCATTATCATCTTTAAAGCGGATTTCTTGCTTAAACAGCTTTTGCATCACGCCTTTTTTGTATTGAGTCAGTAAGGTATTCTTTTCTTTAAGTAGGCTTATTTTTTTGTCTACTGAAGATAGGAAATTAGCAATTTTTTGTTGCTCATCATGATTACTAGAAATATAAATTTTTACTTCTGAAAGAGTATCTTGCCCTACATTATATCTAGTACTTCCACCGCTTTTTGTGACTATTTCTTTTCTTGCTAAATAGCTTTTGAGCAAATAGTTTAAATACACAGGGTTGTAGGCTTTCTTAGCTTTCCCCCTAATTACAAACCCGCCAAAACACGATGTCTTGTCAGGGTCTAAATAAACATTGGATTGTCCTGCTTCTTCACGATTTTCAGAGCTTCGCTGAAATAATATATCCCCATAAGCGACTTCATTTCTTTCAAAAACTTTTTCATCAACATCAACAGAACCAATAATAGATTCATGAGTAATAAAGTTATTGTTAATTATGTCGAGAACATTAATAAACTTATACCCTTTACCGTATGATTCTTTATCAGCATTAATACCGTTTTTAAAACTTAAGTAGTCGCCCAGTCTTTCAATATTCCAATACTCACCAAAGCCTTTAAACCTTAAATTGGGTTTAGCACGTTGTGATAGTTTACTCATGACATTAACTCTCCGAAGGAGCTTTGATGCCTAGCTCATTGCAGAATTTTCGAATATCTAAAACTGATTCTGACAGCAATGAATCAACGCTTTGTAGATTTTTAGAAACATCATTGATATCAACCTCAGGTTCTTCAACAAAATTATCTACATATCTGGGGATATTTAAGTTGTACCCATGTTCTTCTATAGATTCTCTCTCTTCATCTAGCTTGATTGGAGCCACATAAGAAAATTTATTAGCCTTTTCCGGCTCAAGCAGCTCTCTTTTTTCCACGGCTTCTAAAATCGCTTCTAAATCTTTATCACGCAGGTAGTTTTGATTCGTTGCTTTGCCATAATTCTGACTAGCATCAATAAACAGAATATTATCACTATGCTTGCGATTTTTCTTTAGTACCAAAATACAGGTTGGGATTGAGGTTCCGTAAAAGATGTTTGCTGGCAGACCTATTACCGCATCTAGATAATTTTTATCTTTAATCAAATGCTTACGAATATGTCCTTCTGCTGCACCTCGGAATAACACACCATGCGGTAATACAACCGCCATAGTGCCATCATCATCTAATTGATGCACCATATGTTGAACAAAGGCAAAGTCTGCCTTTGAGGCGGGCGCTAACTTGCCATAGTCTTGAAAGCGCTCATCAGTTAAATAGCCAGGCGATGCACTCCATTTTGCTGAAAACGGTGGGTTAGCTACCACTGCTTCAAATCGTTTTTCAATATGATGCGGCTGCTCCAACGTGTCATCTTGTTGAATATCAAACTGACGGTAGTGCACACCGTGCAAAATCATATTCATTCGAGCAAGGTTATAGGTACTAGGGTTTGACTCCTGACCGTAATAGTTACCAACTTCCTTTACTTCTTTCGCTACCCGCAGCAACAATGAACCTGAACCACAGGTTGGATCGTAAACGCTTCGCAATTTGTCTTTGCCCATAGTCACTAGCTTTGCTAGCAATTTTGAAACCATGGGTGGGGTATAGAATTCACCGGCTTTTTTACCAGCACCAGAAGCGAATTGGCCGATTAGGTATTCATATGCATCACCTAATACATCGATTTCTGTTTCGTGGTGTAGGAAGTCGATATCATCAAGGTGAACAAGGATTTTTGAAATCAGCTCGTTTTTGGCTTTTTCAGTTTTGCCCAGCTTGTTTGACGTTAAATCTAAATCATCGAACAGACCATTGAAGTCATCTTCTGATGCCGTGCCCATAGTGCTTTGTTCAATATGGTTAAGCACTTCAGATAAGGCTTCAAGGATAAACTCACCGTTTTCACCTTTTTGAGCAAGCACATGGAAAAGCTCACTTGGCTTTAAAAAATAACCTAAGTGGTCAATGGCTTCTTCTTGAATGGCTTCTAGGTATTCTTTGCCTTCATCGGTATTTTCATCAATAGCATCAAACTTAATACCGTCTTCTTTTAAAAGCTCATCAGCGTATATATCCATACGCTCAGATAAATACTTGTAGAAGATAAACCCTAAAATGTAATCACGAAATTCATCAGCACTCATGTTGCCACGTAAGGCGTTGGCAATATTCCATAACTGTTTTTCGAGTGCTTTTTTATGTTGTTCAACCATATTGTCTACTTACTTTAATTCAGTTTCAGCCCATTTTATGTGGGCGCTAATTCCATCAAGCCCCGGATAAATAGTAGCTCGATTGATTCCATAGGCATGAAGCTGCCTCTTAATTTTCTCTCTTAATCGATTTGGAATAACTATTTTTTCTAGGTGTTCCGATTTAAATTCCGAATTTAATTGATGATGAACTGTAAAAAGTCCACTTTGAGCAACAATTCTCCGAGTTGTATGAGCTGGGATAAATCTTCGCACAGGTTCTGTATTAGGAACTTTTAAAGGGTTCTGTATATCATCTTGTTTGATTGGGTCTTTTTTGTCATTAAAAACATATACAGCAGAATCAGAGGAACACTTTTCTTCGACTGCGAAATATAGTGCAACTAAAGGGTTTCTTGTCCAATCTAAAAGCCTAGTTGGTAGACCATGATGTTGAGCCAATGCTAGCCACTCCCATTCATTACGAGGCGAGAAATCAAGGAATGGCGGTGATTGCTGTTTAAACTCTGAAAACAAACGCTCTTCTACTTCATACTTCTCATCAGCTTCTACAGGTAATCGACCTACAGATGGGATTAAAGTATGAGATTCATCTTTCATTCCCCTATAAACTGCATACTTAGGATTTTGTTTTTCAAAGATAGCGGTTAAATCAGAGAAACTGTTAACAATATGCTGTTTACTAACCTTAACATAATGGCTAATTGCTAAATTGTAATCATTGTTACTTATAGATTTCAAACTTATTGACGTACAATATTGTTCTACATCCTTACGTTTTTCATATGCAGAAACTATACGTTGAACATCTTCAGAACGAAGGTAATTTTGGTTCTTATTTTTACCATAATCCAAGCTAGCATCGATAAATATAACTTGATCGGCTTTTTTCCTGTTCTTTTTAAATATTAGTATACAAGTGGGAATGCTAGTACCATTAAATATATTGGCTGGCAAACCTATTACCGCATCTAAATAGTTTTTTTCACTTATTATATACTTACGAATATGACCTTCGGATCCCCCTCGGAATAACACTCCATGCGGCAATACAACCGCCATAGTTCCGTCACCATCTAATTGATGTAACATATGTTGTACAAAAGCAAAATCAGCTGTTGAGGCAGGAGCTAGCTTACCGTACTCTTGAAAACGCTTGTCATTTAAAAAGCTTGTGCTTGCACTCCATTTTACTGAAAATGGTGGGTTAGCTACCACAGCCTCAAATCGCTTTTCTAAATGATGTGGCTGCTCTAAGGTGTCATCTTGCCGAATATCAAACCTACGGTAATGCACACCGTGCAAGATCATATTCATGCGGGCTAGATTGTAGGTGCTAGGGTTTGACTCTTGCCCATAATAGTTATCGATTGTTTGAACTTCATTGGCGACACTTAGTAACAATGAGCCTGAGCCACAGGTTGGGTCGTAAACGCTTCGCAATTTATCTTTGCCCATTGTCACTAGCTTTGCTAGTAATTTTGAAACCATTTGGGGGGTATAGAATTCACGTGCCATTTTACCAGCACCAGAGGCGAACTTGGCGATAAGGTATTCGTAGGCATCACCTAATACATCGAAATCTTTTTCGTGGGGTGGAAAGTCAATATTATCTAGGTGAACTAAGATTTTTGAAATTAGTTCATTCTTGGCTTTTTCAGATCTACCCAACTTATTTGAAGTTAAATCTAAATCATCAAACAAGCCATAAAAGTCACCTTCAGATTCCTTGCCTAAGGTGCTTTTTTCAATATGGTTAAGCACTTCAGATAATGCTTCCAAGATAAACTCACCGCTTTCACCTTTTTGAGCAAGCACATGGAATAGCTCGCTCGGCTTTAAAAAGTAACCTAAGTGATCAATGGCTTCTTCTTGAATGGCCTCCAAGTATTCTTTGCCTTCATCGGTATTTTCATCGATAGCATCAAATTTGATACCGTCTTCTTTTAAAAGATTATCAGCGAATATAGCTATACGCGCAGATAAATATTTGTAGAAGATAAACCCTAAAATGTAATCGCGAAATTCATCGACACTCATGTTACCACGTAGGGTATTAGCAATACTCCAGAACTGCTTTTCGAGTGTTTTCCTCTGTTGTTCAACCATATTGGCCACTGTTCCTAGTTAAGTTGTTGGCCTGGTGTTATTGAGAAGTCGATTAAATCGACCAGGCTGTTTTTATTCCTCAAATACAATTGATACTCCTCGCCAGTTAATGTTGCGTCTTCTGTACAGTCAACATTCCACTGACGGAGTACGTAATTTGCTAAAGCGGCTCGAACCTCAAGTTTAAGTATGCCCTTTATCATGCCGTAATCCATTTCAATAGCCTTGCTATGGCTAAGCCTTGGATGAGGTACTAGCTGCAATTCACAAAGCGTATTCCAAGCAGTATCTATGTCGGCCAGTTCATTATTTTTAGGCTCAGTTTCTTGCAGTTCGATACGCTTAAATCGCGTGCAAACAAAATCTTTAAACGCTTTGCTTTTACGGTCATAAGCTCGCACGTGCCAACGATGACCGTTATTAACAATGGCATGTGGTACTAACTCCCGTTTGGTTGCCCCGCTGCTAAGAGACTCATATTCACACTTAATGGCTGAATTCGAGTAAATCGCTCGCATGATAGCCGAAACGATTTCTGGCTTAGGGTGAACTAATCTAATAGCATCAAAACACCTTGGAGATTCCTCTTGTGGTAACGAGAAACCATCTCCAAAGCCGTTTGCCAATGTTCTAAGTACAGACTCAGGATTGTGCTCGAAAATGGCTCTGAATGCGTCTGAGCGCACATAGCGCTTGTTCTCATGCATGAGCACAGCGTTATCAGGTGATAGTTCTTTATATAGCGCGAGATCACGAGTACAAGAAGCTAGGCCAGTGCCAAACTTTTGGATCAAGTCAGCCCTTGCTATTTGACCAAAGAATTCGAGGCTAAAGTCAATAAAAGCAAGGCGTTCACGCTGTGCGTGATTAAGGTTATCGAGCACTGTAAACACATATTATATCAATAATTATATAAGCCAGATTAACCGATAAAAAACAAAGGAGCAATCAAATTGATGTAATCATTTTGATTTTTTATGCTAGTCTTATGAACATTATTAATTTGAGGCAATGCTATGATCATTAACCCTGACGGCTGGAGCGTATTGAGTCTTCTTCGTGAAAACGGAACAAGGACTTATAAAATCTTTTCATCATGGAAACACAATGATGTGTGGCGATTGTCTTCCGGTGCAAATAACCTAAAAGATATAACAGTGGAGGGTGAGTGCCTTGTATGGCCACAGATGTCGGGATCAGTGTACGAACTCTCATTTAGTGGTCAAAATATAAGTACACCATATACACTCAGCATCTTGAGCCAAAAGATTATCCCAACGTTAACTGAGGGCAGAATAAAACTGACCAGATTAGACTTAATCCAGAATGGCTCATTTGACATAAACTCAGTTAAAGAAACCGAGCTCAATGATATAAAGGATTTTAATCCTACAAGATTTGGCGATAATGCGTTGATAAACCAAAGTGATTCTAACTCAGATGCACCGGTGGAAGACAAGCAATCTGGGCATTATAAGCTAGCTAATGAGTTTAATGAATTGTTTAAACGGATTGAATCACCTAAGAATCCTCTGGGTATCTTCAGAGCTACAGAAGAGGAGCTAAGGATTACTTATAAAGCTGGAAAAACAGAAGATAATAACAAAGGCTAGAACAGATATATTGATGGCCCCAAAGGCAGTAGTCTAAATAACTGATCCTAAGTCTGCTACACCCTCGCCAGTCCAGGTTGGTTTCCAAGGAATGGTGAGGAGGTTCCCATAAAGCGACGCACTCTTTGCTGCAATGCCCACATTTCAGTGTATTTGTGATTGCGGGTTACGGTTTCGAGTAAGGCGTGCCATAGCTTTCAATCTTATAGACCCAAGGGCTATAAACCGGCTGGAACAGCACGATAAATTTCGGATTCTGCTTCAGCCATGCCTGCGTCTTTTTACTTTTGTGCACCACTCGCTAAATTAGGCCGCCTTGATTCATCGAATACCGTCACAGAAATGCTTACACTTAACCTCCATAAAAAAACGTTCAAAAAATAGACAAAACTTATTTTATGTAATATATGTTAAACTTAATCTGAAGGTTCAGCTTGTAAAGGATTACATATGTTAAAAAAGCCATTATTCATTTTTTTTTCAATCATTCTTATAACAGGATGTGTATCTAAAAATTCATTTAGACCACAAGCTGACTTTGTTTGTGAGTTATCCCCTTCAGAGCAATGTATAAAACAAGCTCGTCTTAGCGTACCTACAGCGAAAGGAAACTCTTACTTACTTAGTTTCTTCGAGTTCGATGACCAAGGTTTTCTTCACAACAAAGAGAACAAATCTACAATTATTCACGAATATAAGAATATTGCCGCTACAGAAGACGTAATTCTGATAGTTTTTGTTCACGGTTGGCATCATACAGCAGATAGTGATCCTGAAGATTCAAACATAACTTCATTCAGGGAAATTCTTGCCAATGCTTCAGATTATTTAGATAAGAAAGTCTTAGGCGTATATGTTGGGTGGCGGGGCGATTCCGTTAGAGTTCCACTATTAGACAGTTACAACATTGTTAACTGGTCTACTTTTTGGGAACGGAAAAACACAGCTCATGAAATAGGAACGCAAGGCTTAACAGATTTAATGCTTGAATTAGAAGAAGTTGTTCAGCCAAGATCTAGTAGTAATCACAAAATGCTGAGTATAGGACACAGTTTCGGTGGAGCTGCTTTATTTTCCTCGATAAAGCCAGTCTTAGCGGAACGACTAATTCAATCACGAGAGAAAAATTCCGGTGTTGAAGGTTTCGGCGACTTAGTCTTACTTATGAACCCTGCATTTGAGGGTACTAAATATGCTAGTTTATTCGAACTTTCGCAGAATGACTGTAAACCCTACATATCAACGCAAAAACCAAGATTCATATCACTAAGCTCCAGTGCAGATTTGGCCGTTAAATGGTTATTTCCAACAGGTAGACGCTTAAGCACTATTGCAGAATCTTATAGAGATGTATCACTTACGCATTGTAAAGATGGAGAATCAATACCCACTCCGTTATTAGACACTGAAGATACTGATAGATATGGCATGGGACACAACAGCTTCCTAATTTCTCATACTCTAACACTTTCAAATGATCCAGAAACCAAAGTTACTTCTCCTACAGTTAACCCTTTATTACAGAAAGAAGAATGGGATTCTAGTTTGGAGTCGGGAACAGCTTATTTTGCAAATTTTGAGTTGAAACACAATAAAATTACAGATGCGCATTCACCTTATATGAATATTCACACAGATAGTTCAATAATGGATGGGCATAATGACATTTGGAACGACAACGTAAAAATGTTCATTTATCAAATACTCAACCTAGCAAACAATTAATGTGAATTTGATAAGTTGCACCGACTCATACACGTTCTGGCTATTTTGGAATTTGTTTTGAGCAAATCAGACAGTCCTCAAAAAGTCGAGCTAGCAAGGGAAGTGCTGTGTCTTAATGCGTTAGGAGGCGCGAAGGTTCATATAAGTGTAAACTCATAATAGTGAAAATAAACACTGTACTGTAGGATTTCCCTACATAATAATGCTTTTTTGCACTATTACGGAACTCGATAGAAAAAGTAATTCATTATCCATTCAAACTATAAAATCAGATATGAGCTAGTACATCTAAAGCGAAGCAGCCGCTAGACCGCTTCGTATAACCTCAACACTCTCTAGATTGCCACTGGAGCTTTAATGTTTGGATGAGCGTCATAGTCAACGACTTCAAAGTCTTCAAATTTATAATCATAAATAGACTCTGGTTTTCGATTGATCTTTAACTGTGGCAATGGTTTAGGCTCACGTCCCATTTGCTCTTTGATTTGTTCCATGTGATTAGAATAAGCATGTAAATCACCAAAACTCACAATTACTTCACCAGGCTCTAAATCACATTGCTGGGCTAGCATGTGAACTAACAACGATAAACTTGCAATGTTATAGGGTAAGCCAAGAAAAATATCTGAGCTTCGAATATATAGCTGCCCAGATAGCTTGCCGTTGGCAACGTAAAATTGATAAAGCAGATGACACGGAGGTAATGCCATGCGCCCTTGCTTAACATTTTCTTGTGGGCTTATACTTTCATCAGGTAAATATTCAACATTCCAACCATGGAATAGAATTCTTCGACTATTAGGATTGTTTTTGAGGGTATCAACAACATAATCGATTTGGTTGATTTCACCGCCGTCTTTAGTTGGCCAAGCTGTCCACTGCTTACCATAAATTGGTCCTAAAGAGCCGTCTTCCAGCGCCCACTCATCCCAAATTTTCACACCATTTTCATTTAGCCATTTATTGTTTGTATCACCGTTTAAAAACCAAATGAGCTCATTGGCTATACTTTTAAAGTGCAGCTTTTTAGTCGTAAGCAACGGAAAGCCATCTTTTAAGTTGTGACGGATTTGACGACCAAATACTGAAGTTGTGCCTGTTCCGGTTCGGTCACCTTTTTGAGTGCCATTTTCAAGCACATCCTTTAATAGGTTTAAATAAATATTCATGACAATTCTCTTATTATTTCTTGTAATTTATTTCGTTCATCTATCAGTTTTGCAACTTCAAATTTAAGGTTATCAACATCTTTTTTTGTTGAATTAAGAGCATCTCTAGTTCTGTCAGCTTGCTTTTTATAGTCTTGTTTTATTTCGTAAGCGGAGACTGCTCTGGAAAACCAAAATCCAATTTCTAGTTGCAATTGAGCGATACAACTTTTAGCTTCTTGCAACTGTTCTGCATCAGATATAATCTCTTTAGATTCTTCTGGTATTACACACTTTGACTGAATTTCTCTAAGCTTTTCACTATTAAATCCACGGACTTTTAGTGTATTTCTAGAGAAACCAGTTACTCTTGCGAGCTCAGAAACTGTCAACTTCATTTCAGAAGTGTTTAATATCAAGTCGATAGCACTTTCTATCTCTTCTGTTCTGGCTTCATAAGCTTCAATGTTATGCTCATCAAAGTTAAATTGTACCATGTTTTATACCTCTACTCCCAGATCATCTAGCACCATTTTTGCTTCGTCTAACACGGCGATTAGTTGCTTTTTGACTTCAGGTTCTTTTTCTTTCGCAAGTTTAGATTTATTCGATATATACAGTTCTTTCCATTTAGGAATATGTACCTGAGAAACAACAGCATGCTTGCAACGAATAGGGTTACAACGTAGTGTGCCAATACAAGGTAACGATTCATCAAAATCTTCTCGGCCTCCACCACAGAATCCTGTCCCAACGTCAATTATCGCGATTCCTTGCTCAACCAGTTGGTCGATGATTTCTTCAACTGTGTATCCAGCCGCCATATATCCGACAAAAAACTTTTGGATTCTAGCTTTGTGCTCTTTACCTAGCTTTCCAACATAAGCTCCATCTGGATTGTAAAGACCAAGCACCTTCTCACGTTCTGCTTGCTTATAATAAAAGTCACTTTGCATCTTGTTCTCAACAAGAGACTCAGCAATAGACCCATAATCAATGGTTGTTACTGATGCAGCACCATCTTTAGTAAATCGTTCAACCCCTTCAACCATATGTTTAAGCTGAAAGGAAATTAGCGGTAAGCCAACCCCCATTCTGTGCAGTTGAAATGCCAAAGTATGACGAAAATAGTAAGGATTAAAGCCAATTTTTTTAATCTTTTGTTGTTTCGTTAGGCTACTATTGTAGTGAAGGCATACAGCAAGGTAATTGTTAAAGAAATTGGTCATTCCTGAGCTTGTCATTTCCTGCTGTTCTTGACTTGGACCTAAAGTATCTACATTTCCAAGTAAATAATTATTTTGATAAATACTAGAAATCATCCTCGCGACTTTAAAAGCATCATCCATAATCGGAATCCGAACCCACGCTTCATCAAACAGCTTAAGATTCTCAAATTCATTTTTACCTACATTCGATAAAATAACAGGTACTTCATCTTTCTCAGAAAAGCTATGTTCTAAATGAATATTTGAGAGTTCTTCTGGTCTAGCTCCCATGTACTGACAAATAATGAAGCAACTTGCATAATAAATTTCATTAATCTGCACCCTAAGGGTGTCCATGTGCTCTATGTCATGACGCTCTTTAAATAACTTTCCAAGGCTGGTCCGTTGATGAACTTTTCCATTCTCTTTAAAAAAGTAAGAAGGAAGTTCACAAACGGAATCTACATAACTTAAATCATAACCTTTTGCTAGCAACCTAATAGCGGTATACTCTTTAAGTATCTGCGGTGTTATTTTAAAATCACTTTCAAATTTAGCAGCATAATGTTGCTGGTAAAAAAGTAGTGAAGTTTTATCACTAATTTCAAGCTCTTTCTCTTGCCAAAGCAAAAATTGCATCACCCTGTTTGATGAGTGTGTCACTGCATCGCTAAACTCTTCATTAGTAAAGTATTTTTTCTTTACCGGCTCCCCTCCCCGTACTTTTGAAAGTTTAGCTTTTTTAGATTTCACTTTTCCTAAGATTTGCTCATGATAGTCAATTTCAAAACCTAAAAACTCTTTCAGCCTAGGACTCGTAAGGTGATTAAAAAACGATTTTAAAGTACTGTCTTTAGCCCCTTCAAAACTATCCATGCCTTGCTCAAATTCATCATAGTTAATATCAGATAACGACTGGTACGTTTCCATAACATACTTCTCAGTGTATTCGTTAATTAAGCCATTGAACGTATGATTCAAATAACGCATTCCAGCTTCAAGATGGCTAATGATGGTATTCGGCTTTAACGAAACTTTTCCTTTACGCTTTCCCTTCCGAGCAGGTTTAATAAAACTCTTTGGAAGCAGATATACACACTGAAATAAGCACTTCAGCTCAACAATGATAAATTTAGGAATGCAATTGTATTTCGAAAAATCAATTCTCAGTTTTGCACCTTTAACATTTGGAGCTGGATTTATAATGTCAGAGTTAAAATCCCAAATTGGATCTCTGAAAACACTCAATTTAGATACAGGTAAGTTAAGCAACTGAATTACAGAAAGATCTATAGACTCTGTATCTATTTGTCTGTCGCCACTGTCCAATATAGAGATTGCATGTCTGATCAACGCAGTTTTTTCTTTGACAGCGTTAAGTGTTTTTATTTTTTTATTTAATTCAATATCTTTCACTATTCACACTCCCATAGATTCAATTTCTGCAATATCAATATGAAAAGACTGCTTCTTTGCAAACTCTAGCTCAGCTGAAGAAAAATCAGACTCATTTGGATCTAAGATTTGTTCCAGAATTGCCAAGTTTTCTAATATGACGATCCCATATGGTGTATCTATCACCCGATTAACCTCTGATAAACGGATGTAATGTCTTTCCAAAGCGAAAAGAATAGGAAGATGCATAACACTCAGCATTATATTTTCGCAACTCAAACACTTATTAAATTGTGAGCAAGCCTGACCTTCTTTAAACTTTTGCGATTTTTTAATGAAGTCTGGTGGGTCAAATATATTTGCACATCCAGACAAAGGTGTTTGAAAGATAATTTTATGTTGATTATCTTTGTAAGTTTTAGGTCTTTTTACTTTCCTTATATCCTGACCGTGACGCTGTAATGCAGCCAGAGCATCAAATAATTTCAGTCTTGAAATACGTGAAAAGTCTAATCGATCCAAATAACTGATCGTAACGTCAATACTAGAGTGACCCAGCAACACTTGGATATCTCTAATTGACAAGCCATCCTCAAGCATCTCACTAACAAAAGACGGTCTAAATCGACTTAAACTAAATGACATCGGCTCTCCATTGTCATTAACTAACTTGTGCCTATCTATAAATGCGTTATAAAGGCCGTAAGAGTTTTGAGGTGTTAGATGCATTACTTTATCAAACGCCTTTCGTCCGTCACTTTGATAAATAAACAATTTATTTTTAAATTCAGGGGGTAGTTTATTTCGAATATTTTTTGTTAGTTCAATTACTGTATCAAAGATCTCCTTAACCATTTTCCCTTGCAGATCAGGCAACCAGGTTATTTCTGAATTAAATAGATCCAAGTGAACATCTTGTTCACCAATTCCCCTTTCTTTCCAGTATCTAATACAAGGCTTATGAGTAAGAGGGTGTTCTTCTAGGTAAGAGTCAACATCTAAATCAATCGCTGACTCAGGATTTAGTCCTGTAATTCGGCACAATTGAAAAAGAAATGGCGAAAGCACTTTTGAGCTAACTTTTGGCAAAATTCCCCAACATTCGTACAGTTCATGCAAACCAATATCCAATCGACTAGTAATCGAGATAAAAGCTTTTTCAACTTGTGTACTAGCTGTATGGTTAAAAATAAGCTTGCAATTCAGACGCTGCTCAAATAAATACCTAGCATTATCTTCCGTAGACATTCCTAACTTAACTCGGTAGTTACTATCTAAAGGATCTTCTCCAACACCTGTCAACTCATATTCCTTCATTAAAGATTGAATATGCGCAATATCACTCTTTATTGCGGAATCAATTTGTTCGCGCTCTGATAATGTATAAGGCTTATAAGATTCCCCAACTCTACCTTTAACTCTCAATTCATCATCATAAAAGGATTTGAATCCTAGGTTTTTAATCTTTGTCGCACGTTTTAGTGTCATTCTTAATGAACTAAATACTGTTGTAGCTGTGCTTGGTGAGATTAATTTTTGCTCTAAAAGCGGCAGTAAATATTCTTTTTTAAAACTAGTAAGAAAGAACTCATTAACACTCTCACTCAATAACGATAAAGGTGATACTTCGCACTGAGATAAATAAGCTTTGGTATGGTTTAAAGCGTCTTGGTAATTAGACTTTCCGGACTCTGATGCGACACCTTCTGATGCTGCCATAAAAAGTTGTTCCCACTGAACATAAGGTCTATCTAAATCAGGCTCGACTAAGTCATCCACTGTCTGTAAAGGCAGTTTACCAAGAGACCTTAATAAAATTTTATTGGCACTTTGCATTTCATGAAACTTGGAGTTCCTAAGCTTATCTCTATTTTTAACAGGTACATATCCAGCGTCTAGCACCCCCATATCTAATAGTTCACCATGTATTACTTCAATTTCCTCTTTAAGCAACTCATAGCCTTTGCCCGTTCTCAAGTTTTCAACGTACTTCGATATTTGTATCCGATTTCCGAAGATATCGAGGGAGCGTTTGTCTTTTTCTGTTAAGCTTTTCCACCACAACATTAATCTACGTCGCATATTTAATACAGATGGCCCATATTCAGGCAAAATTACCTTTTCTAAGATTAACAACTTCGTGATTTCATTTATCTGAACCTTGTAAGAGCTTTTCGACAAGACACTTTTTGAAATCCCTAAATTTTCAGATAAAAAAGAATAAGACACTTGGCTTTTATAGCGTTTGCTATTACTCCAACGATCTAACTTAACTAACCACAGAAGCTCTCTATTTGATTTAAGAGTCGCTATGTATTCATTCAATTTTTCAACTACTTGGGTATTTATCATTTAGCTCTCTCTACTTGCCGAACTTTTTAAATAAATTCATCTTGGTTTTGTCCCAAGTAATCTGCATCAAATCATTTCTATGTAGAGCTGAACCGTGTTCATCTAAATAATGACAGTAAATATCTGCTGGAATAGTGGTATAAACCTTTGTTGTATCAAGAAACTCATGTCCCATTGCAGTCATAAGAATTAATAACCGGTGAGCTGCATCGGTTCCTAAATCATTAGAGTTTAAAAAACCAACAGCAAAGCTATGCCTTAATTTATGAGGGTGAAGATTTTTTTTAATAATTCCTTGTAAAAGAGCTTTTTTGGATACTCGGCTTATCATTTTTTTGAGAGAAGCAGTCGTCCATGGCTTTCCTCTACTATTTAGAAAGATAGGATTATTCGATTGATTTTGTTTAAAGTGTTTTCTGTAAATAGGGCTAGAAATATAACGTTTAACTCGATGCAGTGTCGAAACAGATACATAGGTATACCTTGGTTTAATTTCATTTCTACGACCTTTAGATCCCATAACGTAGAATGGCTTATAAACAGTACCTTCACAAAATGTGTCATCATCAATAATTGTTCCACTTTCATAGGCTAGCGCATCATCAATATCAGCTTTAGTTATTCTTGGTATTTCAGAGACCCTTAAACCAGAATCAAACATAAATTGAATCACGGCTCGCTCTGACTCACGAGCTAATAAATTAAGAATGCCGATTAACTCATCTATTTTAATCAATTCAATTAGTTTGTTTTTTCCCTTTTTAGATAAACAACCTGAGGAAAAAGGCGAATCTTCTCGGTATTGAAGAGGTCTAGATTTTTTCTTCGATAAATAAGAGTTAAAAAAATTTGAATAGGCACCTTCTCTATTTCTGATAGTACTTAAGCTCAAATTTTCTTCATTTTCGAGATATACAAAGTATTCTTTAAAATGATGTTCCTCGATATACATTAGAGCATCATCATTTGAATAATCCTTAAAAAGATCATGCTCATTTAGATAATCAATTAAATAGCTAAAGCTTCTTCCATAGTTCTTAATTGTCGTTGTAGCCAACACCTCATTTTTAAAACACATTGAAAGCCAATGAGAAACTTTAGGTAGTAACTGACCTTTCGAATTGAAAACAGCCACATTTTTAAATGGGTTAGCTTGTTGTAGTAAACTTTCTATCGACGAAGTTAAATTTGATTTTTCAAAGTTCTTTTTACTTACATAAGAACAGGTTAAGTCAAATAAACCATCTGAAATTAGTATACGACTTAAAAACATGCTAAAACCTCTATTTCCAACAATTTAAGAAATAGCAATATAGTCTGTTTTTTTTCTACGCCCACATAAAGAGCTAAAAAATTTTAGTCTTTTTATAAACTATTTTTTTTGGGACTGTTAAAAAGAGAGAGGGGGGATAACAAAAAGAAATTGAATGCAGAGTTGACCACTTAATGAATGGGGTTTAAAAGCGGCACATCGCAGCTACGTTGGTATGATGTTAAGTATAGAGTATCGCCCAACAAAGAAAAAGTGTGCGTGTGCATACAAGGGCGTAAACAGCCTAACTCAAACTCACCTGGGTTATAAAATGTGACGATTTCACCGCGATCATCAATCCCTTTTGATAAGTTATCGATAACTTTTTTAAGTTGATCAAGGTGGCTGCCATCCGGACGTTGCCAACTGCGGCCTTGCACACCATACACTCGACCCATATCATCTTCACCACGGCGATGTGGGTTTTCTAGCCAAGCTTTGTTTTCGTTTGCGTTAGCATTCCAAGTCATACAGCCGATATCACGAAACTGTGCAGCGCTGTCGTAACCACGTAAATAACCAAGTAACTCCGCTATCGCCGCTTTGTAAAAGCTCTTGCGCGTTGTTATTAGCGGAAACTTATTATTTGCCACATCATATTCAAGATCGGCATTAATAACGGTTAAACACTTGGTACCTGTGCGTTTGTTCTCAACCCACACACCTTCGTCAACAATACGCTGACATAAATCTAAATACTGTTTCATTGATTTGCTCTTGTTATGCTTTGCTTGCCACGCTGTGTTGCGGCTTTTTATAGGCCCATATTAACAAACCAAGGCCACCAATTACCATCGGCAATGACAGTATTTGCCCCATCGAGATAAAGCCTGCGAATAAACCTAAATGAGCATCTGGTTCACGGAAATATTCAACAATAAATCTAAACACGCCATAGCCAAGTAAGAACACCCCAGCAACACTTCCCGCTGGGCGAGGCTTTTTGATAAACCATTGTAATATTAAGAACAGCACCAAACCTTCTAAAAAGGCTTCGTATAATTGTGATGGATGACGAGGCTCTGGGCCACCTGATGGGAAAATAAACGCCCAAGGTACATCAGTCACTCGGCCCCATAGCTCGCCATTAATAAAGTTACCAATACGTCCGGCTAGTAAACCAAGCGGCACCAGTGGCACTACAAAATCGCCCACTTCAAATAATGATTTTTTACGTGTCCAGGCAAAAATAGCAATGGCTGTAATCACACCTAGCGTACCGCCATGGAACGACATGCCACCTTGGTCAATTCTGAATAAGTACAGTGGGTTTTCAATAAAGTAGCTGAACTGATAAAACAATACATAACCGATACGGCCACCGAGTATTACCCCGAGCATGCCGTAAAATAATAAGTCACTAACTTGTTCTTTTGTCCAACCTGAGTTTGGTTTTTCTGCTTGACGATTAGCAAGCCACATCGCCAAAGCAAAACCAATTAAATACATTAAACCGTACCAACGTACGCTGAGCGGGCCTACCGAAAAAATAACCGGATCGATATCTGGGAATTGAAGAGCCATAAAAATAAAAACCTTTAACTAAACACCATTTTAAGCGCAATTATGACAAGTAATAGCGCGAATACTTTTTTTATTGTTGCCACAGGCAAGTAATGCGTGGCTTTGGCACCTATTGGCGCAATAAGCGACGAGGTAACCACAATCCCGACTAACGCAGGTAAATACACAAATCCGGCAAATCCATCACTAAAAGATGTTAATTGCCACCCGGCAGATACGTAACCCACCGAGCCGAACAGGGCAATGACAATACCACATGCAGCAGCACAACCAATGGCCTTTTTAATATCAACAGAAAAATAATGCAGTAGCGGCACAATAAGCGCCCCGCCGCCAATACCAATTAGTCCTGACAGCGCCCCCATTATGGCACATAAAAAGCCAAGAATAGGCCCTGATGGAAGCGGCTTTTCACTGGCTGCTTTTTTTCGTGTCGATAACACCATTCTGAGCGCGATAAACACCACGCTACCGGCAAAAACAAAGCGCAGTAGCTGCTCTGGGATAAAGCTTGCTGCAAAGCCACTGATCAATGCGCCTAGGCCAACACCAGTCATAACCCATGGGGCAATTTCCCAAGGCACGTTAGCATTACGATGATGAGCAAGGGCTGAAGAAGTCGAGGTAAAAATAATGGATGCTAACGAGGTTGCTATCGCGATAACTAATACATGACTTGGGTCGGCAACATTAAACGACACTAATAGCGCACTAAGTACCGGCACGATAATCAAACCGCCACCAATGCCTAATAACCCTGCTAAAAATCCAACCACGCTGCCCAAAATTGCGCAGTACACCATTAAAAGTATTACGTCATGCATAGCACACTCATATATTCAATTTGTTATATACATATACTAAACTAATATATATACCCAAACCACCTCAAGATGCGAGTTTCAGTTGGAATTAAAAGCGATTTAGGCAAGGCATTGATTGCAAGTAATAGTGGTTCTATTGTTAAAATCAATAACGCAGTATAAATCGCTTTTAAACCAACCCTTTGGGCTTTTCACAGGCACTTACTCTCATCGTTGTTACTTCTTAAAAGGGACTGCCATTGTTGCAAAGTAACGCCTTGATATTAAGCACCTGTGAAACGCTGAATTCTACATCTTGAGGTGGCTTGGGTATAGGCGCTTCACAGCACAATTTTCCCTCATGATTGACCTTGGCTTGGGGTGTAAAAAAGCTCACCGAGTTGATGTTCGATCATAAAGTTACGCGTTAACCTAAGTACATGCTTTGCCGTTGGTTGTAATAAACACTCTGCAAGTAACTTTTCCATATCACTGACATTTAATCGCCTAAGCACGAACTTAATTTTACTAATCGAAGCGTAGTTCATGCTCAAGCTTCGATACCCCATCGCAATAAGCAGTAACGCTCCTTCGGGGTCGCCCCCTAACTCACCACACAAGCTAAATGGCAACTCATGTTGCTGACACTCTTGTGCTATTTTTAACAGCACTCTAAGTACACTTGGGTGATAAGGGTTAAATAGCTCAGCAACGCGGGCATTAGAGCGATCAACTGCCAGCATATACTGGGTTAAATCGTTGCTACCTACAGAGCAAAAATCGACTTTTTGCGACCACTCTTCAAGCATAAATACACTTGAAGGTACTTCTAACATCACACCAATTTCAGGGCGCTCAATGGCTTGTTCAGGATATTGTTCACTTAACTCAAAGTAGGCTTGTTCGAGCAATTTTAACGATTCATCGACTTCCTCTGAGCCGCTGATCATCGGCAGCATGATTTTTAAATTACCCAAACCAATATTGGCTTTTAACATTGCCTTAAGCTGATCTAAAAATAGCTCTGGGTGATCTAAGGTCACGCGAATACCACGCCAACCTAAAAATGGATTTTCTTCTGTTATATTGAAGTAATCTAAAACTTTATCGCCACCAATATCGAGTGTACGCATCACCACAGGATTAGGATGGTAACTAGTAAGCACTTCGCGATACCAGCTTTC
The DNA here is from genome assembly GCF_037027245.1 of Pseudoalteromonas sp. CH_XMU1449-3. NCBI lineage: Bacteria > Pseudomonadati > Pseudomonadota > Gammaproteobacteria > Alteromonadales > Pseudoalteromonadaceae > Pseudoalteromonas > Pseudoalteromonas sp. CH_XMU1449-3. The sequence goes on from NZ_JAYMDY010000002.1 coordinate 382,904, forward strand.
TTGTTCTGACTGTGAAGGAAATTGGCCTTTTTGCATAAACCAGGCTTCGGTGCGATAAAGACCTACCCCATCGCAAAATGGCTTATTGTCATGCTCGGTATTTAATTCAAGACCCGCGTTAAGTAATAAGCTAATGTGTTCGCCATCTTTAGTGATGGCATCTAGGTTTTGCTCTGCTACAAAACGGTCGTTCAATAAGGCTTCTTGATATTTGAGCTGACTGTATTCCTCTTGCAGCATTTGTGAAGGAGAAATATATAAACGCCCTGCATAGGCATCTAAAATCATTTGCTTGCCTTCAAACTGCAATAACGGCACATCTTCAATGCCCCAAATTGCAGGGATCCCCATAGCACGAGTTAAAATTGAAGCATGGCTATTTGCTGCACCATTAACACTCACAACCCCAGCAAGATGCCCTTTAGGTACTTCAGCAAGCATTGCGGGAGTTAATGTACCGGCAATTAAAATAGTGTCTTTAGGGTAAGGTTTTGCCGCATGCTCAGTATTAACTAAATGGTGTAAGACTCGCAAACCAATATCTTTAACATCAACAGCACGCTCTTTAATGTAAGGGTCTTGCATGGCATTGAATTGAGTCACTAATTTCTCAATTACAATTTTCAGGGCGCTTTTAGCATTCCAGCCTTGTTGTAATTGCGCTTCAACATTTTGACCAAGACTTTTGGCATCAAGTAACTGCTGATAAACATCAAATACCGCCAGCGCCTCTTGCGGAATAGAGTCGCTCAGAGTCATCGATAAGGTATTAAATTCGTTCCGCGTCGCAGCCACTGCTTGGGTAAATAGCTTACGCTGAGTGCTCACATCGTCGTCTTTTTGCAGTTCAATGGAGCTAAAGTCGAGCTTAGGGATCACCACAAAGGCCTCGCCTATGGCAATACCTGGTGCACTTGATACCCCTTTTAGTACTGAGGTTTGGTGTGAAAACTCATCGACGCGTAATATTTCTTTTATTTCTGCATGAGCTAACTGAGAAGCTAGCTGGGCCGAGAGCGTAATTAAGAATGACTCTTCGTCAGGGCTAAATACACGGGCTAGTTTTTGTTGAACAACAATAACGCCTAAAACTTTTTTCTGGTGCACGACTGGCACTGATAAAAATGCGTTATAGCCTTCTTCATTAACTTCAGGTGAGAGTTTAAAGCGAGGGTGAGACTTAGCAAAAGCAATATTGATAGGCTCTTCACGCTGAGCAACAAGACCCACGAGACCTTCAGTAAAGCCTATACGAAACTTACCCACTGCATCTGGGTTGAGGCCTTGGGTGGCCATCAATACAAAGTTATCTTGACTATAATCTGCAAAATAAATCGAGCAGCACTGTGTTTGCATGGCATCTTTTACCATTTGCACAAAACACCCCAGCGCACTATTCAAGTCCGCCTGTTGCGACACTGCCTCAGCAATTGATCTGAGCGTGGCTAACATGATGCTGCTCCTTTGATTTAAATAAGGTTGCCCTTATCGTTTATGTCGCCAATGATCTTTGTGTTGCTCTCGTTTATTAAACGGCATTGCAAACGGAGCAAACTCTTTCATTACTCGACGATATACATCGCGCTTAAACGAAACAACTTGCCTAACCGGATACCAATAACTCACCCATCGCCAATCATCAAACTCGGGGTGATGAGTTTTAAGTAAATCTACATCTTCATCTTTACAACGAAGTTTCAGTAAAAACCATTTTTGTTTTTGCCCAATACACACAGGACTTGAGTCTCTGCGAATTAAACGTTTGGGTAATTTATAGCGTAACCAATGTTTAGAACTTGCGACGATCTCAACGTCTTCAGGAAGCAAGCCCACTTCTTCGTGTAATTCTCTGTACATGGTTTGCTCTGCTGTTTCGCCGTCATCAACACCACCTTGGGGAAATTGCCAAGAGTGCTGACCATAGCGACGAGCCCAAAATACTTGTCCCTGATTATTGCAAATTACAATTCCGACATTGGCACGAAAACCTTCGGCATCAATCACCTTAGTGCCTCATTTGTAAGTCGATTTTTATTGATTGTTCCACATAACCTGCGATACAGCAAACACTTTACACCTAAGCCTAAATTAGATTGAAAAATTATTTTTTAACAAACATGTTTAATCAAGGTGTTACGAAGTAATTATTATAAAAATGTGCTGTTTGATTAAAATAACTATTTACAACCGTATTTTTATCACCTTACCCACAGCTTGTGCATAACTTTTATAAATCATGCCTAAATTGCAAACAAATCCACAATCCACAGTTGAAATATCCACTTTCTCCACAGAAACTGTGGATAAACATGTTTATATATCTGTATTTATACAAACAACTGTTTAATTAATGAAATAGAAACAACATAAAAAAAACAGTAAAACAATTAAATATCAGTTAGTTATACTAAAACATCGAAAAGTAAAACTGATTATTTTTAGCCCACCCTTAACGTGCGCAAAAAACACCCAAACACAAAGATATCCACTAAGGCACGCATTTGCTATCATGAACCGGATAAATAGACAATCAAATAAACGCCTTATGCGACCAATAAAACCCGCTTCTATAAACGAATTAATGCAACGTGTTGATGCTATTGCTGGCCTCACCCTAGGGCAGCTAGCCGAGCAATATCAGTTCAAAACCCCTGACGATTTACTTCGTGAAAAAGGCTGGACCGGGCAACTTATCGAATATGTGCTTGGCGCAACAGCGGGTTCAAAACCAACACCTGATTTTGAAGAGTTAGGCATTGAGCTAAAAACCTTGCCGATTTCATTTAAAGGGAAACCTCTCGAAACAACCTTTGTTTCGGTAACGCCGCTATTAAATGTTACAGGAATGACTTGGCAGCAAAGCACGGTTCGTAAAAAGTTGAATCATGTTTTATGGCTACCGATTTTAGGCGAACGTGAGATACTGCCTTTTCACCGCACCATAGGCAGTGGCTTTTTATGGCAGCCAAGTGCAGAGCAAGATGCCCTTTTACAGCGTGATTGGGAAGAACAAATGGAGCTAATTGCCCTTGGTCGCGTAGATGAAATTTCGGGTCATTTAGGTGATGTAATGCAAATAAGGCCAAAAGCTGCCAATAGCAAAGCGGTGACTGATGCAATTGGCCCGAATGGCCAGATAGTACAAACTTTACCTCGCGGCTTTTATCTAAAAACCAGCTTCACCGGCGAAATCCTAAAACAACAATTTCAGCTATAAAAAAACCTCCCGAAGGAGGTTTTTTAAAGTCTTGATGAGCTAAGCCAGATTACTGACCTTTAACCTCTTTAAGACCGTTGTAAGGTGCTTTTTCACCTAATACTTCTTCAATGCGAAGTAGTTGGTTGTACTTAGCAATACGGTCAGAACGGCTTAATGAACCCGTTTTGATTTGACCAGCTGCAGTACCTACTGCTAAATCAGCAATTGTCGCATCTTCAGTTTCACCTGAACGGTGTGAGATAACAGCAGTGAAGCCAGCGTCTTTAGCCATTTTGATAGCAGCAAGCGTTTCAGTTAATGAACCGATTTGGTTGAATTTGATTAGGATTGAGTTAGCAATACCGTTATCAATACCACGCTTTAAGATCTTCGTGTTAGTTACGAACAGATCGTCACCTACTAATTGTACTTTGTCGCCAATTAGTTGTGTTTGGTGTGCGAAACCATCCCAATCCGACTCATCTAAGCCGTCTTCAATTGAAACAATTGGGTATTGCTCAGTAAGGCCTTTAAGGAAGTGGTTGAATTCTTCAGAAGTGAATTTTTTACCTTCGCCTTTAAGGTCGTAGATATTAGCTTCTTTGTCGTAGAACTCAGATGCCGCACAGTCTAGAGCTAGAGTGATATCTTTACCAAGCTCATAACCTGCATTTGCAACAGCTACCTTGATTGCAGCAAGTGCCGCTTCGTTAGATTCAAGGTTAGGAGCAAAACCACCTTCATCACCTACTGATGTAGAGTGGCCTTCAGCTTTAAGTACTTTTGCTAAGCTGTGGAAAACTTCAGCGCCCATACGTAATGCTTCACGGAAGTTTGTAGCGCCAACTGGTTGGATCATGAACTCTTGAATATCAACAGAATTATCAGCGTGCTCACCACCATTGATGATGTTCATCATAGGTAATGGCATTGAGTAAACACCTGGTGTGCCGTTTAGGTCTGCAATGTGCTCATAAAGCTCAACGCCTTTAGAGTTAGCAGCCGCTTTAGCCGTTGCTAAAGATACAGCTAAGATAGCGTTAGCACCTAGTTTTTCTTTGTTTTCAGTACCATCTAAGTCAAGCATTACTTGGTCAACCGCTTTTTGGTCAACTGCGTTTTGGCCTTTAAGCGCTTCAGCGATTTCGTTATTGATATAGCCTACTGCTTTTAAAACACCTTTACCTAGGTAACGTGCTTTATCACCATCACGTAATTCAAGCGCTTCGCGAGTACCTGTTGATGCACCAGATGGTGCTGCAGCACGGCCCCATGAACCATCAGCTAAATGTACATCAGCTTCAACAGTTGGGTTACCACGCGAGTCCATGATTTCGCGACCAATCACTTTTACGATTTCTGACATCTTGATTCCTCTTTTCCCGAAAATGGTGAGTTAGTGCCAATTTTATTAATTATCCTTAATGCCATTGGCTTATTAAAACAAATAAGCCGTGCATAAAGCACGGCCTATTTAAATTACGATGACGCTTTTTGGTGAGTATGCGCAGCTGCAACAAACCCTTCAAATAGCGGGTGACCATCACGTGGTGTTGACGTGAATTCCGGGTGGAATTGCGCGGCAATAAACCAAGGGTGATCTTTATTCTCAATAATTTCGACTAGTTTCTTATCTTCAGATAAACCAGTGAAACTTAAGCCTGCTTTTTCAAGCTGCTCTACGTAGTGATTATTCACTTCGTAACGGTGACGGTGACGCTCAACAATCTCGTCACTACCGTACACTTCGCTTACTTTAGAACCAGGTGTTAAGTGACACTTCTGTGCACCTAAACGCATAGTACCACCTAGGTCAGATTGCTCATCACGGATTTCAACGTTACCGTCAGCATCTTGCCATTCAGTGATTAAACCAACAACTGGGTGTGCTGATTTAGCGTTAAACTCTGTTGAGTTTGCATCTTCAAGGCCTGCAACGTTACGCGCATATTCAATAAGCGCTACTTGCATACCTAAACAAATGCCTAAGTAAGGAACTTTATTTTCACGTGCATATTTAGCCGCTAAGATCTTACCTTCAACACCACGGCCGCCGAAGCCACCTGGAACTAAGATAGCATCAAGATGAGAGAGTAACTCAGTACCTTTGCTTTCTAAGTCTTGTGAATCAACGTATTCGATGTTCACAGTTAAACGGTTTTTCAAACCTGCATGCTTTAATGCTTCGTTTACTGATTTATATGCATCTGGTAGCTCGATGTACTTACCAACCATACCAATTGTCACTTCACCTGTTGGGTTAGACTCTTGATATAACACTTGCTCCCACTCAGATAAATCTGCTTCTGGGCACTCAAGATAGAAACGACGACATACGAAGTTATCTAATTCTTGTGACTTAAGTAACGCAGGGATCTTATAGATGCTTTCTACGTCTGGTAATGAAATAACAGCTTTCTCTTCAACGTTAGTGAAAAGTGCGATCTTCGCGCGCTCGTTATTTGGTAATTTACGATCAGAACGACAGATCAAGATATCTGGTTGGATACCAATCGAACGTAATTCTTTTACTGAATGTTGTGTTGGCTTAGTTTTAACTTCACCTGCAGGGCCTAAGAATGGCACTAGCGTTAGGTGGATAAACAATGCGCGCTCACGGCCAATTTCAGTGCCAAGCTGACGAATTGCTTCTAAAAATGGTTGTGACTCGATGTCACCAACTGTACCGCCAATTTCAACGATTGCTACATCGCGACCTTCAGCACCGTCGTATACACGTTGCTTAATGTCGTTTGTGATGTGTGGAATAACCTGAATTGTTGCACCAAGGTACTCACCACGACGCTCACGTCGTAATACATCTTCATAAACACGACCTTGTGTGAAGTTGTTGCGGCTAGTCATCTTGGTACGGATGAAACGCTCATAGTGACCTAAGTCAAGGTCAGTCTCTGCACCGTCTTCAGTTACAAATACTTCACCGTGCTGAATTGGGCTCATAGTGCCTGGGTCAACGTTAATGTAAGGATCCAGCTTTAAAATAGTCACGTTAAGACCACGTGCTTCTAAAATAGCGGCTAATGACGCTGCTGCAATACCCTTACCCAACGAAGAAACAACCCCGCCAGTTACGAAGATAAATTTTGTACTCATGCGAACCCTAGAATATCAGGAATTAAAAGGAATAATATAGAATCAAGACGGGGCGATATTATAGCAAAGGGGCTGCTATCAATCCAGATAAAATTAGCAAATAAGTGCACAAAAAACGAGCTTGGTTACACTGTACCCAAACTGCTCTACAACGCACTTACCTGGCTTGTTTTTTTATGGCTTCCCATGCGTTGTCCATTTCTTCAAGGCTAGCCGTTTCTAAACTCTGGCCACGTTCACCTAAGTAAGCAGCCACTTTTTCAAAGCGTGACGCGAACTTAGCATTGGCACTTCGTAATAATTGCTCAGGATCGCGCTTAATATGACGGGCAACATTCACTGTTGCAAACAGTAAATCACCAAGCTCTTCTGCACTGTGCTCTGAATAAGGGTCGTGAGCCAGCGCTTCTTTTACTTCGTCTACTTCTTCAGCAACTTTATCGAGCGCACAATGATAACTTGGCCAATCAAACCCTAGGCTTGCTACACGCTGTTGAATCTTCTTCGCTTTTGATAACCCCGGCATAGCATCAGGAATGTCTTGCCACAGGCTCATTTGTGGTGAAGCTGCTTTTTCTGCTCGCTCTTGTGCTTTAATAGCCTGCCACTGCGCCGAAAGCTCAGCGTCAGTCAGCTCACTTTGTTCTGCAAAGACATGGGGATGACGACGCACTAACTTATCATTAAGCGTATTAGCCACATCGGTAAAATCAAATAATCCTTGCTCTTTGGCAAGTTGAGCATAAAAGATGACTTGAAACAGTAAATCGCCAAGCTCACTTTTAAGCTCAGTAAGCTCACCTTTTTCAATGCAGTCTGCTACTTCGTAAGCTTCTTCAAGGGTATGGGGCACTATTGATTTAAAGTCTTGTTTTAAATCCCACGGGCACCCAGATTCTGGGTCCCGTAGTTTAGCCATAATTGCAAGCGACTGCTCAATTGCCTGTTTATCATCCATTACGAGTGACCACGCTTTGCATCATGTACACCTTCGATTTGGTGTAACTTAGACAATAAGCGGTTGGTGCTTGATAAGTCATGTACTTCAACCTGCATTGAAAACAGCGCAAGCTGCTTATCTTCAACCGTGTTGACGTTCATGTTCAGCACATTCACTTTTTCGTTTGCAAGCACTGAGCTGATATCTCGAATAAGGCCTGAGCGATCGGTCGCTTCAACTTTAATCGTTAATGAGTAAGAGCCATTGACATCGTCTGACCAACTTACTGATATCACCCGCTCAGGATGCTTTTCACGAAGTTTCTCAAACGAATCACAATCTTCACGGTGAACGGCAATCCCTCGGCCTTGCGTAATGTAGCCAATAATTTCATCGCCCGGCACAGGTCGGCAGCATTTAGCAACATGGCTCATTAAGCTACCTACCCCATCAACAACAATACCGTTCTTATCGCCGGTGACACTTTTTGGCTTTTTAAACTTAATTTGTGGTTCGTCATGCTCACGGTCACTGATAAAGTTTAATAACTGGTTTAAACGAACATCTCCAGCACCTACCGCAACCATAAGGTCGTCAAGGCCTTTAAGGTTAAAGCGCTCGATTGCTGGCGCTAGATCTTTGGTTGTTAAATCTAGTTTTTGCAGCTCAGTTTCGAGTATTTCTTTACCGGCACTTAAGTTTTTATCGCGATCAAGCTGCTTAAACCAATGATGGATTTTAGAGCGTGCTCGCGATGACTTAATATAACCTAGCGATGGGTTTAACCAATCACGGCTTGGGTTAGGTTGCTTTTGAGTTAAAATTTCAACCTGATCGCCGGTGCTTAATTGATGAGTAAAAGGCACAATTTTGCCAAACACTTTTGCACCAATGCAGCGATGTCCTACATTTGAGTGAATGTAATAAGCAAAATCAAGTGGAGTTGCACCCAGCGGTAAATCGAAAATATCCCCTTTAGGCGTAAACACATAAACACGGTCTTCTACTACTTGGTTTTTAAGCTCTTCCGCTAGGTCACTGCCATCAACAACTTCTTCTTGCCATTGCAGTAACTTACGTAACCAGCTAATTTTTTGCTCGTAGCCTGAACCACGCCCAGGCAATGCACCTTCTTTGTACATCCAATGCGCAGCAACACCTAGCTCAGCATCTTGGTGCATTTCGCTCGTACGAATTTGAATTTCAACGGTTTTACCTTCTGGGCCAAATACCACGGTATGAATTGACTGATAACCGTTTTGCTTAGGTGTTGCGATGTAATCATCAAACTCTTTATTTAAATGGCGCCAGTTAGTATGCACGATACCTAATGCCGCGTAACAATCTTGCAGACGCTCTACCACAATGCGCATAGCGCGAATATCAAAAAGCTGGTCGAACTCGTAGTTCTTCTGTGCCATTTTTTTGTAGATGCTGTAGATATGCTTAGGGCGGCCATACACCTCACCTTCAATACCTGCTTCAGCCAAGCGTGTTTTGACTAAAGCAACCATGTTCTCCATATAAGCTTCTCGGGCAAGGCGCTTATCATCCAGCTGTTTGGCGATATTTTTATAGGTATCTGGGTGCAAATAACGGAACGAAAGATCTTCAAGTTCCCATTTAAGCTGACCAATCCCTAAACGATTCGCAAGGGGCGCAAAAATGTCGCGTGTTTCTTTAGCGGCGATAACGCGCTCTTCTTCACTGGCATCTTTAACATCACGCAGGTGGCACACTTGCTCTGCAAGTTTAATCACTACAGCGCGCACATCTTCAACCATAGCTAGTAACATGCGGCGGATATTATCAATTTGTACAGTGCCTTTACCTTGGTGGGCTAAGGTACTGATGGTAGCCATTTGGCTTACGCCTGTTAGTAATAACGCAACGTGATTACCTAGCTTTTCGGTGACTGTCTCAATTGAGATTTTTTCGGCTAAAAAATAAGGCGTTAAAAAAGCAGTGGTAAGAGAGTCTGCATCTAAATTTAGCTCAGCTAAAATCTCCACCATTTCAATGGCTGTGTTTTCACGTTTTGCATCATCGCAATGCAGGCACAGTTGGTGGGCCTGCTCTAATAAGGTATGTTTGTCTTCTGTTAGCGCTAACAGCTCGATACGGCTGGCAAAATCACTCGGCTTAGTTAGCTGATGTGACTGTCTAGTGGCTACCATGTGCGCTTTACCTCCTGTGAAATAACGCCATCGTTTCAATATGCCCGGTATGCGGGAACATATTCATAAGCCCAATTTTTTCAATGCTAAAGCCTGCTTGTAAAATAATTGCACTGTCACGGGCTAAAGTAACAGGATCACAAGAGACGTATAAAATCGTTTTAAACTGAGTAAGTGGTAACTGCTCTAAAATAGCCATTGCGCCAGTACGTGATGGATCAAGAACTAACACGTCAAGTTCAGCACTAAACCAAGCAGCTGATTGCATTGATTTTGTTAAATCAAAACAATAAAAATCGGTATTCGACAATGAGTTAGTTTGCGCATTTTGTTTTGCTAATGCAACCGCAGAATCGACCCCTTCAACACCAATAACATATTTAGCATACTTTGCAATCAATAATGAAAAGTTACCAATACCACAAAACAAATCCAATACCTGCTCATGACCTTGTAAATCAAGCCACTGTTTTGCTTGATGCAGCATAGCTTGGTTCACTTGCGGGTTAACTTGAATAAAGTTCTCAAGGCCAAACTCAAAACGCAAATCATAAGCTGGTATCTGGTAGTACGGCATTGGATGGTCACTGTGATCAATTTCACCACTTTGTGATTGCCACACAACACGCCAGCTATATTCATCACACGCCGCTACGACTATGGCTTTTAACTCTGCATTAATAGCTTTGGTATGCCTAATAACCACAAAGGCCACGTTATCAGCTTCACATAATTGTAAGTGACTAATACTACTAAGACCTGAATGGCTGTTGATAAGAACATCAAAAACTGAAAAAACGTCTTTAAAAGTGCTGCTCAGCACATCACAGCTTTCAATACTCACCAATTGCTTAGACCCCTGAGCTCGATACCCTACACGCATTTTCTTTGCAGCTTTGTCATGCATTACAGCAATACGCGCAGAGCGACGGTAATGGTGCTCTTCACTAAGCAGAGGTGCTTGCCAATTTAAGTCATCAGCTTTAGCAAACTTGCTAAACAGCTGGCTAACCGCAGCTTGCTTCTCAACCAATTGTTGCTCTGCATTAAGGTGCTGTAGCTGACAACCACCACAAACCTGATAATGCTGACAAAAAGGAGTAACCCTATGCGCTGAGGCTGATAGTACTTTTTTACAATCAGCACTGGCAAAACGTGCTTTATCTTCAATCAATAACGCTTTTACTTCTTCACCCGGCAAAGCACCATTAACAAAACAGACTTTATTTCCCTGCTTAGCAACGCCTCGCCCTTGGTGATCCATAGCAGTGACATTGAGGGTTAGCATTTTTTGCGAAACGGATTTCTTTTTGGCTTTGAAAATCTGTGCCATCGGGCAACACCTTAATTATTGATAAAGCGGGAGTAAGTATATACTCTTAAACAACGATAATAATGATAACAACATTCTTTATGACTAAATTTGGCTTACGTGACTCAGTCTTAACCCTTACACTTATACCGACTGTGATCATAGGCTTGTTGCTGGGCGGTTATTTTACAATAAATCGTTACATTGAGCTCGATGAAATTTTGTATCAGCAGGGCGTGACTATTATTGAGCCCCTCGCCATTGCTGTTGAGCAACCATTAATAAAGCGTGATAAAGCCTTATTAACTCGCTTAGTTAGTCATACACATAACAAACACTCCCCTGCTATCCAATCAATTGCTATTTTTGATGAAAACAATGAGTTAGTGATTTTTAGTAAATACCAAAGTGAATTCAAAGAAATTGTTAGCAGCAATGCAAACAGCATGGATGGCATTCAAGTACAAAATTCTGAGCACTATCTAACATTCTCTACTGCCATAATTAATCATAGCCGCCAAGACATGATTTGGAATCATCACAGCTACCAAGCATCGCTGGGCACTGTGGTGATCATGCTTAACAAACAACAAGCCATTATTGGCCAGCAACGGGCATTATTAGTCAGTGGCGTGGTAATTTTACTCGCGCTCATACTTGCCACCGTATTAGCGTTCAGATTAACCCGCATGTTTATTCAGCCTCTTAATAAGTTAGTACTAGCTACCGACAAACTCATTGAAGGTAAAGTCGACACTGGGCTCGATCAAAAAATGTTTGGCGAATTTGAGCTATTACGCACAGGTTTAAATACCATTTCAGAAACTATGGTTGTGCAACGTGATGAGATGCAAAAGCACATTGACCAAGCAACCTCTGATTACCGCGAAACACTCGAACAATACGAAACCCAAAATATTCAGTTAAGTATTGCTAAAAAAGATGCACAAGATGCGAACCGAGTAAAATCAGACTTTTTAGCTAAAATGAGTCACGAATTACGTACACCTTTAAACGGTGTAATAGGTTTTACGCGCCAGCTTTATAAAACCCCGCTCAATAAGCATCAAAAAGATTATCTAGATACCATTGAACTGTCGGCCAATAGCTTACTTACAATTATCAGTGATATTTTAGACTTTTCGAAATTAGAAGCCGGTGCCATGGAACTTGAGTCAATGCAATTCCAGCTCCGTGACAATATTAATGAAGTTATGACCTTGTTGGCACCGAGTGCTCACGAAAAGCAACTTGAGCTTTCAATATTTATCCATCCACAAGTACCAGACAATCTAACTGGCGACCCGACCCGCTTTAAACAAATTTTGATAAACCTGTTAAGCAATGCCATTAAATTTACTGAAAAAGGCTCAATCAAGGTTGATGTTGGCTACCGTTTACTGGATGAAGAGCGCGCCTCGATTTTGGTGTCTGTCACCGACACCGGTGTGGGCATCCCAATGGATAAACAAGATGCGTTGTTTACACCATTTGGCCAAGCAGACTCTAGTATCACCCGTAAATTTGGTGGCACAGGTCTTGGGTTAATCATCACTAAACATATTGTTGAAGCGATGAATGGCCGCATTACCCTAAACTCAGCACCTGGTAATGGTACCTGCTTTACGTTCAATGCCGTATTCAGAACGCCAAGTAACTCAATTACCAGTGACTTACCGACTCAATCACTGATCAATAAACGTATTTTGTATCTTGAGCCTCATGAGCATACCCATCAAGCAACGTTATCGCTACTACATGAATGGCAAACTCGCGTTACCGCCTGCATGGATGAAGAAAGCTTCTTAAATGAGATCAACAAAGACTTCAGCTACGATATTTGTATTATTGGCCATACCGCTACTATTGACGATATGCAGCAACTTAAGAGTTATGTAAAAGCAGTCCGCCCTGTCACTGATTATTTATACATAATGCTTAATACGGTTTCGCATAATATGCGTGAAGCCTTTGTCGGTAGCGGTGCAGATGCTTGCTTAAGTAAACCGCTTAACCACCGTAAATTATGTGAGGTACTTGCTGCGCCTTACCGTCTTGACCACCCGGTGCATAACATTGAGCAAGGTGATGAAAAATTATTACCACTTAAAGTACTGGTTGTTGACGATAACGATGCCAACCTAAAACTGATTTGCACCTTGCTTGAAGAACAAATTGAGCTAATTGATACCGCACATAATGGCTCACAAGCTTACAGTTTAAGTAAAAGCCATAAATATGACTTGATCTTTATGGACATCCAAATGCCAATTATGGATGGTATTACCGCATGTAAACTTATTCGCGAGTCATCTCTCAATGAAGATACCCCTATCATTGCAGTGACTGCTCACGCCCTCGCAGGTGAAAAAGAGCAACTGCTTAAAGATGGCTTTAAAGGTTACTTAACTAAGCCTATTGATGAGGACATGCTAAAACAAATAATTAGCGATCATAGCCCGCAATCGCCAATTAATCGTGAACGTAGCAAAACTGCCGCAGTTGACTCAGAACCTCCATTTGAAAGTGCCCGCCTCGATTGGCAACTGGCACTTCAACGCGCAGGCGGTAAAGAAGAACTAGCACTAGAAATGCTCAACATGCTATTACTCAGCGTGCCTGAAACCTTGCGCCTACTCAATGAAGCTATAGAAAAAGAAGATTGTGAACATGTACTTAGCATAGTGCACAAGTTCCATGGAGCATGTTGTTACACAGGCGTACCAAAACTAAAATCACTTGCCGAAACACTCGAGACAGCTTTAAAAGGCGATTGCGATTTAAATTACATTGAGCCTGAACTATTTGAGCTTGTTGATGAGCTGAATAATTTGTTAAGTGATGCAGGTATGGTTGAGCAACAAAGATAAAAGAACACCCAATAAATTATATAAAGGAATATATTAATGAAAAACTCTTTAATACTAGCTGGCAGTTTGTTTGTCTTTGGTTGCGCATCAACCTCAGACAAACCAGTAAAATTAGAGTATGCGGATTTAGCTGTTAGCTATAATGAAATGGAGTCAGCAAAATGGCAACAGCTTGAACGCTTTCCTGCCAGATACCCAAAAAAAGCAGTTATCCAAGCAAAAGAAGGTTGCGCAACTATTGAGTATGTCATTACGCCACAAAATGAGATTAGAGATATTCAGGTAGTTGCCTCAACTAACTCTGTATTTGCCGACGCAGCAAAAGATGTAATCACTAATTGGCACTGGAATGAGCTGGCGAAAAATATTACTGATAAAGCGGTGAAAACCCAAACTCGCTTTGACTTTTGTTTTGACACACCTGAGCAATCTTGCAAAGAGCTAAAACCTAACTATTCATGCCCTAGTTCAGATATTATTTATTCCACGGGTACACGCGTAGTGAAGTATTAAAGGGAGCTTGCTTTGTATTTTATCTTACTTATCGTCTTTAGTGCTATTTCACTCACTTGGTTTTTCCTCCGCTATAAAAAACTAAGTATAGAAGCTAATAATTACGTAAAAACCAATTACACAGAGAAGTGGCAAACATACGAAAGCCAAGCCCGTTTGATGAAGGCAAAACCTAACTCGATGGTTTTTCATTCAATTAAAAAAGGTGAATTGTCGGCCGTAGATGATGATGTTTTAAAAAGCTTTAAGAAAAAACATCAATATTTAGTGGCCCTACTCTGCCTTTCGCCTTGGCTATCTTCATTGCTTGCACAATTTATTGTTTATCTGAGTAAATAAAAACGCGATGGATATTATCTCCACCGCGTTCAGTATTCAAATTTGCTGGCTCTTATTAAAGGCGTCAGCTAAAGTCTTGCTTCAATCATTAAACGTTTCATATCGCTGACTGCTTTTTCTAAACCATCAATCGCTGCACGGGCAATAATCGCATGGCCAATGTTTAACTCATAAATTTCTGGCATTGCCGCAATGGGTTTTACATTGTGATAATGAAGACCATGGCCGGCATTAACGATTAAACCTAAGCTATCAGCATATTGTACGCCGCTACGTATACGCTCAAGCTCAGTGTGAAGCTCTTCGTCATTTTCAGCATCAGCATAAGCACCTGTGTGAATTTCAACGTATGGAGCATTACACGCTTTTGCAGCGTCAAGTTGTGCGTTGTCGGCATCAATGAATAACGAAACCTTAATTCCCGCAGCTGTTAGCTTTTCTGTTGCTGCTTTTACTTTTTCAAAATTACCCACAACATCTAGGCCGCCCTCAGTGGTGAGCTCTTCACGTTTTTCAGGCACTAAACAAACATAAGCAGGTTTCACTTCAAGGGCGATGTCGATCATTTCATCGGTGACTGCAATCTCAAGATTCATACGTGTTTGAATCGTTTTTGCCATCACATATACGTCGCGGTCTTGAATGTGACGACGGTCTTCACGCAAATGAATGGTGATACCATCTGCACCAGCATGCTCTGCAACAGCTGCAGCATGCGCAGGATCTGGGTAACTCGTGCCACGCGCTTGGCGTAAAGTGGCAATGTGATCAACGTTTACACCAAGAAGAATATCTTTCATTTTTTTACCTGTTTAATACAACGATTCAAGGCTGAACATCAGCCTACTTAATAAATAACTCACGGCTTTTTAATGGCTTTTTACCAAGTAAAGGCTTGAGTAGGTATCTACTTAATTGCTTTGCCATATATAACACATCAGGGGCGCTAAAGTCATGAGCTGCTATGGCATTTAATTGCTTTCCTGAAAAGCCACTATGGGGGTCGTCATGCAGTAAAAAACCGTATTCAGCAAAGTACTGGTAATTTGCTGCATCGTTTATTTCATCCCCTTCGGCATCAACGCTAAAATCAACGCCATAACCCAGCATCTCTAACAGTTGAAACTCGTAAGAGCGCAGCACCGCTTGTAGGTTTTTAGTGGTTGATAACTCGTCTAGATGCTGTTTATAAAGATGATATACACTTTCCATCGGCTCATTGATAGGTACGATACGATTGGTTAATTCGTTCATATAGAAGCCGCAATAAAGCTCGGTACCCTGCAACATAGTTTGCCGGCCATGGGGTTCAAAACGATTAATGTATTTTAAATCAGACTTGCCGCTATATTGTACGAGCAGAGATTGGAAAGGTTGTAATTGTGCTTTATGTTTAGTGGCCTGGCGACCACTAACACGGGCCAGCATTCTCAGCTGACCTACGCCTTCTACCAGCATATCGAGCATGACTTGCGAGTCGCTAAATGGACGTCGGTGCAGCAAGTATGCTGTGTAGAATTCGCTATCCATGGCGTGTAAGACTTTACTTAGTCTTCACCATAGCCAAGGCTACGTAGCGCACGCTCATCGTCAGCCCAGCCAGACTTCACTTTTACCCAAAGTTCTAAAAACACTTTGTTATCAAGCATGTCTTCAAGGTCTTTACGGGCTTCACGGCCAATAACTTTCAGCTTTTCGCCTTTATTGCCGATCACCATACGCTTTTGCGTTTCACGCTCAACGAGGATCAAACCATTAATTTGCCAGACACCGTTTTCTTGCCATTTAAACTGCTCGATCTCTACAGTGACTGAATATGGTAGCTCATCACCCATAAAGCGCATCAGCTTTTCACGGATCACTTCAGCCGCCATAAAGCGCATTGAACGGTCTGTTACGTAATCTTCAGGAAAGTAAAACTCACAAAGCGGTAAACGCTTTTTCACTTCATCTTTGATTAAATCAATATTTTTACCCTGCTTTGCAGAGACCGGCATAATAGCCACAAAATCAAATTTACCACCTAAAAACTGCATGTGCGGAAGCACTAAATCACGGTCTTTAACTTGGTCAATTTTATTCATCACTAACAATACTGGACGACCGCTCTGACGTACTTTATTTAGTACCATCTCATCGTCTTCGTTCCAGTGTGTGCCTTCAACCACAAAGATGATCAGTTCCACATCGCCAATTGAGCTCGACGCAGCACGGTTCATTAAACGGTTAATAGCGCGTTTTTCTTCGACGTGTAAGCCTGGTGTATCCACATAAACAGCTTGGTATTTACCTTCGGTATGAATACCCATGATACGGTGGCGTGTGGTTTGTGGCTTACGTGAGGTAATAGACACCTTTTGCTCAACAATATAGTTAAGTAAGGTTGATTTACCTACATTTGGGCGGCCAACAATGGCAACCATACCGCAGTGCGTATCTAGCTCTGCAGGTTCTTTGCTAATTAAATCATCAAGATTCATTTTTAAGTATCTTTAAGGCTTTTTCAGCGGCTTTTTGCTCAGCTTTACGACGTGAGCTACCTACTGAGATAATGCTATCCATCCCTTCAACAATACATTCAACCGTGAATGTTTGATTGTGCGCTTGGCCTTTTGTATCAATTACAGTGTAGCCAGGTAACGATAATTTGCGCGCTTGTAAGTATTCTTGAAGTAATGTTTTCGGATCTTTTTGATTTAAGCCCGGCGAAATTGCGTCAAGACGCGACTCGTACCAACTTAAAATTAACTCACCACATTGTTCAATGTTTGAGTCTAAGAACACCGCACCAATAATCGCCTCTACGGCATCAGCAAGGGTTGATTCACGGCGAAAACCACCGCTTTTAAGCTCACCTGGACCTAAGCGTAAGTAATCGCCTAAGCCAAACTCTAGGCCAAACTCAGCCAACGTTTGACCACGAACTAGGGTCGAACGCATGCGGCTTAAATCACCTTCGCGTGCTTTTGGAAATTTAGTGTAAAGTGCATTCGCAATCACAAAGCTCAAAATCGAATCACCTAAAAACTCTAAGCGCTCGTTATGTTGGCCTTTATGACTGCGGTGCGTCATTGCCTGCTCAAGCAAAGCTTGATCAGTAAATGTATAACCTATTTTGTTGTATAACTCTGTTACGTTTTTTTTCATCGTTACTGAATATTACCTAGGCGTTCAAAACGAACACCAGTTGGAACCCAGCCTGGTAAAAAGTCATCTGGGCCATTCTCAAATTCAAAACTCATCCATATAAAGACGGCTTTACCTACCAAGTTTTCTTTAGGTACAAAGCCCCAAAAGCGACTGTCTTGGCTATTATCACGGTTATCACCCATCATGAAATAATGATCGGCAGGAACAACCCACTCGTCTGAGCGTGTACCTGGTTGTTGATAATAACGGCCTTTCATTTCAGGAGCTTGCGGGTTTATTAAAATATTATGATTCACTGTGCTTAGGTTTTCTTCTAAGCGCACTAAATTCATCGAACCCTGCTTGAACTCGTCACTATTGAGGATTTCCATATCAATTTTGTTGTATTCATTACACAGCAAATCACCTTGCTGTGTTACACCTTCGGCACATTTTGGCTGAATATAAAGGTGCTTATTGCGATATACAATTTTATCGCCCGGTAAACCAATCGTGCGTTTAATGTAATCTACGCGCTCGTCTAATGGGTATTTAAATACCACAATATCACCACGTTCAGGTTCATCAACATCAACTAACTGGCTACGCCAAATTGGGTCTTTGATGCCATATGAGTACTTCTGTACCAAAATGAAGTCACCCACTAATAGGGTTGGCATCATTGAACCTGATGGAATTTGAAACGGTTCAAAAATGAAAGAGCGAAAAATAGTGATCGCTGCAATCATCGGGAAGATTGACTTAGCCGTTTCAGTGATGCTTGGCTCAGGCGCAATTAATGCAGCGGTTTCTTCGTCTAATTCGCCACCTGCTGCGTTTTGAGCAAGGGCAATGCGTTGCTGACGCTTTGGCGCAAACATAAAGTGGTCAATTAACCAAATTAATCCTGAGCCTAGCGTTAACAACACTAAGAAAATAGAAAAGTAACCCGCCATGCATTAATTCCTTTATTTACTTCTAATTATTTACCAACTTTAAGGATAGCTAAGAATGCATCTTGAGGTACTTCAACGTTACCTAGTTGCTTCATTCGCTTTTTACCTTCTTTTTGTTTTTGTAGTAGTTTCTTCTTACGACTCACGTCACCACCGTAACATTTCGCGATTACGTTTTTACGTAATTGCTTAACTGTTGTACGGGCAATAACATGCTGACCAATCGCTGCTTGAATCGCAATATCAAACTGCTGACGTGGAATTAAGTCTTTCAGTGCTTCAGCTAACTGACGACCACGTGATTGTGCAATATCGCGGTGTACAATAATCGCTAACGCATCAACACGCTCACCATTAATTAATACGTCAACACGTACCATGTCTGAAGCTTGGAAATGCTTAAAGTTATAATCAAGCGATGCAAAACCACGGCTTGTTGATTTTAACTTATCGAAGAAGTCCATGACTACTTCAGCCATCGGTAATTCGTACGTCACCGCAACTTGCTTACCATGGTAGCTCATTTTAGTTTGCATACCACGCTTTTCAACACAAAGCGTAATTACGTTACCTAAAAACTCTTGCGGAACTAGTATGTTAGCTTCAACAATTGGCTCACGGATTTCAAGAATATTATTCACCGGCGGTAAGTCAGACGGGTTATCTATCTGTTTAGTTCCGTCTTTAGTCTCTACTTCGTAGATTACTGTTGGCGCAGTGGTAATAAGATCAATGTCGTATTCACGCTCAAGACGCTCTTGAATGATTTCCATGTGTAGCATACCTAAGAAGCCACAACGGAAACCAAAGCCTAGTGCTGTTGAGTTTTCTGGCTCGAAGAATAACGACGCATCGTTCAAGCTTAATTTATCTAGCGCATCACGGAATGACTCATAGTCATCTGATGAAATTGGGAACATACCTGCATAAACCTGCGGTTTAATGCGTTGGAAGCCCGGTAAACGCTCTGGAGCAGGATTACGTTGTAAAGTGATGGTATCACCTACAGGTGCACCATGGATTTCTTTAATACCCGCAATAACAAAGCCTACCTCACCGGTTTTTAGGATACCCGTGTTGGTTTGTTTTGGTGTGAAAATACCGACTTTATCTGCGATGTGAACTTGATCATTCGACATGATCTTAATTTTATCGCCCGAGCGCAATTCACCATGTTTAATACGTACTAATGATACAACGCCTTGGTATGGGTCAAACCATGAGTCAATGATAAGCGCCTGTAGTGGCTCATCTTTGTCACCTTCTGGTGGCGGAATATCTTTAACAATGATTTCGAGTACTTCTTCAATACCAATACCAGTTTTAGCACTACATTGCACAGCATCTAGGGCATCGATACCAATGATGTCTTCAATTTCTTCTGCTACACGCAGTGGGTCGGCTTGCGGTAAATCGATTTTATTCAGAACTGGAATAACTTCTAAGTCCATTTCGATTGCTGTGTAGCAGTTAGCTAAAGTTTGAGCTTCTACACCTTGACCCGCATCAACAACTAAAAGCGCACCTTCACAGGCTGCAAGTGAACGCGATACTTCGTATGTGAAGTCAACGTGTCCTGGCGTGTCGATAAAGTTTAACTGATATGTTTCGCCGTCTTTAGCTTTATAATTTAGCGTTACACTTTGCGCTTTGATGGTAATACCACGCTCACGCTCAATGTCCATTGAGTCTAACACCTGCTGCTGCATTTCACGGTCTGTTAAACCACCACAAACTTGGATAAGACGGTCAGAGAGAGTCGATTTACCATGGTCAATATGGGCGATGATCGAAAAATTACGGATATGCTTCATAAACTGGATTCTAAACTTCTATATAAAATGGACTAAGTGTATAAAGCGACAATTTTACATTTAATTGGCTTTAATCACCATCTATTTGAGTGAAAGGAATAGTAATTGGGTGAATTTTTATTACTTTAATATCATGCTTAAGGCTCTTAACCCTTGATTTTGCTATCGCATAGCCCGTTAAGCCACCAATCACGGCGGCTAAAATTTGCCAGCCTTCTGTAAGCGAAAAAGCCGAAAATGCGATTAAAGCAAACCCTAAACTAAACAAAAGGGGTAGCATGTAAACAGCCATAGCGTGTTTAACTAAGTGGCTATCATCGAGTGCTAAAGTTACTTTTTGCCCTACTTGGAGCTCTTTTTCGAAGGTATAAGGAAAGGTTTTTTTAGCTGTTCCAAACAGCTTTGCAAAAACTTGCGAACCACAACGACCATTACAGCCGGCACAGGCTTGCTTTTGTTCTGCTTCTAAATTCGCTGTCGTGCCTTTTACCGACACGACAGTGAGGGTTTGTTCAATCATGATTTAAAGAGGTCGCGCTACCGACTCAGCTATAGCTTTGGCTGTCATAGCAGGGATATTACCAACAACCGATACATCAAAGCTACCACCATTATGTACATACACAGTCGTTGCGCCTGACGTTAAAGCACCGCTTGCGCGCTTACCCGGTAAGGGTCTTTGAATAAAAACAGACACTTCAACAAACCCATCTGAGTATAAATAATAGTCAGCAAGTTCATTATTTAAATCAAGTTTATGACGATCAGACTTTAATAACTTAAAGCCATCAGGAAGCCAACCAATTTTCCAATCATTCGCTGCGCTGTCTTCATTATTGGCTAAATCGTTAGTCGCAAGTACTGCTGGAAAATCACGATTTTGCATTTCAACTAACATAGGAGCAGGCTGCTCTGTTACGCTGATATGAGTTAACTGTAACTGCTCAAGCATCTCACCTTTGTGATTCACATAGGCAGATTTAAGTAACAACGAAGACTCAGTATCTAACCAAATCCAGTAGTTATATTTGTATTCATCTTTTGATTCAATACGCACTAACTGTGCTGAGCGCCCTGCAATACGGCCTTTTCCGCCAAGCACAAAATCATAGTGAGCGCTTAGTCGGTTAATATCTTTAAAAAGTACTTCAGGAATTGGCCCGGCAATAGAGTCGGTTTTAACTGAATAAGGCTCTGAATGAGGCTCAAAATAGGTCACTTGATCGTCAACGCGCACCATTTCTAGGCCAGCGCCGTTGAGTAAACTTAGGTGCTCAAGTTCAATATCACCTTGTTTTGCATGTAACCAGCGATAAGGTTCCATAGCTTGGCCTTTTACAACCACAAATGATGCGTCAAAGTTGCGAGTATGAACGGCCGTAGCCATATCATTTAATAAAGTCTTGGCGGGATTTTCGTCGCTGGCAATGGCTGGAGCCGTTAATACCAGCGACAAAATAAAAGTAAAAACTTTCATTTAATTAGTTTTTTTCCTCGTCTGCATTTTCTGCAGTTTGCGATTTTTCTAGCGAATATGCAACACGTGCTTGACGTTGGTGCTCAAGAACTAATGCACCAATACGCTGCTGTTGTAACTCACGTAAACCTTGCTCTGCATTTTCTAATGCAGGTTGCTCTGATGAGTAACTTACAGGAGAAGCCATACCTGTTAATGGTACTGTTTGTAATGTTGGAATGTCACTTTGCGGTGACTCGGTGTTTTGTGGCAATGTTTGTACGCCCACAATCGCAAACATGGCAACACTAGCAGCAATAGCCACTTGGGCAAATGGACGACGCCAATTAAATGCTACCACGTTATCTGTGCCTGTTGCCGCCACGATTTCTTCGCTTTTTGGTGCCGTTGTTTTATTCGCGAAATCTGCGTAAACAGGTTCTTGCTCAAGTGATTCTGCCACTGCATCTGCAATGTCAAAATTAAAAGCGTTGTTATTTGCCTCAGCACGCATTACATCACCAATCATTGCGTAACGACCAAATGTAGATACATCGTCGTTTGTGATCGCTTGATCAGTTAACTGCTGCTCGCCGTCAAGTAACGCGGACAACTGCTCATTATCCAACTTGTTAACGTCTGCTTTTGTCATACTAAGACTCACCTATTAATGGATTCAATTTATTATCAATCGCCTCACGGGCACGGAAAATACGTGAACGCACCGTTCCCACAGGGCAATCCATAACCACGGCTATTTCTTCATAGCTCATACCTTCAATTTCGCGAAGGGTAATCGCGGTTTTTAGATCTTCAGGCAAACTATCAATCGTATTAAAAATTACAGCACGTACTTCGTCACTTAATAACAGGTTTTCTGGCGATGCGTTTGAACGCATTGCATCTGCACTGTCATAAAATTCTGCTTCTTCAGCATCAACATCGTTAGCTGGGGGTTTACGACCCTGCGCAACTAAGTAATTTTTAGCACAATTTACGGCGATACGGTACAACCAAGTATAAAAGGCGCTATCACC
Source organism: Pseudoalteromonas sp. CH_XMU1449-3 (assembly GCF_037027245.1). NCBI lineage: Bacteria > Pseudomonadati > Pseudomonadota > Gammaproteobacteria > Alteromonadales > Pseudoalteromonadaceae > Pseudoalteromonas > Pseudoalteromonas sp. CH_XMU1449-3. The sequence goes on from NZ_JAYMDY010000002.1 coordinate 405,760, forward strand.
TCTAAAGTTAGGTAAAGCACGGTAGGCTTTGATAAAAGCTTCTTGTGCGACATCAGCAACATCACCTTGGTTCGAAACATAACGTGAAATCAAACCTGCAATTTTATTCTGATATTTTCTAACTAATAGGTTGAAGGCGTTTTTATCTCCTTGCTGGACCCTTTTAACTAGCGCTAAATCCAAATCCTGCTCGCTCATTCGAGCCGGTACTCCTCTGTTTGATTCTTGCTTGCTATTCATATACTCGCCATTGTTTACACAAACTCTGACTGCACCATGAATATAAAAGTTCAGTTTAAAATGATTTTTTTATAAAATAGCACGCAAATAAATTGAGTCATACCAATCTTATTACACGACAACCTCAATAACTGCTTAAAAATCAACGGTTATCTAAATTAAATTCACAATTTAAAACAGCTAACAATAAACTGTTTATGTGACGATATAACTAATAAGATTGGTATAACGTATTAAAATGACTAATAGTGTTAAAGCAAATATGGTACATATACGTATACCACATAAAAATTTATTTGCTCAAACTTTTGGCACTACTAGCCGAGCATTGTAACCGCAAAGACCACAGACATGAACCAAAATAAACATCACATTACTGATGTCGCTATCATTGGCAGCGGCGCCGCTGGCCTTTCTCTTGCTTTATCGCTTGCTAATCACTGTAAGGTGACGGTACTTAGTAAAGGCGCATTAACTGAAGGTTCTACCTTATATGCTCAAGGTGGTATTGCAGCAGTATTTGATAAAAAAAATGACAGCATTGAATCTCATGTTGAAGATACACTCGATGCAGGTGGCGGATTATGTGACCGTGATGCGGTTCACTACACAGCGAGCAATGCTAAAAAATGTTTAAAGTGGCTTATTGAGCAAGGCGTACCTTTTGATATGGAGTTCGATTCAAAAGGTAAAGAGCGTTTTCATTTAACTCGCGAAGGTGGTCATAGTCACCGCCGTATTTTACATGCTGCCGATGCAACTGGCCGAGCAGTACAAACAACCTTAATTAGCCAAGTACAAGCACACCCTAACATCACTCTGTTAGAAAACTACAATGCCATTGATTTAATTACAGATAAAAGCTTAACTAAAAAAGGCAAGCATGTTCACGGATTGTATGTGTGGAATTGTGTTGATAAAAAAGTTGAAACCATTGCTGCTAAATTCGTATCACTGGCAACAGGTGGCGCAAGTAAAGTGTATTTATATACTTCTAACCCTGATGTATCGAGTGGTGATGGTATCGCAATGGCATGGCGTGCAGGGTGCCGTGTTGCCAATATGGAGTTTAACCAATTCCATCCAACAAGTTTGTATCACCCAGAGCTGCAAAACTTCTTGATCACCGAAGCAATGCGCGGTGAAGGTGCGTATTTAAAACGCCCTGATGGCACTCGCTTTATGAAAGACTTTGATGAGCGCGAAGAACTTGCCCCTCGCGATATTGTTGCTCGCGCTATCGATTTTGAAATGAAACGCCTTGGTGCTAACTGTGTGTACCTTGATATTAGTCACAAAGACAAAGATTTTATCATTGAGCACTTCCCAACTATCTACGCAAAATGCTTAAGTGTTGGTCTCGACATTACCAAAGAAGCCATTCCTGTGGTGCCTGCTGCACACTATACCTGTGGCGGTGTTATGACTGACTTTAACGGCCGTACAGATTTAGATAACTTATACGCTGTTGGCGAAGTGGCTTACACAGGTTTACATGGCGCTAATCGTATGGCGAGTAATTCGCTACTCGAATGCATCGTGTTTGCCCATGCTGCTGCGAAAGATATTCTGAGTAAAATCGATGCAAGCCCTGCCCTTGAAGCCTTACCACTTTGGGATGAAAGTCGCGTAACTAACTCAGACGAAGAAATCGTTATTACCCACAACTGGCATGAACTAAGGTTATTTATGTGGGATTACGTGGGTATTGTACGCTCAACAAAACGTTTAGAACGTGCGCTTCACCGCGTTGAATTACTGCAGCAAGAGATTCACGACTATTACGCGAACTTTAGAGTTACAAATAACTTATTAGAACTTCGAAACCTAGTACAGGTTGCAGAGCTTATTATTCGCAGCGCCCTTGAGCGTAAAGAAAGTCGTGGTCTTCATTACACGATTGATTACCCAGAGCAAAACGAAAATCCAACGCCGACAATTTTAACGCCTAAGTCGGTTGCTGCACTGCAATAATTGCACGCTTTAAGCGCGAGAAACTTTCTTCATCAACACTGGCTGAGCTTATAATCAGCCAGTGTGATTGATAAAACCCAGCCAACCTCAGCACTACAAAATTAGCAAACACATAACTTTTAGCTGTTATCTGGCCTTGAATTTTAAGTTTGTCGTTAACAAACCTGAGCTCTGCTTGCTCTAAAATTATAAAACCCTTTTCAGGCTGTGCTTGTTGGACTTTTTTAAAACTAAGAATGGCTAAGAAGAAGCACGCTAAACAAGCCAAAAGTTGAGCGAAAACATGCTGGTAAACAAAGCATAAAGTGATGGCTGTTAAGCAAAAAAAGACCACAAAGGGTTTGTGGTCTGTGGTGTTATTTGTAACGGTAAATCTATACACGAACTCGGTCTAAAATTAACGCGACCATACCGTTAAGCTCTGGGTCTTTACACTCTTCATGACCCATGAACCAGGCGAATAAATCAGGATCATCGCACTCAAGTAAGCGTTGAAAAACGGCTTGCTGTTCTTTTGATAGTGAGTCAAACGCTTCTTCAACGAATGGCATAAATAAAACATCTAGTTCTAACATACCGCGACGGCATGCCCAACGAATACGTTCTTTACTGTGAATTTCAGTCATTTTAAACCTCGTACTTATTTGTCTGCAGTTTACCAAATTGCTATCGAATAAACAGCTATTTAAATTGCTACCCTAACTAAGTTATCATTAGCGCTCATTCATATCGTAAAGAAGGTTTTTATGTCGACTGTTTACGCATGTCCTTTATCTTATTCACTTATCAGCCTAACTGGCAAAGATAAGTTGTCTTACCTTCACGGACAAATTACGCAAGATATCAACAAATTAACTGATGATAACTTCCTTTGGGCTGGCCACTGTAATGCAAAAGGCAAGCTTTGGGGTGTGTTTAGGTTGTTTTCACACCTTGATAGCTATTACCTTGCGGGCTCAAAACCTGAGGTAGAGCAATCGCTAGTCGAGTTAAAAAAATATGCGGTATTTTCGCAAGTAGAAATTCAGCAATCTGAAAAACCGCTAATTGGCTTACTAGGTGATGACCTAACAGCGACTCTAGAAGCCTTAGCAATTAATTTTGACTACGAGCACAGCGCAGTCGATTTTGCTGGCGGTAAAGCGTTAAAGCTTGCAGATAACCGCGTATTGCTGATGGTCAACGAAGAATTTAGCTTACCTGATAACGTCACAGCTCTTAATGATGACGCGTTATGGCAACAGGCAGCTATTGCCGCAGGCGAGCCGTCATTAAACAGCGACGCTATTGGAGAATACGTACCGCAAATGGTTAACTTGCAAGCGCTTGGTGGTATCAGTTTCAGAAAAGGCTGCTACACAGGGCAAGAAACCGTCGCTCGTATGAAATACCTAGGCAAAAATAAACGTGCTATGTATATAGTTTCGGGCAAAGCTGAAGGCTTACTTGACGAGCTTGAACTCGAGACACAAATGGGCGAAAACTGGCGCCGTGCTGGCAAGCTTATTAGCCAAAGTTTTAATCAACAAACGCAAACCTTAATGGGTCTGGTTGTGCTTCCTAACGACAATGAAGCAGGCCAAATTTTGCGAGCAAAACACCTCCCTCAGGTAGAGTTATCTATTCAAGCTCTGCCTTACTCTCTCGAAGATGAATAAATAGGAATGACTATGATCGTAGCAGCAAACAAAGTGGTAAAAATGCATTATTCAGTATTGGATAATAACAAAAACACCATCGACAACTCTTTCGATGGCGAGCCACTGGTGTTTATCGTTGGCACGGGTTTCTTAATTCCAGGCCTCGAAAATGCGCTATTAGGTAAAGAAGCGGGCGACACATTCAGCGTAACTGTTGAGCCAGAGCAAGGCTATGGTGAACGTCATGATGACCTAATGCAAGCAGTGCCAAAATCAATGTTTGAAGGTATGGAAATTGAAGTTGGTATGCAGTTCCGCGCTACGACAGACGCTGGCGACCAATCAGTGATGATCATTGAAATTCAAGACGAAGACGTTATTGTAGATGGTAACCACCCTCTTTCAGGTATTACCCTTCATTTTGATGTTGAAGTACTTGAAGTACGCGATGCAACTGAAGAAGAATTAGCACATGGTCATGTGCACGGTGAAGGTGGTTGTGGTCACAGCCACTAAACCAATACTATAAAAAAAGCGCCATTGGCGCTTTTTTTATATCTGCTGTGTGCCTATTCGACTACTTCTTCTGTATCCACAGAAGCGTCTGTCACAGGTTCTGCAATATGCTCTCTAAGCGCAGCAAGTAAGCCTTCTTGGTCATTTGTCCCTAAGCGATAGTGCGTACCGTCTTTCATTGCCAATTCAACAGCACTAAATCCAGATACACTGTAAACCCAGCCATCATGCGTGATACGCAGACCAATACCATGACGAAATGAATTACTTACCGCTCGAACAGATTCAATCTCATCAAAAGTCACTGTTTTACCAAATACACCCGGACCAAATGCCCAGCTTACGTTTTTATCGCTCACCTTAATCGTTAAGCCATGAAACAAAAAAGCCACCAGCACTAAGATAGCGCTAAACACCATAAGAGGAATATCTGCACCAATTAAGTTCCAAGCTAAGGCAATGAAGGCGCCAATCCAGCCTAAGATAACAAAAATAAAAATAGCGTACTGTTTATGTTGATACATTCTGAAGTATTCTCTTAAAAGCTATAAACAAAGGTTGCACTCAGCTCAGAATCGTACTTGAGCTTATCTTCCTCTGGTTTTGAGTTATAGCGATACATGTAAGTAAATTTGAGTGATACATCACCCATAATTTTGCTGATCAGGGATGTTTCTGACTTTAAACGCGAGTTTAACCCTGACAATGATTGTTCATAACTGACATCTTGATTAAAGCGAGTACGAGCAGAGACCGTACGCTCCCACTGCAGCGCTAAACGAAGCAGGTAACCGGTTTTTGTTTCATCTTCTTCTGTTGCAGTCTCTTGATCAGCCACCGAGCGGTATAAACCCGGCCCCACATCGATATCGACTTTATTCTTGCTGCCTTGGTAAATGCGGTTACCGTAACCAGTCGCTATGGTGCTCTTAAACTCAAGACCACTAAACTTATCTCGCTCATAGTCACCATAAATGAAAAATGACTCATTTTTCACATTTAGCTTATAGTTACCTTGACCCGATACAAAAATACGGTCAGCAGAGACTTCTTCATCACCAGTTTCTTCATTACGGTCACGTTTGTATAAAGTATCGAGCTTAAATTGGTTACGCCACTTTTCGAAATCTTGGTACAGGTTACCTTTAAGTTTGAAGCTGGTTGAGTTGGTATTGCCGCGGCTTACCATAAAACCAAACTCCATATCTCCGTACAGCAACTCGCCTTTATGAATTTTATGGATTTCTTCTTCTGATAATTGCCCGTATTCATGGAAATCTTCAAACGGATCAACAGCAAAAGCCTGCCAACTGCAAACTAGCAGGGCGGGCAAAATAATTCGTTTTATTGAATTAAAACAACTAAAAGTAGAGTCAAACATCGGCTGGAGAGTTATTCGCTATCTTTCCAAAGAATGTGGCAAAACGGTGCATCTTTGTCTCGGCTAATTAAAATTTTCGCAAACAAGATATCTTGATTGTCGAATTCAAGTCCTACTAAGACTTGTACAAATAGCTCAGGTTCAATTTCGAGTGCAACAAAATCTTGCCACTGCTCGTCAGGCTCACCTTCTTCAATAAAGCCAAGCTCTTCTCTGTGCTCGTTAAAATCAGCAATATCTTGCTCGCTTAAATTATCAGGCGCTAATTCTAAAAAGATATCATAAGCCTGATGAGTTACTTCTTCTTCACTGTATAAGCGTGGACCAGCCATTCCTTAAACCTCTGCACATGTGTGTCGCTTTGAATCTAACTATGATAACAAACCTCTTTTGAGTTTTACCAAAAAAAAAGCCAGGTTGCCCTGACTTTTTTGTAATTAATAACAGATTTTACTCAGCACTTGCTGTGCCTTTTATTTTTTCGCGCATTGATTGCACTAACGTATAGAATAGAGGAACAAGCAAGGTACCAAAAATGGTTGCAGCTAACATCCCGAATAATACGGTAATACCGAGTGATATTCGACTCCCTGCTCCTGCGCCACTTGCAAACACCAGCGGTAATACGCCAAGTACAAACGACAGTGCCGTCATCAACACCGCTCTAAAACGTAATCTTGCCGCATTAAGAGCCGCTTCAAAAATACTTTTGCCTGCCGCGCGTTCTTCCATAGCAAATTCAACAATCAAAATAGCGGTTTTGGTGGATAGGCCAATCAGTAGCACTAAACCAACCTGCGCATAGATGTTGTTTTCCATGCCAATTACATACAGCGCAAGCATGGCACCAAATAATGCCAGCGGCACCGCTGCAATGACTGAGAACGGAATTGTCCAACTTTCGTATTGCGCAACCAAGAATAGATACACAAATACCACCGCTAAGCCAAACAAGATTGGCGCCATGTTACCCGCTTCAATCTCTTGTTTAGACTGCCCTGCCCACTCATATACATAGCCTGTAGGTAATTGCTCGGCCAGCTCTTGCATCGCTTTAATGGCATCACCACTGGCATACCCCGCCGCAGGTTGTCCGCTAATGCTTGCACTTCGGTATAAGTTAAAGTGCGTTAAGCTTGTTGGGCCCAGAATTGGCTCAAGTTTAGCCAATGTAGTGAGCGGCACCATTGCTCCCTCATCATTACGTACATAGTAGTATTGTAAGTCTGCAGGGTTTTGACGAAAACGGCTTTCCGCCTGCATGATAACGCGGTAAGTACGACTGAATTGGTTGAAGTCATTAATGTATAACGAGCCGAGTTGCGCCTGCAAGGTTAAGAAAATATCGCTAAGCGCGACCCCTTGAGCTTTTGCCTTATTACGGTCAATTTCAAGGAAATACTGTGGCACATTCGCTCTAAATGTACTGTAAACATTTGATAGCTCTGGGCGCTGGTTCGCTTCATAAATCAAACCATTTAATACTTGAGCAAGCTCAGCAGGCTCGCGCCCTTCACTGTCTTGTAACCTAAACTCAAAGCCAGCGCTTGTACCGAGCCCAGGTATTGAAGGCGGGTTAAAGGCCATGATTTGCGCATCTGGCATCGCCCAAAACTGCCCCATCAAGCGCGTTAGTACCGCACGTAAACCAAGCTCAGGGCTAGTTCGCTCTTCCCAGTCTTTAAGTACTACGATACCAAGCGCATTATTAGACCCCGCACCACCGAGTAATGAGAAACCAGAAACCGCAATAAAATCAGTTGCCGCTGGTTCATTTTTAACAATATCTCCCAGCTTATGCATCACATCTTGGGTACGGCCGCTTGCTGCGGCATCAGGTAATTGCACATCAACAAAAAGAAAGCCTTGGTCTTCTGCTGGTACAAAGCCTGTAGGCACTGTTTTTACCAACCAACCTGCAGCAGCAAAAATAACCACCGCAAACAGTGCCATTCTCGCTGTACGTTTGAGGATAAAGTTAATAACTTTACTGTAACCATTGGTTGAGCGGGTAATGATGTTTTCAAACGGGGCTAGCCATTTAATCGGCTTCATGGCTTTTTCACTTAACAATAAAGCACACAAAGCAGGGCTTAATGTCAGTGCATTTAAAGATGAAATGAGTACTGCAAATGAAATCGTCACCGAGAACTGTTTATAAAGCTCCCCAGTTATTCCCGGCATAAAGCCTACTGGCACAAACACCGCAAGCAAAACTAAGGTCGTTGCCACTATCGGCCCAGATACCTGCTCCATCGCTTTGGTAACCGCTTCTTTAATTGGCAGCTTTTCTTCTTTTAGTATTCGCTCAACGTTTTCAATAACGATAATGGCATCATCTACCACGATACCTATTGCAAGCACTAAGCCAAACAAGGTGATTAAGTTGATGGAGTAATCCATCATCATCATAAACGCGAAAGTCCCCACCAAAGATACCGGAATAGCCACCGTTGGAATGAGCGTAGCGCGCCAATTTTGTAAGAATAAAAATACCACTAAAATAACCAAGCCAACCGCTTGGACAAGGGTGACGACCACTTCATCAATCGAGCGATTGATGAACTCTGTGGTGTCATAAGGAATTGAGTACTCAACACCATCAGGTAACTGTTTAGCCAGCTCTGCCATACGTGCTTTTACATCGTTGGCAACTTGCGTCGCATTCGCTTCTGTTAGCTGATAAATAACTATAAATGCAGTGTCTTGCTGGTTTAACTTTGCTGTTGTGCTGTAGCTTGCTGCACCTAATTCAATACGGGCAATATCGTGCAGGCGCACAAAGTTACCATCTTTACTCGAGCGAATAATAGTTTGACCAAACTCTTCAGGGGTTTTTAAGCGCCCTTTTGCCTGAATCGAATATTCAAATTGCTGGCTCGGTGCTGAGGGGGCAGCCCCCAGCTTACCCGCTGCTACGATGGTATTTTGCTCTTGTAGCGCAGCTTGAACTTCTGAAACAGTTAAACCCAGTGATGCCATTCGATCTGGGCGTAACCACAAGCGCATTGAATAGGTTTGTTCACCCATTACCTCAGCTGATGCAACCCCATTAATACGGCCAAGAGGCTCGGTTAAGTAGTTGGTTGCATAGTTGCTTAAGAAAATAGCGTCGATATTTTCTTGATTCGAGTATAAGTTGATACCAAGTAACATCGAGCTCGATTTTTTCTTAACCGACACACCTTGCCGTTTAACCTCTTCAGGTAAGCCTGCTTCAGCAAGTGCCACACGGTTTTGCACATTAACTTGGGCAATATCTGTATCTGTGCCGACCTTAAAATAAACAGTTATGTTGGCCGTGCCATTATTAGACGATGTTGATTCGATGTACATCATATCTTCAACGCCATTAACTTGCTCTTCTATGGGCCGGATCACCGACTCTTCTACAATTTGCGCACTTGCACCTGGGTAACTAGCACTAATTTGTACTTGCGGAGGGGTAATTTGCGGATACATATTCACTGGCAGCAAGGCCATTGAAATTAAACCCGCAATGGTAATAACAATCGAAATTACCAAGGCAAATTTTGGGCGAGATATAAAAGTTTTACTGATCATATCTCACTCCTAAGAGTTAGCTTTGCTAGAAATAGTGCCGGTTGTTTCATCGACATTTTTTTCAACAGCTTTCACTTCAGCGCCTTGGCGTACCTTTTGTAAACCTTCAATAATGACTTTTTCACCAGCCTCTAAGCCTGACTCAACCACCCACATCGCATTAATACGTCGACCCAGTTTAACAATCCGCATAGCCACTTTGTTTTCGTCATCAACAACAAGCACAAACTTACCTTGCTGGTTTTCTTGTACCGCTACTTGAGGAATGAGTGCCAAGTCTTGTTTATTGGTGCTTTCAACGATCAAGGTGACAAATAAGCCCGGCATGACAATGCCATCTGGGTTATCAAAAGCGGCTCTAAGCTCAACCGTGCCTGTATTGCGGTTAATTTTGGTATCAGCAAAATCAAGTACGCCTTTATCAGGAAAGGTCGAGTTATTCGGTAAGCGTAAAGTTAAATCGATAGGCACATCTCGAGGGTCTTTATCTGACGGTGCTTGATGATTTTGGCGATAAGAGATGTAGTCAGCTTCTTCAACCTGAAAACTTACATAAATTGGGTCTACATCGGTCAGCTCCGCAAGCTCATTGGATGATGGCCCAACAATATTCCCCACATCATAGTTCACTTTACCAATACGCCCTGCAAACGGCGCACGAATTTCGGTATAACTTAGGTTAAGTTTTGCTTTTTCAAGTTCAGCTTCTGCGGCTTTAACAGCTGCGGTGGTTTGCTCAAAATTAGTGGTTAGTTTATCGAGGTCTGATTGTGAAATAAAACCTTGCGCAGCCACATCTTTGCCGCGTTTTAAATCACGTTCAGCGGCGCCTGCTGCGGCAATTTTACTTTTTAAATCAGCCTCAGCTTCTGACACAGTCGAGCGGTACTCAGATGGGTCAATACGCAGTAAGAGCTGATCTTTTTCAACCGATGAGCCTTCATTAAAGTGACGTTCAATAAGTTCCCCCTCAACACGGGCTCTAATCGCAACCTCTTGGAATGCTTCAGTACGCGCGACAAATTCTCGGTAATTACCAACTTCTTGTGTAACGACATTAAATACTGATACAGCCGGTGGCGGCGTAGCTTGTTGTTGTGCTTTATCATCTGAACAGCCAACCAATGTGGTTGTTAATGCGACAGAAATTGCAGCAAAAGCCAAAGAACGAGATGATTGTTTTGTTATGCGAGCTGTTTTGCGCATCAGCATATATTTACTCCTTGTAGCGCGACTTAAAGCTAAGTCTAGTCGTGTCATGGGATTTTGCGAAAGTATCTAACTAATCACAAAATCAAACTAGCGATGAACTAGCATCTTTGTTTTAAAAATATACACCAATTTGTAACTAAATATATGACAAGGTTACCCATTTTTGGAAAATATAATGATTCCTTGCGACACATCAGCAATTCTTTACTTAGTTGTAATTAACTCGTAAGCTCTAGCAAACAGGTCAGAGGAGTTACCATGATAAAACTAGAAATAAAACAACAAGTCGCATGGGTTAGCCTTGCTCGTCCAGAGAAACAAAATGCGCTCAGTTTTGCCATGTTTGTCGAGCTTTCAAACGTAATCAAAAAAATTAAACGTGATCGCAGCTTACGTGCGGTGGTTATCTCAGGCGAAGGCGAACACTTTTGCTCTGGACTGGATGTTGCTGCGGTGATGAAAAAGCCAAGCAATATCATCAAGCTTTTATTCAAGTGGTTACCAGGAAACCAAAATTTAGCGCAAAAAGTAGTGCTAGGTTGGCAAGACTTAAGTATTCCTGTGATTGCAAAAGTAACCGGACACTGCTTTGGTGGCGGTATGCAAATCGCACTCGGTGCTGATTACCGCATCGTCGATAAAAACGCTAAATTAGCGATCATGGAAGCTCGTTGGGGCTTATGCCCTGATATGGGGGCTAACGTGGTGCTTGCAGGTTTAATGAAGCGTGACCAAGAACTTTGGTTAGCAAGTCATGCTGGGCCAGTCTCTGCTGAAGATGCTAAAGAGTATGGCTTAGTTACACAGCTCACTGATGACGTTGATAAACAAACCGATGCCGTACTAGAAACGCTACTAGCGCGCTCGCCAGATACTCTGGCAGCAATTAAACGAATTACTCAGCAAAGCTACCGTTCACAGCAGCGTAAAATTCTCGCTAAAGAAACCTGGAGTCAAATTCGCTTACTGATGAACCCTAATACTAAAAAGGCGATTGCAAAGGCGAAAGGTGCAGAGGATATTCAATTTAATAATGCCAAATCATGGTAAGCTAAAGTCGCATAGTACAACTGACAAGGGTATGATGTAGTTGTACTTTATTCGCAATTATCCTGACTTATGAAATACCTTATCAGTAGTGTCATTATTCTTACCTGCTTAGCCGTTGCCAAGTTTTTAACGGCTTTGCTTGAAAGCTCTTTCCCTGCCCCATTACTCGGTATGGTGTTACTGCTCGTGCTACTATTAACGGGCCTCGTAAAAGAACAACATTTAAAACCAACAGCCAGCCCTTTACTTAATTACATGCCGTTGTTCTTCATCCCTGCAGGGGTTGGCATTATTGAGCACCTAGGTTTAATTTCGCAGAACTGGCCTTTATTACTGACTATTTTTATTGTCGTGCCGCTGAGTAGTGTTTTACTCATAGGCGCTGTTATCGCCTATTTTAAGGGCCGTGAAAATGACAGTTAGTTTATGTTGGCTCTGCGTTCCGTGCATTATTGCGCTTTTCTTAGTACTGCGTTTTTTAAACGCGAAAACCCAGCATGCCACTGCCAAAGCGCTTAGTAATCCTGTGTGCTGGGCAATTATATTAACTGCAGCCTTGTTAGTGACACTAAAGCTTCCTTATGAGCCTTTTGCCGAGCACAGTAAAGTTTTAAGCTGGTTGCTTGAGCCTGCCATTGTGGCATTGGCTCTACCGCTTTATCAGCAATTTATCCACGTAAAAAAGAACCTGCTGCTAATCCTCATAAGTTGCAGCTTAGGGGTGATCAATGCCACCTTGGTCGCCTCGCTAATATGCTATGTTTTTGCAGCCCCTGCACAGTTAAGCGCATCTTTAGCAAGTTTATCTGTAACAACCCCTATCACCTTGTTAGTGACAGAGTCGCTAGGCGGAATACCTTCTTTAGCGGCAGCCATGGTGATTTTTATTGGCGTACTTGGGGCTATATTTGGTAATTTGATTTTCTCGTTGATAAATATCCGCAACGCCCAAGCAAAAGGTGTTGCTATTGGTACCGCTTGCCATGCCATTGGCACAGCATCATTGATTAGTGATCAGCCAAAAGCTGGTGCCTTTGCTTCTGTGGCGATGGCATTAAGTGCGCTTCTCAGCGCTATAATAGTGCCGATACTTTATCCTGTTATTCAGCATGTTCTGGTATAGTCAGAATTCGCAGTAACCTTGTTAGGAAAACACATGATTGACTCAGAAATACAGCAAGTCGAAAAATACTACAATCTGATTATGGAATATTTGGTCACCTACAGTATGCAAATTTTAGGTGCCATCTTAATTCTATTTATTGGTTTATGGATTGCGCAAAAAGTATCGAATATGGTTGCTGGCCTCATGCAACGTCACAATATCGATATTACCCTCACCAACTTTGTTAGTAATGTCATCAAAGTATTGCTGATCATCATGTTCTTGGTTATTGCCCTTGGCAAAATTGGTATAAGCGTGACCCCATTTGTTGCTGCCATTGGTGCTGCATCTTTAGGTGCTGGTTTAGCAATGCAAGGCATGCTTTCAAACTATGGTGCGGGCCTTGCTATCATTGCAACAAGGCCATTTGTTGTTGGCGATACTATTGAAGTAAAAGGCGTTAGTGGGCAAGTTAAAACCATTGAGCTTGGTCACACAATTTTGATTAACGAAGAAAAAGTCGAAATCACCATTCCTAACAAACATATTGTTGGTGAGATTTTACATAACTCGTTTAGCTATTCATTAGTTAAAGGTGAAATTGACATCGCCTATGATGCCAATGCAGATCTCGCTATTGAGCTTATCGAAAAAGTGTTAGACGAGCATGAGCTAGTTAGTGACTCTCCTCATGCACAAGTCGGTATTGAGCGCTTTGCTGAGAGCGGTGTTACCTTGAGCTATCGCTTTTGGGTGCCAACCACCAAAATTATTGAGACCAAATTAGCGGTGAACCGCAATGTATTTAAAGCAATTCAAGGAGCGGATATCGAAATTCCTTTCCCACAACGAATTGTTACCCTCAACCAAACTAATGATAAAGGCGCTTAAAGCGCCTTTTTTACAGCTCGTCGACAGAGATTGTGTTTGTTCAAAAGATTGTAGTACAATTTAAATGATAACAATTACTATCATCAATTAACGTCGGGCTATTTTTACCATGAGTAAACGTCTTTGGTTCCAACTACATGGTTGGTTTTCGCTCCCAGTATGGGTGCTATTTTGCTTTATTTGCGTCACAGGTACTGTGTCGGTTATAAGCCATGAGCTTACTTGGCTGACCAACAGTGAAGCACGTGCAAACAACCCAAATGATTTACCAGCACTTGGTGTTGATCAAGTTATTAATAGCGTTGAAAAAGCCTACCCGACTGCCGATGTAATGAGTGTACTCACTTATGAGCCTTACTTGGTTAATGCGGTTATTTTCACTGATACCGACAAACCTTATGCTGTGGCTTACGTCAATCAATACACCGGCGAAGTTCAAGCGGTTAATGACACTATCTCATTCATTGAATTTATGCGTACCCTACACGGCTGGCTATTCTTCCCTTGGCAAGAAGGTTACAGCGTAGGTTACTACCTCGTCAGCGCTATGGCTTTTGTTATTTTAGGTGCACTAGTAACTGGTTTAGTGATTTATAAAAACTTTTGGCGCGCATTTAGTCAGCCAAAACTACGTTTTAACCAAGGTAAAAAAACCTTTCTAAAAGATTTACATACCCTAAGTGGCGTTTGGTCAATTTGGTTTATGGCAGTAATGGCACTAACAGGCCTGTGGTATTTGGTGCAAGCCATCATGTGGCATAACGAAATAGACATAGAAGAGCATGCACCGCTAGTGGCGGTTTCAACTTTGCCTGCGAATAAACAAACACCACCAACCGATTTAAAAGCAGCACTGGCTATTACCAAAGAGAAATTCCCAGATTTCAAACCTAGCTATGTGATGCTGCCAGAGCATAACCGCGGCATGTTTAATATCATGGGCAGTGGCGATACTATTTTCTACGATAACTACGCTTACTCAACTTCAATCAATCCTTGGACAGGTGAAATTGCAGCAAGTAAAAGCCCAGAAACTATGTCGGGACTACTCACCCTTTCACATATCGCCGATCCGCTGCATTACGGTAACATTGGCGGTCTGTGGACAAAGGTTATTTGGTTTATCTTTGGTTTAATTTTAAGTGGTATGTCGATCACTGGCTTTATGATGTATGCCGCTAAATTAGTTAATAACAAACCTGTAAATGCGCGCCAAACAGCGCCCGTAAATAACGTTCAGGAGGCAAACTAATGGCTCGTTTACAAGCAACTTGGTGGCAGCGTAAAAAGTATATTTTACATGCTGTGGTACTGGCTTTGCCTGTGTGGTTTATTTATCAGTCATTAAACCCTCAGTTTCCTGCACTTTGGCAAGAGCAACAAGCGGGCGAATTTAAAATAGCTCCAATGCCGCTTAATGAAGATGCCCCGTACTCACACCACAATGAGTATGTGAAAGATTTCTTTATCGCCTTTAATCAAGGTGACATAAGCAATGTTCGTCAGGCGTATTTAAACATTGGCCAAGCGCCTTTAGCACTAACGGAGTTTGCTAAAGATGAAGAAGGCATAATGCATGGCACCAATCATGGTCAGCACGCCCACGCGATAGCTCCTAAAACCATCTCAGCAGATGATAAACTGTGGATCACAATACAAACTTGGCAAGGCCAACTGCATACCCTCAAATGGGATATTCCCAGCCAGTTTATTACTCAATAACATCCGAAAAGCCACTCACTGAGTGGCTTTTTTGTATCTCAGCTAAACACTAAACTCCCTTCCAAAATAGTTAAAGGTAAAATTTTTGTTAATTATTTTTACCGATCACCTTTACAAAAGTAATAATATAATAAAGTATTATAAATAGTTTTCATTTGCACCAATGCTCTTAATTGAGTTATTAGCTGTAGATCAAAACTCATCCAAGGAGCAGAACACACAAGGAAAGCTCAATAACAATGATTTGGAGACACAATGATACTTTCAAAAAAAGCCCTAGCTGCGCTCAGCTTGGCAGCAACCCTCATACTTCCCAATGCTTATGCGATTGATAATGGCGTATACACCATTAAATCAAAGTACAGTGCTAAGTTTGTTGAAGTAGCCAGCGCGCAAACCAACGATGGTGCAAATGTTAGTCAGTGGGCTGACACTAATCACGACACCCAGCGCTGGTTAATCACCAACATAGGTGGCAGCAACTATTCGGTTATTAACTTAAATAGTGGTAAAGCCCTAGAGGTGTTTGACTTCTCGACTGCCGATGGCGGCAATGTGGTGCAATATGAGTACGCTAATCTTGCCAGCCAACACTGGCAAATAAATGATGAAGGTAGCGGCTATTACAGCTTCATTAACGATCACAGTGGTAAGGCACTCGACCTTTATGCTTTTGATGGCAACGATGGCGCGAATATTAGCCAGTGGAGCTACAACGGCAGCGATGCACAGCAGTGGCAGCTAACCAAGCTTGCTAATGTTGAATCAACCCCTTGGGATCCATCCAAAACCAATGGCGCTGCAGATCACTGGCCACTTACTGGTAATTTAGTCACCCACGATCCAACCCTTGGCTATGAAAATGGCACTTGGTGGGTTTTTCAAACAGGCCCTGGTATCTACGGTAAATATTCAAGTAACGGTGTAGATTGGAATGATGCCCTACCAATTTTCTCAAATGGTTTAAGCTGGTGGAGTAACTATGTGCCAGATCATGATGGAATTGATGTCTGGGCGCCTGAATTAAAAAGCTACAATGGTCGTAGCTGGCTTTATTATTCGATTTCGACCTTTGGTTCACGTGTTAGCGCTATTGGCCTTACCTCAGCAAGTAGTGTAGCAGCCGGTGACTGGCGTGATGATGGTTTAGTAATAAACACGACCAATAGCAATAATTATAACGCCATTGACCCCGATCTCGTGGTAGCAAAAGATGGTGCACCTTGGCTTGCCTTTGGCTCATGGAATTCGGGTATTAAACTAATGCGAATTAACCCTATGACCATGAAACCATTTGGCCAAATCTACTCTTTAGCAAGTCGCTCAGGTGGTATCGAAGCACCTACCATAGTGTATCGCCAAGGTTACTACTATTTGTTTGTGTCGGTTGGCAAATGCTGTGACGGCACGAATAGCACTTACCGCATTGCGTACGGGCGCTCTACTGACATCCGTGGTCCATACCTAGATAAAAATGGCACCGACATGCTAGCTAGCGGCGGTAGCATTCTTGATGCGGGTAATAGCCAATGGGTAGGTCCAGGTGGACAAGACATTTTAAATACCGATGTGATTGTTCGTCATGCCTATGATGCAGGTGATAATGGCACCCCTAAATTGCTCATCAGCACCCTGAATTGGGATGCGAATGGTTGGCCTAAATACTAGTTCTCCCCACTAAGCGCGTGCAAGCGCGCTTTGTACAATCTATCTAATATACTGCGAATAAAGTCAGAGTTGAGTATCTGAGTTACTGCCCCGCTACACCATAAATAGGCACGTTGAATCGGATAACCTTTAAAAATCCAACGCTTACGAACATGATTAAAGTCGTGCAAATAATCCGCCTTTGCTTGCGGTAACGAGTCTTTGGCTAACTTATGCCATGCTTTATAAACCCCACTCATATCGGCACCACGCATAAAACGCTGTAACCAGCGCGGAAAGCGTGCAAAACGAATCGCTGACTGAAAATCAATAATGTAAGGCTTGCCATCTGTCGAACAAATCACATTTCCCAAATTACGTAAATCGAGGTGCACCACCCCGCGGCGATGCATTTTTGCTACCAAACGCTCAAATTCTTTAAAGAACTCACTCGGTAAATGCTGCTGTTGCAAGGCAAGCTGGCGAAGTGGCGTGCCTTCAATAAAATCATAAGCAATGGCAATCGATGACAAGCGGCAAAAGTTATCAACCACTCCGTCTACGTCTTGCAGGCGTGCCAGCCCCTTGTACTCTTGATTGATAAAAAGCGGCGCGATGGTTTTTCTCATCCACCATGGGCTGTGCTGAAAATCTTTAATAATTAGATCAAATTTCGCGTCTTTATAACGATAAACAATGGCATTGGCAAAGCGGCCTGTGTGAACAACCGACAAACCTTCTGGGCTAAATTGATGAGCTGGAAATTGAGCGTGAAGCTGCGCAAGCAAAGATGATTCAAACATAACAACCCGGACTTGTTAAAATTAAATGCCTAGGCAACCATATTATCAAAATGCGTCTACAGCGACAATGTACCGCTTAGAGAAATTTATGCTTTTAAATTATGAATTGCTCTAAACAATAAGCTTGCGAGTTGCTCTTGCTCATCATCAGAGAAGCCTGTGAGTGCTTTGCGATAGATATCATTTACAGTGGGTAAAATTTCTGGGTAAAGCTGTTGGCCTTTTTCTGTGAGGCATAAAAGAGTTGAACGGCGATCTTCAACTGACTGCTTTTTTGCAACTAAGCCCTTGTCTTCTAAACGAGAAAGTAATCGACTCATGGCACCACGGTCATACACCATGTGCTCACAAAGCTCAGCCAAGGTATTTACTTTACCGCGCGCAAGTAGCACAACCACAATGTACTGAGCCGACGTTAGCTCTTTATCCTCTAAAGCATCATCAAGATGAGTCACCAGATTTGAGCGTAAATAAGAGACTAAGCGACCTAAGTCTTGCACGGGATCTAAATCTTCAATGCAGCACTGGCCAATTGATGCAGGTTCTTTCATATTTCCTCTAAAGCGATGAATAGCAATTCATAGACAGTTAATCAGCAAAATAATTCAATCCTATTAGATTGCTTCAACGGCTATGAATAGTGTAGCGTGAAGAAGCGTACTAACTGTCGGGGGCGTTATGCTAACTAAACAACATATTATCAAGTATTTATCTCTTACAATACTGCTACTTCTTTGTTGGCTAGAGCATTATAATCATTTCATTATGCGCTTTATCGACAGCGCCCTTGTACAATCAACCCTAGTGTATGCTTCTTCTCGTACAGTTAATGCTGCTATATCGCTATTGCAATCAGCCGAAGTGGGCATTGGTATTGCGAGTATTCAACCGGCACAACTACTCGACCCAGTAAATGACCTAGCTGAATACATGTCGGATGCTATGCGCCTTGCAATAGGCTCGTTATTTTTACAGCGCATTTTATACACCATTTCTTCTGGGGTTATTTTTAGTGGTGTTTTTACTGTTTCGGTCGTCGCTTACTTTATATGTGAATGGCGTAACTATTTTCCTAACTTACGTCATAAGATTATGGCGAGCTTAATTTTAATTCGCTTTTTAGTGCCTGCTGTGGTGCTTACAACAGGCCTTGTTAGTCAAATATTCTTAGATGAGCAAATAAACCAGCAAAGTGAACTGGTGAGCGAAAAAGTCGAGACGGTGAATAGCAGTGCAAATAATACCTCTGCCCTATCTGCCAAGCTAAAGGCCGAGGTCGATAGTGAAAAACAAACCATCTTCGACAAGCTCTCGCTATTAAATGAGCAGCAGATAAAAAACCACCAGCAAGCGACAGAACTCAAAGTTAAGCTGGCTGAGGTTGATAGCCAAATAGAAGCGATTCAAGCAACTCGCAGCTTGTCTGAGCGACTGACCTTTACTGAGCTTGAACAAGCCAAGCCATTACTTGATAAAAAGCAGCAATTAACAGCGCAGTTTAATGCAGTACTAAACCAGCAAAGACAGCTGAATCTTGACAAAGACGCCTTAAACGAACAACTAGAAAACCTTAACGCATCACTCAATCAAGACCAATCGTCTCAAGTGAGTAAAATTATAGACACCGTCACCTCTGGCATTAGCAATATGGTAGCTGCCGTCGAAGACTTATTTATCGACTTTTTGAATATCTTGTCACTGCTGATTTTAAAACTGTTATTAATGCCGTTGATTTTTTTATACCTGTTCAACAAAGCTTTTAAGGCCATTTGGCAGCGCCGCTTTATGGATGTGGTAATACAAACAAAGCAACTGGCTGTTAATCGCTGATATTTCAGCTAAAGTTATAAACCTAACTCGTTTTTAAAGGATATAAGTATGACTGAGCAACGCCATAACCACATTCCCCAAGAAGCTTTCGATTGGTACGATGAATACGCCCATGGCTTGATGGACCGCCGTACCTTTATGAAAAAGCTAGGTGGCTTAGTCGCTCTTGGTTATTCAATGGCAATGCTAAGTAGCGCTTTACTGCCAAACTATGCATTAGCTGAGCAAGTGTCCTTTAATGACCCTGATATCAAAGCCAGCTATAAAACCTTTGACTCGTTTAAAGGCCATGGCGAAGGTAAAGGTTATTTAGTCGAACCCGCTAACTTAACGGGTAAGCACCCATTAGTGTTAGTGATCCACGAAAACAGAGGCTTAAACCCTTATATTAAAGATGTTGCTCGCCGCCTTGCCAAAGCTGGATTTATTGCCTTTGCGCCAGATGCATTACACCCTCTTGGTGGCTATCCTGGTAATGACGATGAAGGTCGCGCAATGCAGCGCTCTATGGATAAAGAAAAAATCCAACAAGACTTTATTGCCGCAGCTGAATACATAAAAAGACACCCAAATAGTAATGGCAAACTCGGTGCGGTAGGCTTTTGCTTTGGTGGTTATATAGTCAACTACCTAGCAGCAGTTGATAGCAAATTAATTAATGCGGGCGTGCCCTATTACGGCACTCCTGCCGTTAAAGAACTCAGACAAAATATAAAAGCCCCGCTACTTGTACACTTAGCTGAATTTGATAACCGCGTTAATGCAACTTGGCCAGAATACGAGAGCGACTTAAAAGCGCATCAAGTGCCTTACACTATGCATATGTATGAAAAGGCAAACCATGGCTTTCATAACGACTCTACCTCTCGTTATGATGAAAAACAGGCAGAGCTTTCATGGCAGCGCACATTGGCGTTTTTCAATGAGCAATTGATTTAAACAAAGCAATTTCATACACTCTCGAAAAAATTTTAGGCTAGAAAAAAGATGGAATCGCAAGTCAGTTATCGCTTTGACTCACAGCAAACCGCCAATCGGTTTTTAAACAAGCTTAAGCATTGGTCAGTGGCTAAAGTCACTGCGACCCTTTGCCAAGGTGGTTTTGGCGTAAAAATACGCTACGAAGTCGATACCAGTGGTTTTGATTACACCCTTTCGGAGCTTGATGATTTAGCGATGCAACACGAAGGCGAAGAGATTTAATACTCATTTTCTAGACATAAAAAACGGCTAACCTTGGTTAGCCGTTTTTATTAAAGCTGTGCTAATAAAGCCCTACTTATAAATCAAAGCTGCGAGAAATTGACGCAACGATTCGCTCATCTGCATATTCAGAATCAATGCTGGTATTTTCACCTGCAATTTCAATATCAAAGCCCGCATAGCTCGTTTGATACGCTAAACGATAATGCTTGTATGACTTATCACTGCCATCCCAGCTAAACTTATCGCCATCTAATGAGTTAGAAACATCAAAACTAGCACGAAAAGCATGATTTGGTGCAACTTCAAATGTGTGAGCGACCATGTAAATTAAATGGCCTGCACCGGTGCCAAAATAATCCCAGCTATACCACAAGTTAAATTCTACTTGGCCTATACTGCTGTCGTAACCAAATTTCGAATACACCTCTGGATAATTACCATCGCTCGAGTGATCTTCACCATGATACGAGTAGTAGGCAATACCATAATCAACACTAAGAGCATCGGTTAACTCAGCATAGTTACCAAAGTACACATCCCACTCGATGTCGGTGCCTTCGCCAAAATCTACATTTGAAGCCCACGTACCTACATACATACCTGAATCTGCAAAGGCATAATCTAAGCTACCCTGAATCGCGGGGTCATTCATGGTTTGGCTTACACCATTGAAGGTGTAATCCGATGCCAATGTAACCGTAGTCGATAAGTCAGCCATGGCTGATGTCGACAGTAATGCCAATGGCAACGCTGCTGCTAATACTGTTTGTCTTGTTGTCATGTTGGTTTCCCTTAGCTAACTGTTTCTATTTTTGTGTAATCTAATTTATTGTCTTTTGGTGAACCTTCGATATTTTTCACTGTTTTTAATTTGCTGTAGCCAATAAACGCAGCACAGCCGAAAAATAACGCGATAACGAGCGCACCAACCCATTGGATCTGTAAAAAGTCGAACTTAAACAGCAGGGTTAGCAATGAAAGCGCCACCACATTTAAGGCAATATAATTAAACTTACCTAAACGTTTCACCGTTAAGTTTAGGTTATCTGTGTATAAACGGATCAAAGAATCAAGTGAGTTGATCACAAACACCACACCAACAAACACCATAGCGATGTTTTTCAGGCCTGCTGTTGCAATACCCGCTTCATGATATTGATACAAAACACTAAACCAGATAGCGATTGGAATAGACGGGAAAATCAACATAGCCGCCAGCACTTGGTAAGTTTTTAAGCCACCCACAAAGCGCGAAGTAAATTGACCAATCATGATGCTCCAAGCAAACCACCAAAACAGGTAGAAGGCATGGTAATCATTTAGTGGTAATACAAACTCATTGATGTTGCCAAAGTAACCACCGATCAACGTAAGGTTATCAACAAATGCTGATGTTTGTGCATCAGAACCTACAAAGGCACCGAACCACATAAATGCGATTAAAGCGATAAACAACCAAGTAGTAGAAATACTTAAAAAGCGTACATACTTAATGTCTGTGCTCGAATACACAGCAAAACAAATCGCTGCAAACACCATTAAGTAGAATGTCGGAATAATTGACTCACCATCACCAAGCGACGGCAAATACCAAGGTAAATTCGACAGCAGTAAAAATGCAGTAAATGCGCATGTACCAATAATAACGATGTTATTAATTAGTCTTACCCAAGCAATTTCAAAGAACTTTACTTTGGGTTCTATTACGCAGAAATAAAAGCACGTAAGGAAATAAAATCCCCAGATCAAGAAGCCCCAAAAACCAAACTCGATGGCTAATGGATTGGCAAACGCATACTCTGGGCTTGCTTTTATGTCTGCATAACCTGCAAACTCTGTCAGTGGAAACATAATCAAGCCAACATCTAGGCCCGATGTAAATAAAATTGCAATAAACGTAAACGTTCTAACCGGTGTGACGCCAACACACCTAACCGTACCCCATTTAAATAAAATAACTGCAATTGCTAACAGGGTAAAAATGATGCCAGCACTAAGCCAAAAGGTCATAGTTACCCCCCCAAAATAAGTAATAATACTTCATTGTTTCTCCAGTTTTATTCCTCGCATTAACGCACCACAAACAACTCGTGATGCGCGCCACTGCAAGCCCCACAGCCGAAACTGCGGGTGGCCTTATTAGATCTCCGAACTACGCTGCGTTGATTGCCATTGTTTTTCCATGGCAACATCTGCAGTTGATGCCGATAACACAGGCTTACCTAAAATGTGGTCCGCCGCTTTTTCTGCCACCATAATGGTAGGCGCATTTAAATTACCGTTTGGAACGGTTGGGAAAATAGATGAATCTACAACCCGTAAACCTTCGATACCGTGTACTTGAGTTTGCGAGTTAACCACGGCCATCTCGTCTTCACCCATCTTGCACGAACATGACGGATGGTAAGCACTCTCAACCGCTTGACGAACAAACGCATCGATTTCTTCATCGCTTTGAATATCTTTACCGGGTTGAATTTCACCATCGCGATACTCATCAAACGCACTTTGCTCAATAATCTCGCGAGTTAGACGTACGCAAGCTCTAAAGCCTTCAATGTCATCTTGATGCTGTAAGTAGTTAAATTGGATCTTAGGCGCAACCTGTGGATCCGCCGACTTAATCGTTACTGCACCACGGCTTTTTGGTTTGTTATGCCCAACATGAACTTGGAAACCATGACCATCAAAGGCACTCTTACCGTCATAACGAATGGCTGCTGGTAAAAAGTGATACTGAATATCTGGCCATTCAACACCCGGTTTTGAACGAATAAATGCACATGATTCAAAATGGTTCGTCGCCCCTAAACCTGAGCGGTTTAATAGCCAACGAGCACCAATTAGCCCTTTTGAAACAAGGCCTAATTTGCCGTTTAAAGTAATTGGTTGCTTACACTTATATTGGAAGTAAAACTCCAAGTGGTCTTGTAAGTTTTGGCCAACACCTGGTAAGTGGTGTTTAACCTCAACACCCGCTTCGCTCAGGATGTCTTTATCACCAATACCTGATAATTGCAGAATATGCGGTGAGCCAATTGGGCCCGCACTTAAAATAACGTCTTTTGCTGCAAATGCTTGCTGCTTAGAGCCAGATACTGAATACTCAACACCCACGGCTTTTTTGCCTTCTAGCAGAACTTTTTCAGCTAAGGCACCAGTGACTAGCGTTAAGTTTTTACGTGACTTAACTGGGTCTAAATACTCACGGCTAGCAGAGCTTCTTACGCCATCTTTAACCGTCATATGCATTGGCCCAAAACCTTCTTGCTGGGCTGCATTGTAGTCATCAGTTTGCGCATAACCTGCTTGTTGGCCCGCTTTGATAAAGGCTTTATAAAGCGGATTAGCCATTTCATTACCGTTATTAACCCCTAATGGGCCGTTATCGCCACGGTAACTGTTACCACCTAAGTAAAATGATTCCGCACGTTTAAAGTACGGTAAACATGCTTGGTAATCCCAACCATTAGCGCCGTGTTGCTGCCATTCATCAAAATCTTTGGCATGACCACGTACATAGACCATGCCGTTAATCGATGATGAGCCACCTAACACCTTACCTCGTGGGCAGTGCATTTGACGGTTATCTAAATATGGCTCTGGCTCGGTATGAAATTGCCATGCATATTTGTCAGTATTCATTGGGATTGATAGCGCGGTAGGCATCTTTATAAAAATGCTTTTATCGCTACCACCCGTTTCAAGTAATAACACCTTATTAGAAGGGTCTGCTGATAGTCGGTTTGCCAACACGCAGCCTGCTGAGCCAGCACCGACTATGATGTAATCATAGTTCTGTGTACTCATTAAAATGGACTCTCTATATTGCTCATACCCACATAAATCGATTTAGTTTGGGTATAGTGATCTAAAGTTTCGATACCGTTTTCACGGCCGATACCTGATTGCTTGTAACCACCTACGGGCATTTCTGCAGGTGAATTACCATAGCTGTTTATCCAACAAATACCGGCTTGTAACTGGTGGATCACGCGGTGTGCACGCTGAATATCTTTAGTGAACACGCCTGCGGCTAAGCCAAGGTGGGTATCGTTTGCACGCTGAATAACGTCATCTTCATCATCAAACACCAACACGCTCATTACCGGGCCAAAGATCTCTTCTTTAACTATGGTCATGTCGTCTTTACAGTCGACAAAAACGGTCGGTTCCACAAAGTAGCCGTTTGGAGCAGATGCTGGTGATAGTGCCTTACCGCCGGTTAATAAGGTTGCGCCTTCTTGAATACCTTTATCGATATAGCCAAGTACAAGCTCTTGATGCTTTTTAGAGATAAGCGCCCCTAAATTCACCTCAGGATCCATTGGGTCGCCAGCAATAATATTTTGCTCAGTGCGTGTTTTCAGCTCATCAATAAACTGCTGATAAACATTTTTATGCACATAAATGCGCGTACAGTTAGTGCAGATTTCGCCTTGCGTATAAAAATTACCTAGCATTGCCGCACTAACAGCTTGTGATACATCGGCATCATCAAATACTAATAACGGTGACTTACCACCAAGCTCCATGGTCACATCTTTAAGTGAACCAGCAGCGCTTGCCATTACTTTTTTGCCTGTGCCTACTTCACCAGTGAAAGACACTTTTTCAATATTTGGGTTTGCTGTTAACCATTGCCCTACTTCAGCAGCGCCTTGCACGACGTTGAATACGCCAGCAGGTACACCCGCTTCGATGAAAATCTCTGCAAGTTTAATTGCACCAAGTGGTGTTTCTTCTGAAGGTTTAAAAATAACCGCATTACCCGCAGCCAGTGCTGGGCCTGATTTCCAACAAGCAATTTGTAGTGGGTAGTTCCATGCACCAATACCGGCACAGATACCTAAAGGCTCTTTACGAGTGTAGTAAAAATCATTGCCAACCATTTGTTGCTGACCCACTTGTGCAGGAGCAAGACCAGCAAAATATTCGATAACATCGGCGCCAGTTTCAACATCGACACACTCGGCTTCTTGCCAAGGCTTACCCGTATCAAGTACTTCTACTTTTGCCAGTTCATCGTTACGTTCGCGTAAGATTGCCACGGCTTTTAATAAAATACGGCTACGCTCAATTGGCGTCATTGCAGACCATGCTGCAAACCCTTGTTTTGCGCTTTCGATTGCCGCGTTTTGAATAAACTCATCAGCGATTTCAACGTGATAAATCACTTCATCCGTTGCAGGGTTCTTAACTGCAAAGGTATCGCCAGATTGATTCTTTAAAAAATGGCCATTAATAAAATTTTCGTAAACAGGTGTGGTCATTTTAGGCTCCATACTGTTTTATCAGTGAACGAATGTAGTCTTTGGCTAATCGCTCACAATTTTCGAATTGATCTTGGTCTGACTTACTTAATACGGCTCTTAGCCATAAACCATCGATCATGGCTGCACTTAGCTCAGCAGCTAAATTGGCATCGCTATCGCTCATTAACTGTTTGAATGAGCTTAATAAGTTACTAAATAAACGTTTACTATTTACGTTTTGTAAGCGATGCAACTGGGCGTCGTGCATTGAATGCGCCCAAAAGCTCAACCAAGTTTTGGTGTTGTTGCTTTGCTGCTGAATACGCGAAAAGTTTGCTTCAACGATAAACATTAATCGTTGCTCTGGACTAGTTTGTGGCGTTACTTGATTCAAAAGTGCTTGCTTTAAGCTGGTCAATAAATAACGCACAGTGGCTTCAATTAAGCCCTGCTTACCACCAAAATAATGACTGATAATGCCAGACGATAAGCCCGCCTTTTTACTAATGCTATTTATGGTGGTGCCTTGCAAACCAAGCTCTGCAACCGACTCTATTGTGGCGTCAATTAACTGCTGACGACGAACAGGTTCCATTCCAACTTTCGGCATAATTTTTTATTGATTGAACGTTCAATTAAAATAAAGGTTAAGGTAATGAGCATGGCAATTCAAGGTTGACAAATTGTAAACAACCGCAAAGCTACACTCGTAAGTTAAGCTAACCCACTGTTCTTACGTTTATTATCCGAAATATAAAAAAGTTTTAAATTTATTCAAAATAAAGCCTAAAAAGTATGAATTTAAGCTAAAATGCGGAAAAAAGAGAAAATTTATTGCAGGCGTATTTTTAATAAAAAAGCGCTTATAAAAGCGCTTATAAAAGCGCTTATAAAAGCGCTTATACTAGGCTAAAAGTTAAGCTAAGCTCATTCGTGGTATTTACGAATAACCGCTATCTTGCCATCTTCTATTTCGAGTACATCCATAATGGTTTGCGTGTATTCAATTTCTTGCTGGTTTTGTGGGTGTATACCTTTAGCGTGATGGGTATAACGCAAAGCAATGGCAGAATCATTAAAAATAAAGGTATCGAGTAAGTTTGCTTGATATTCAGTGTGCGCCCCAAGGTAAAAAGTCATGCCTTTACGCATCATGGCTTTACCATCTGGTTCTCTTGAATCATCGGTTTGATAAGGTAAGTGTTGATTTGCTACATCGTCAGTTAATAAAGCTAAAAAGGCTTCTAACTCTTTGTTGGTGGCATTGGGTGCTTGTGTTGCAACCATGGTATTAAAGTACTGCTGTGCTAATGCTGTGAGCTCTGGGTTAACTTGCTTTGCTTGGCTGCTAAATGTGCTTAACAGGCAAATAGCTAGAAAATAAAGGTGCTTCATCGTTATTCCTTGTGGTTTTAGTTATTGACTAATAATCAAACTACGCACCTAAAATAACGACAAAGCATCGAACTATCAACAATTTAGTTTTAAGCTGTTTGTGCCTTTGGGATCTCGCGTTTATCTAAATAGCCGCTGTATCGTGTTGCAATTAACGCCGCTAAACTGATGATAGCGCCAATCCAAGCAGTGTCTTGCAATGAGTAGTTTTCAACGACAACGCCACCTAACACTGAGCCCAGCGCAATCCCGATATTAAACGCTGCAATGTTTAACCCTGATGCCACATCGACGGCATTGGGTGCGAACTTTTCGGCAAGTTTAACCACATAGACTTGCAGCCCAGGCACATTACCAAACGCAAATGCCCCCCATACAAGTATGGTCAGTACCGCAGCGACTTTAGATTGCATGGTAAAGGTCAGCACCAACAGCACAATACTCAAAGCACTAAAGATAATTGTCAGCGCACTAATGGGGCCTTTTTTATCGGCTAACTTACCGCCGTAGATGTTACCAACAGCAACCGATACCCCATATACCAGCATGATTAAGCTAATAGTGGCTGATGCAAATCCAGTTTGCTGCTCTAAAATGGGCGCTAAATAGGTAAAAGCAGTAAATGTGCCGCCATAACCAAGTATGGTCATCAAGTACACCAGTAAAAGCCTAGGTTGCACCATTACTTTTAGCTGCTCACTCAAAGTCGCCGGTTTACTTTGCTTTAAGTTGCTCGGAATTAAAAACGCGCTACCAACCAGTGCAATTAAGCCCAGTAAAGACACCACTAAAAAGGTCGCTCGCCAACCAAAGTGCTGACCAATCCAAGTCCCTAATGGCACTCCGGTTACCAATGCAACCGTTAAACCTGTAAACATAATCGCAATAGCACTGGCTTCTTTATCTTTACTGACAAGCCCTGTTGCGATGGTTGAACCAATTGAGAAAAACACCCCATGGGCAAGGCCAGTTAGAATCCTTGCTGTGATCAAACTGCCATAACTAGGTGCTTGCCAAGCAAGTAAATTACCGATTACAAATAGGCTCATTAAACTAAGTAATACATGTTTTCGATTCCATCGCCCTGTTAGCGCAGTTAATACTGGCGCCCCCACCGCAACACCCAAAGCATACAAGCTTACAAGTAGCCCGGCACTCGGTAACGAAACCGCTAAATCTTCAGCGATGGTTGGTACTAAGCCGACAATCACAAACTCAGTGGTGCCTATGGCAAACGCACTGAGAGTTAACGCAAGTAATGCTATTGGCATCACATATCCTCTGTTTAATTTTGAAAGTGCGGCTATTGTGGCTAAAATTAAATTTGCAAAAAATAGCAGTAGTGACAAAATACTTTTGTCAAAAATGAAAAGGTAAAACCATGAGCGTGATCTCCAACACCCAAGATTTAGAAGCATTTATTAGCGTGGTTGATACCGGCGGGTTCTCAAGTGCAGCCAATGCTCTCGATGAGCAAGTAGCAAAAATATCACGGGCGGTAACTCGGCTCGAAAAATCCTTAGACGTCACTTTATTTAACCGCACCACAAGGCGCATTGAGCTAACCGAAGAAGGTCAGTTATTTTTGGGCTATGCTAGAGAAGCACTCAGCCAGCTTGCACAAGGCGAAGAGGCCTTAAAGCTTCTGCACTGCGCCCCATCAGGAAAATTAAGAGTGGATGCCGCAAGTCCTTTTGTGTTTCACCAATTAGCACCACACTTAAAAGCCTTTAACCAAACTTATCCTGATATAAAACTCGAGATCACCAGCCACGACAACATTATCGATTTACTTGAGCATAAAACCGATATTGCTATTCGTATTGGCGAACTCGCTGACTCAAACTTGCATGCGCGCACTTTGGGAGTTAGCAAACTACAGCTCGTTGCCAGCCCTGATTATTTAAAAGCGGCGCCACCATTAAATGAGCTAACCGACTTAGCCTCGCACCAGCTTATTGGTTTTACCGATGCGCCACATTTAAACCACTGGCCGCTAACCACGCCGTTAGACCTGAAATTTTCAATCAGTGCATCAAGTGGTGAAACTGTGCGTCAGCTTTGTATTCAAGGTCATGGCATTACCTTGTTGTCGGAATTTATGATCAACGAAGATTTAAAAGCAGGCCGTTTAGTAAAAGTGCTTGAAGGCGAGGTACTGAGCCCTAATCGCCGCGAAAAAGTGCATGCGGTGTATTACCAAAACAGCGGTGTGTCATCACGAGTATTAGCGTTTTTAGACTTTATAGCACCCAGGTTAACGCTTTAATTTTTTGCACTTTTAACAAAAGTGTTTTGTGATTAGTGGCATTAATTTCATAAATGATTTTCGTTATGCTGAAAGCATATTCGCTTTCAAGGAGCCGTAATGAACAAATTATTCGATACCGTACAACTTGCCGGTCATACATTAAAAAACCGCATTGTTATGCCACCGATGACCCGCTCTCGCTCATCACAACCCGGTGATATCGCCAATGAGTTAATGGCCGACTACTATGCCCAGCGTGCCAGCGCCGGCTTAATTATCAGCGAAGGCACACAAATATCAGCCCTAGGTAAGGGTTATGCTTGGACACCGGGTATTTACACTGCCGAGCAAATTGCAGGTTGGAAGAAAGTAACCGACAAAGTTCATCAAGCTGGTGGCATTATGTTTGCTCAGCTTTGGCATGTTGGCCGAGTATCTCACCCAAGTAACACAGGTGGCGAGCAACCAATCGCGCCATCTGCGATTGCAGCTAAAGACGTTAAAGTTTTTATTGATGAAGATGACAAACCCGACTTTGTTGCCACAGCACAGCCACGTGCAATGAGTCATGACGACATCAAACAGGTTATAAACGAATACCGCCAAGCTGCCCGTAATGCAGTTGATGCAGGGTTTGATGGTGTTGAACTTCACGCTGCTAATGGTTACTTAATTAATCAATTTATTGATTCAGAGTCGAACCAACGTACTGATGAATACGGCGGCAGTTTAGAAAACCGCTTACGCTTTTTACAACAAGTGACACAAGCGGTATGTGATGAAATTGGCGCTGAGCGTGTTGGCGTGCGCCTTGCTCCACTCACAACCCTCAATGGGACTGTTGATGATAACCCGTTTGAAACCTATATTGGCGCAGCGAAAGTACTCAATGAACTCAACGTTGCTTACCTGCATATTGCCGAAGCTGATTGGGATGATGCGCCATTAATGGAGCAAAGTTTTAAACAAGCACTGCGTGAAAACTATGCCGGGTTAATGATTTATGCAGGCAAATACACTGGCGAGAAAGCAGAGCAAGCATTAGCCGCAGGCTGGGCTGATTTAATAGGTTTTGGTCGCCCGTTTGTTGCAAACCCAGATCTGCCAGCGCGCATTGAACAAGGC
Source organism: Pseudoalteromonas sp. CH_XMU1449-3 (assembly GCF_037027245.1). Taxonomy (NCBI): domain Bacteria; kingdom Pseudomonadati; phylum Pseudomonadota; class Gammaproteobacteria; order Alteromonadales; family Pseudoalteromonadaceae; genus Pseudoalteromonas; species Pseudoalteromonas sp. CH_XMU1449-3. The sequence goes on from NZ_JAYMDY010000002.1 coordinate 436,567, forward strand.
ATTGAACTGGCTCAGCATGATCCAGATACCTTATTTGGAGGCGGTGCTAAAGGCTACACTGACTACCCTTTAGCAACGCAGTAACGCGCTAAAAAAGGTGGCTCGTCAACCAAAAGCTCAATACAATAAAGCTGATGTTGGCGAGCGCTCTTAACCACCAAGGAGCAGAGCTAAACTGGAGTTGGCTGTACTTGCTTACTAATACCAACACGCCCATCACAGTAAACCAAGGAGTAAAAAAGAATAGTGGCTTTAACTTCACTAAACTCACCGCTAAATCGTGCAGCGCCCCACTGACAGCAAAAGTCACAACAAGGGCACACCAAGCCGGCAAAATGTCATTGCAAGGCTTCATTACATACCGAGATAAATAATAGCTCCACACCGGATTCCAATATCGCCAAAACAGATAAAACGAACTCGCACCCAGCGAGCGTGTCAGCATATTGCGCAACGAATCTTTATGCCCAAGGGGCACACCTGTGCGTTTTTTAACGTATTGAGCAAGGGTAATAGCTGCAGACACCGACTTTCTCTTTTTTACTAATGACTAATTCAGACTACTAAACAACCAACAAAAGAGAAACCAAAACAAGGCCAGAAATTGTAACGGTTTATTTTATTCGTATTGGTTTTGCGCAGATAGATAACTAGTAATCACCCATTACTTCTGCTATCAACAATAGAGGGACACCAATGAAAACTTCATTATCATTGATTTGCTACTGAGTGGAACATTGAAAGTGTACCCTAATGGAGTATACTATGATTTATAAAACAAAGGATTTTGTTTCGCGCACGAAAAAAGAAAGTCTGTCTGATGCTGATTTAATAAACGCTTGCAAAGAGATGTCAGCAGGCCTTTATGATGCAGACCTAGGTGGTAATGTCTATAAAAAGCGCGTAGCCATGGGCAGTAAAGGAAAAAGAGCTGGTTATAGAACTATTGTCGGGGCGGTAATTGGTGATAAATATTTCTTTCTCTATGTGTTTGCTAAAAACGCTAGAGCTAATATAAACGCTAAAGAAAAATTAGCATTAAGAGAGTTAGCAAAAGAGTTTATTCGATTTTCCCAAAGTGAACTTGAACAACTAGTCGATGATGGCGAACTTTTAATTGTAGGTGATGATCATGAGTGACATATTAAAGTCAGTTCACAAAACAGCGAGTGGATTAAAAAAGTCAGGAGTTATAGACAAAACGACGATGCGTAAATTTGACGCATTGTGCCTTACAAGTGTTCATGAATTTACCCCCGAACAAGTTCGTAATTTAAGACTGAAATACAATCTCTCACAACCGGTTTTTGCTCAATACTTAAATGTCAGTGACAAGTTAGTTAAAAAATGGGAGCAAGGTGATAGCTCACCAAGAGGAGCAGCATTGAAAATGCTCACTCTGGCAGAGCAAAAAGGGTTAGAAGTAATCGCTTAAGCCTAATCCAAAGCGCTGTAAAACTCACTTCATTAAAATCACATCTTACTTTTTACTTTATTAGTCGCTTGGCTGGTGGCGGGGTCGTCTGGCCAAAAATGTTTTGGATAACGCCCTTTCATTTCTTTTTGCACATCGCGGTAACTTGTTTGCCAAAAATTAGCTAAATCTTGAGTTAGCTGTAGTGGTCGCCGCGCTGGTGATAATAGCTCCATTAATAATGGTAGTTTACCTTGGGCTAGCAAAGGCGTGCTGGTCATGCCATACACTTCTTGCATGCGCACACTGAGCTTCGCAGGGCCATCGAGCTGATAGGTCACTTTTACATTTGAACCACTTGGCACCGTTAATCGCAAGGGGAGCAATTCATTCAATAAACTTTGCTGCTGCCAATCAAAACAGCTTTTAATCGCTTCGCTGTAATTGAACTTTTTTAATTGCTCAAGGTTTTTAATATCATCCAAATAAGGTGCAAGCCATTGGCTATCGGCAATTAATTCATCGTGATTTAAAAGCGGGAATGACTCTGGTAACAGCTTACTTGCCAAGCTCATTCGAATAAGTAACTGCTCACTGTCGGGTTGTTCATTAAATAACGAAAAGCCCTGCTTACTAAATAAGTTTAACCAGGCTTTGGTTCGCTCGTTTTTATCTAGTGGCTGTTTACTTGGCTGACTCGCTATTGTGATAGCACCGAGCTTGAGCTCATCTTGATGAATAAAACGCCCTGCTTTTTCATCGTATTCGCAGCGAGTTTGCTCAGTAAATAAATGCGAAAGCTCATCTTCAAGCTCACTTGGCATAAAGGCAACAGCAGCAAAAACACGGTTTCCCTTATGGCCGCCCATATGCGCAATGGCAATATAGTCATCGTTATGCCAAAACTCCTCACTTAAATCAGCGCCCGCACCATTGGCAAGTAAATAACCATTACCGCGTTTTTTGGCTAAACGGTCAGGAAAGGCAAGTGCCACCAGCAGCGACAAATACTCTGTTTTAAGCTCATTAACCGGCTTGAGTTGTAAGCGCGATAGCCAATAATTTAATTGCTGCTTAAATACTGGGTGCGGTTTGCTGTGCTGACTATGCAATGCCAAATTAAGATCAGCTGGCATACTAATGCGGCTTTCAAGCAGTGCAGTTAAATACCCCGCTAATACATAAATACCAGACATGTGCTGCTCTAGTTGCTTTGCCTTAATGAGCATATGCGAGAGGCGAATATCGGCTCCATAGCTCAGCATTTGGCTGCCAAGGGGTGTCAGCTTTTCATTTTCATCAATGGCTTCGAGCATTTTTAAAAGTGCCGTTGCCTGTTTAATCTGCTGACTACTAGGTGGGTCGAGTAAGCTAAGCTCAGCAAGTGATGCCCCCCACTGCTTTGCCTCTAATAACAACTGACTAATATCACTGGTCAGAATTTCTGGCGCATCATGGCTATTACGGCGCTCAAAAGTTTGTTTAGAGCCTAATCGATACACAACCCCCGGCTCAATTCGCCCAGCACGACCAGCGCGCTGTATGGCAGAAGAACGAGAAATACTTTGCGTAACAAGCTCTGTAACACCGGTTTTTAAATTGAAATTGGCAGCACGGCGTTTGCCGCTATCAACCACAATGCGTATTCCTTCAATGGTCAAACTGGTTTCAGCGACATTGGTGGTTAATACCACTTTGCGTTTGCCATTTTTAGCAGGCGCGATAGCAGCTTGTTGCTCGTTTTTATTTTGCTCACCATACAAGCTAAATACTTCAACGCTATCACCTAAATCATTTAAAGACTGCTGAACGCGCATGATTTCACGCTGCCCCGGCAAGAATACTAAAGCACTGCCCGCTTGCTCACTAAGCGCCTGTTTTATTACTGCAGGTATGTCATCGAGCCAACGGCTTTCGTCTTTAAGTGGAATATACACTTCATCAATAGGGTAGCTTCGTCCTTGTGATGAAATAATAGGACAGCTGAAAAACTCACTGTAACGATCGCCGTCTAAGGTTGCCGACATCAGTAAGATTTTTAAATCATCGCGAAGTGCCGCCTGTGTTTCGAGGGCAAATGCCAAAGCCGTATCTGCGGCAATTGAGCGCTCATGAAATTCATCAAAAATAAGTAAGTCTACATCACTAAGCTCTGGGTCATTTTGCAACATACGTGTCAGCATGCCTTCAGTGACAATTTCGAGTTTAGTTGCAGAACTTACTTTTGATTCACCACGAATGCGTAAGCCGACACTGTCACCGACTTTTTCATTCTGCTGACTTGCCAAATACTGGGCAATATTGCGTGCGGCCAGTCGTCTTGGCTCTAACATAACAATGCGTTTAAAGTGCCCTTCGCGCATTAAAGTAAGAGGCAGCCATGTTGATTTACCCCCTCCCGGTGGCGCTTGCAATAAGGCCATTGGGTTACTCTGTAATGTGGTTAACAGGGATTGATAAATATCTTGAACTGGCAGCACGTTAGGTATCTCTTACTTTCTTTTCACGCATTGTATCAAAAAACTAAAAATTGCGATGGCTATAGGCTTATTTTCTATCTCGGGCTTTAGAAGTGAAAACATTGCATTCTGCCAGTTTAGACTTATTCTTGATTAAACGACCAAACAAAAATCAGAATAAGGAATTAACTTGTTCAGGATTTACACCCGCATTTTAATCACCTTGCTACTTTTAGTTTTCCCGTTTCAAAAAGCATTTAGTCAGCAAAAAATTACGGTTGCACTTGGCAATACACTACCCCCTTGGGTGATGGTTGAAGACAACACAGGCATTATTCCTGACTTACTTCGTGCAACACTCGGTGTTCACGGTTATCAAATACACTTTGTCTACGTTCCCTATGCAAGGCGGATCCCTTTGTATACTGAGAACTTAGTTGATGTTGTGTCTGATATTAATGAAAAAGTTATCGAAACCCATCAAATGAGCGGTTATTTTTCAGATATTGCTTACAGCTACGAGAACTTTGCTTTTAGTCTGGCCAAGCAAAATCTGCAGCTTAGCTCTATTGCACAATTAAAACACTTTAGTGTTCTTTCATGGCAAGGTGCAAAAGAATTACTCTCACCAGAATATCAAGCAATGGCCAGAGAAAACCCACAATACGCAGAAACCTATGATCAGCTTGCACAAGTACAGCTTTTGTATCGAGAGCGCTACGAAGTGATCCAGATGGACGGTAAAATTTTTGATTATTATCGAGCGTTAATTAATATCAATGACGAAATTGATGTCTCTAAACCTGTGCAACGATTTGCGTTATTTGGCAAAAACCCCAGTGGCTTTTTATTTCGAGACGAAGCCTTAAGAGACCTGTTTAACGAGAACTTGCGTAAACTAAAATCAACTGAAGAATACACGCGGATAATCAATCGCTATACCTCTAAGAGCCACTAAGTATCTAAAAACTAGCGCAACAGAAAATATTACAGGCTGATTCTAAAAACTACGTAGTAATTGCAAACTTTTAAATTCCACTAACTATATGTGAAAGAATAAAACAACTATAAATCAATCAGTTAATAAATTTCATCAAATTGGTACAGCGATTGCTCTTACTAAGATGAATGTTTAACAAAGTAAGGAGATTATGATGAACAGCGATCGTTTAGAAGGCAACTGGAAAGAGCTGAAAGGTAAAGCACAACGTAAATGGGGTGACCTTACCGATGATGATTTAGATAAAATTGAAGGTAGCCGTAAAGAGCTGGTTGGTAAACTTCAGCAAAAATACGGTAAATCTAAGGAAGAAGCTGAGCGTGAAGTCAGCGACTTTGAAAAAAGCCATTAAATTGAGCAATCAATAAAGCCGCTAATTGCGGCTTTATTTATCAAGCAGGCTCATGCTTTGCTAAATCGACTTCAGCAACCGTTTGATTTTTACCTTGCGATTTAGCGCGGTAAAGCCGTTTATCGGCAATGTTCAAACAGTGATCCACGCTCTCATCAGCAACGCGCACGTACAAGCCAATACTTAAGGTAACATGAAAACGATGCTGGCCGCTCGTAAATGGCTTATCAGCGAGCTTCTTATGGATTTTTTCAGCGACTTTTCTAGCTCTAAGCTCATGCCCTGTTGGGATCACAATTAGAAACTCTTCGCCTCCCCAACGGGAAATAACATCTTCTTCTGTGCACACTTCTTTAAAGACATCAGCGAAAAATATTAGCACCTCATCGCCCACTTGATGACCGTAGGTATCGTTGATTTGTTTAAAGTTATCAACATCCATCAGCAAGAACACAGCCCCTTCGCCAAAGCGCTTATCTTGCAAGCATTCAGTTGCGTAGCGACGGTTAGCGAGTTCAGTCATCGCATCAGTACGTGCAAGCTTTTGATTAAGCTTAAGTTGTTCCATTAACTGCAAACTGTATTTATTGCGGTAATATTCGTAGAAGCCAGCCAAAATACATAAAATCGAGAAACACAGCATGACACGTGTAGGAAAGTAGTGACTCGGATAACTGTAATAACCAAATTGATCGGTAAAATAGAAAAGCACCGAGATAATACTGGCAAGCAAGATAAGATCGAACGCTCCGCGCTTTAAGCCACGAATAAAAAACGTCACGGGGGATACGATAAACAACCACAATGGCCCCGTGCCATTGCTCCCCCCAGAGACAATTAAAAAACACATCATCGAATAGAGGGCGTACAGCATAAGTACTGCGATGGTTTCGTCACGATTTTTAATGACAAAAGGGGAGGCAAACACAAAGCCGCCAATAATCAATAAATAGCTAAGGGCATGGTAACCATCTTGATAGCTGGTGATCGCCATTAAAAACGAGGTAATCGAACCAATAAATGCAAAAACACGTAAAAATCGCGCTTTATCTTTGTCACTTGCATTCACTGTATCAATCACAATTTCACCTTAGATTTCTTGATCAATCTCAACAATACCAATCCGCAATAATACTTAATCATTTTGAGGGATTAAACCTGTCGCTACCTGCGTTAAAAATTTCTGATTTAGAACAACTAAATAACGAAATTTTTGCCTTGTTATCAACGAGGTTTTATTGCCTCAAAATAGACCACTTTATTAAGCGAATTGGTATAACTTTAACACAAATATTTAAAATAGAAGGAATTTGCCAGTATTAAAACAATTAAAAAGAATAAAGTATGATAAAAAATGAGCATAAAAAACGAGCCATTTGGGGGCTCGTTTTTAATTTAAACAAAAGCTAATAACTAAAGGTTATTATTCTGGTTCATAGCCCAAATTAGGCGACAACCAACGCTCGGCTTCTGCAAGAGTCATGTTGGTACGCTTAGCGTAATCTTCTACCTGATCTTTTTGAATTTGCGCCACTGCGTAGTACTTAGCTTCAGGGTGAGAGAAATACCAACCAGAAACCGCCGCACCCGGCCACATTGCGTATGAACTTGTTAGCTTCATGCCAATACGCTGCTCGGTATCAAGTAACTGCCAGATTTTCTTCTTCTCTGTATGTTCAGGACAAGCAGGATAACCTGGCGCTGGGCGAATACCTTGGTAGTTTTCACGAATAAGTTCATCGTTCGATAGATTTTCATCTACCGCATAGCCCCAATACTCTTTACGCACTTGCTCATGCAAGTACTCAGCAAACGCCTCAGCTAAACGGTCTGCAACGGCTTTAACCATAATCTTATTATAATCATCTTGCTTAGCATCAAAGGCATCGGCAAGGTCGTCTTCTTCAAGACCACCAGTAACCGCAAAAGCACCAAAGTAATCAGGAGTGCCTTTTGGCGCAATATAATCAGCTAAACAGTAGTTAGCAAAGTCGGTTTTTTCCGTTTGCTGACGTAAATGACACGATGTAGTTAAAAGCGTTGTACGCGACTCATCGGTGTAAATCTCAATGTCATCCCCTACTCGGTTTGCAGGGAATAAGCCAATGACACCTAGAGGTTGTAGCGCACCTGATTGCTCAAGCTCATCAAGCATTGCATTAGCATCTGCGAATAAGCTTTTAGCCTGTTCACCTACAATTTCATCTTCAAGAATACGTGGATACTTACCAGCGATTGACCACGTCATGAAATAAGGAGTCCAGTCGATGTACTGTCTTAACGTCGCAATCGAAACATCTTTAAACTCAGTCACACCCAGCTTTTTCGGCACAGGTGGTGTGTAGTTGTCCCAATCAAGTTTTACAGCGTTGTCGCGAGCACGCTGTAAAGTAACGGGTTTTGAGCGCGGCTTTTTTCGTGCTTGTTGTTCACGTACTTTTTCATACTCAGCCTTGGTTTTCTCTAAAAATGCCGGCTTTAACTCTTTCGACAGTAAATTAGAAACCACCCCAACAGCGCGGCTGGCATTATTGACGTAAACCACACCTTTATCATACTGAGGTTCAATTTTAACCGCGGTATGCGCTTTAGAGGTTGTTGCACCACCAATTAGTAGCGGCAATTCAAAGCCACGACGGGTCATTTCTTTCGCAACATGCACCATTTCATCAAGCGAAGGGGTAATAAGCCCTGATAAACCAATAATGTCGGCTTTTTCGTCAATGGCGGTTTGCAAGATTTTCTCTGCCGGCACCATCACACCAAGGTCGATAACCTCGTAGTTATTACACTGCAGTACAACGCCTACAATATTCTTACCAATGTCGTGTACGTCGCCCTTAACGGTTGCCATAACCACTTTACCATTGGTTGCGCCCTCTTCTTTTTCGGCTTCAATGAAAGGGTCAAGATAAGCAACGGCGCGTTTCATTACACGAGCAGATTTAACAACCTGAGGTAAGAACATTTTACCTGCACCGAATAAGTCGCCTACTACGTTCATTCCGTCCATCAGCGGACCTTCAATCACTTCGATAGGCTTAGCTTTGCTCTTGCGGCACTCTTCAGTATCTTCGTCAATATACTCGGTAATGCCTTTTACTAACGCATGTTCTAGGCGCTTTTCAACAGGCCAAGTACGCCACTCTAAATCTTCTACTTTCTCTGCTTGCGCCATACCTGAGTATTTGGGTGCAAGTTCAACAAGTCGCTCACCAGCACCTGGGTCGGTATTGAGGATCACATCTTCTACAGCTTTTCGCAGCTCTTCGGGGATATCATCGTAAACCGCTAATTGACCCGCATTTACAATGCCCATATCCATACCCGCTTTAATCGCGTGGTATAAAAACACTGAGTGAATAGCTTCACGAACTGGGTTATTACCACGGAACGAGAACGACACATTCGATACACCGCCCGACACTTTACAGTGCGGTAAGCCTTGCTTAATTCGGCGCGTACCTTCGATAAACTCAACAGCGTAGTTATCGTGCTCTTCAATACCCGTTGCGACGGCAAAAATGTTCGGGTCAAAAATAATGTCTTCTGGCGGAAAGCCAATATCATCAACGAGTATTTTGTAACTACGCTGACAAATCTCGAACTTACGATCAGCGGTTTCAGCTTGCCCGGTTTCATCAAATGCCATTACAACCGCAGCAGCGCCAAAGCGTTTAATTAGCTTAGCTTGGCGAATAAATGGCTCTTCACCTTCTTTAAGTGAAATTGAGTTAACAATGGCCTTACCTTGAATACACTTTAAGCCTGCTTCAATCACTTCCCATTTAGATGAGTCGACCATGATAGGTACTTTTGAGATATCAGGCTCTGAGGCAATTAAGTTTAAAAACTTTACCATCGCCGCTTTCGAGTCCAACATGGCTTCATCCATATTGATATCAATCACTTGCGCGCCATTTTCAACTTGTTCACGGGCAACATCGAGAGCGGTCTCGTAATCTTCTTCCATGATCAAGCGCTTAAACTTAGCCGAGCCTGTTACATTGGTACGCTCACCGACGTTAGTAAATACAGCAATTTGGTCAGTCATGTCGGTTTCCTAGTTTAAGTTACACGCTTCAAGGCCCGATAAGCGCATACGCACTTCAAGCTCAGGTAATTGGCGAGGTTTAACACCCTCAAGGCCTTTCGCAAACGCCTTAATATGAGCCGGTGTGGTGCCGCAACAACCACCTACAATATTGATAAAGCCAGACTTGCCCCAATCAATAATTTCTTGGGCCATTTCAGGAGCTTCTAAATCATATTCGCCAAACTCGTTCGGTAAACCTGCATTTGGATGCACCGAGGTAAAGGTTTCACAAACGCGCGATAACTCTTCAACATACTGGCGCAGTAAGTCTGGACCAAGGGCGCAGTTAAGGCCGATTGATAGCGGTTTAATATGGCGAATTGAGTTATAAAATGCTTCTGTGGTTTGCCCTGATAAAGTACGGCCTGAGGCATCGGTAATGGTGCCTGAGATCATCACAGGTAAACTACGACCAGCTTGTTCGAATGCTTCTTCCACAGCAAACGAAGCCGCTTTTGCATTAAGGGTATCAAAGATGGTTTCTATTAAAATAAGGTCAGCACCACCTTCCATCAGTGCCTGTGTTGACTCAACATACGCCGCCACCAGCTTATCAAAGTTGATATTACGATAACCTGGGTCATTTACATCTGGTGAAATAGAACAGGTCTTTGACGTTGGCCCAAGTACACCGGCTACATAACGCGGTTTGCTAGGATCTTTTGCTTCAAGTTCATCACACACGCTGCGTGCAAGCTTCGCTGACTCGAGGTTGATTTCGCGGCTGAGGCTCGCCATGTCGTAATCTTCCATCGAAATAGTCGTGGCATTAAAGGTATTCGTTTCGATGATATCAGCACCGGCTTCTAAGTAAGCACGGTGAATATCAGCAATGATTTTTGGCTGAGTTAGGCTTAATAAATCGTTATTGCCTTTAATAAGTACATGCCAGTCTTTAAAGCGCTCACCGCGATAATCCTGTTCTTCTAACTTATATTCTTGGATCATGGTGCCCATCGCGCCATCGAGGATTAAAATTCGCTGTTTTAGCGCCTCGGTTAATTGTTCGCGTTTATTCACTGCATTACTCGGCATAGTTGTTAGTCCTTACATCTTGGCTAACTAAGTTAATATCATACGGTGTAGTTTGGTACACATAATAGTTTAACCAATTCGAAAACAATAAAAAGGCATGGCTTTGCCACGTTTTCGACGGTTCGTTGTCTGGGTTATCGTCAGGGAAGTAGTTTTCTGGCTTAGGCGCATCCGCTGATTTTTCTTGGTCACGTAAATACTCCCCTTTTAAGGTATGAGCATCGTACTCTGGATGGCCAGTAATATACACTTGGCTACCTGATTTATTTTTAATTAAGTAGGCACCAACTCGCTCTGATCCGGCTAATACTACCAGCTCTTCGCAGGCATTAATCTTATCGATATCAATATGACCATAACGAGAATGTGGCACTAAAAAGGTATCATCAAAGCCACGCGTCAGCGCTGCATGGTCAAAATAGCTTTTATGAGTAAATACGCCACTGAGTTTGTTTGGTTTCAGATCACGTTTGAGACCATAGTGATGATAAAGACCGGCATGGGCCGCCCAACACGAAAACAGCGTAGACGTAACATGCTGCTCTGCCCAATCTAAAATAACTTTTAGTTCGTCCCAGTAAGCAACTTCGTCATACTCTAAATGAGCAAGCGGCGCGCCTGTTATGATCATGGCATCGTAGTTATTGTCTTTTACCTCAGAAAAATAACGATAAAACGTATCCATGTGCTGTTCAGAGTTACTGCTGGTGCGATGGGTATCTAAGCGCAACAGCTCAACATTAACTTGCAGCGGTGAGTTTGCTAACAAGCGAATAAACTGCACTTCGGTTTCAACTTTGTTTGGCATTAAGTTTAAGATGGCCAAACGCATTGGGCGGATTTCTTGCGTTTTAGCACGACTTTTTGGCATTACAAACACGTTTTCTTGACGTAACTTTGCAATGGCAGGCAATTCATCTTTTACTGTAATGGGCATAGCTGGCTCCGAGCATACTTATCTGACTGCTAATTATGAACGGATAGTTAGAAATTTCAACCTCTAGATGTTTAGATGTCCAAATGAATTTTATTTGTTTGAAAGCAAAGCCCATAAAAGCCTGTTTCGTTGACGTATACGCGACAGAGCATCTATACCCAAGCCTCCTCAAGATGCAGAATTCAGCGTTTCACAGGTGCTTAATATCAAGGCGTTACTTTGCAAGAATGGCAGTCCCTTTTAAAAAGTAACAACGATGAGAGTAAGTGCCTGTGAAGCGCCCAAAGGGTTGGTTTAAAAGCGATTTATACTGCGTTATTGATTTTAACAATAGAACCACTATTGTTTGCAATCAATGCCTTGCCTAAATCGCTTTTAATTCCAACTGAAACTCGCACCTTGAGGTGGTTTGGGTATACAATATACGCTGTTAATTTTTCTTATAAATTGAAGGCTCCTTTCATGGTGTTACCAGATAAGTTTATATTCTCGATGAGTCGAGTTTCTAAGGTTGTGCCACCTAAGCGCACTATCTTAAAAGATATTTCTTTACACTTTTTCCCAGGCGCAAAAATTGGTGTGCTAGGTCTAAACGGTGCAGGTAAATCAACGTTACTTCGCATTATGGCTGGTGTTGACCAAGACTTTGAAGGTGAAGCTCGCCCTCAACCAGGCACTAAAATCGGTTACTTACCGCAAGAGCCTGTGCTAGACGAAAGCAAAACAGTTCGCGAAACGGTAGAAGAAGCAGTTAGCGAAGTTAAAAATGCACTAAACCGCCTTGATGAAGTATACAACGAGTATGCAATGGACGGTGCTGACTTCGATGCGCTTGCTAAAGAGCAAGGCGAATTAGAAGCTATCATCCAAGCGCACGACGGTCACAATATCGACAACGTGTTAGAGCGTGCAGCTGATGCATTACGCCTTCCACCTTGGGATGCAAAAATTGAACACCTTTCGGGTGGTGAGCGTCGCCGTGTTGCGATCTGTCGTTTACTACTTGAAAAACCAGATATGCTTATTCTTGACGAACCGACCAACCACTTAGACGCTGAGTCAGTTGCTTGGTTAGAGCGCTTCTTACACGACTACGAAGGTACCGTGGTTGCTGTAACCCACGACCGTTACTTCTTAGACAACGTAGCAGGTTGGATTTTAGAGCTTGACCGTGGTGAAGGTATTCCTTGGGAAGGTAACTACTCATCTTGGCTTGAGCAAAAAGATTTACGTTTACAACAAGAACAGAAATCTGAAAAAGCACGTCAAAAATCAATCGCGCAAGAACTTGAATGGGTTCGTTCAAACCCGAAAGGCCGTCAAGCTAAGTCTAAAGCACGTATGGCACAGTTTTCTGAGCTTCAGCAAAACGATTACCAAAAGCGTAACGAAACGAATGAACTATTCATTCCACCGGGTCCACGCTTAGGTGACCAAGTTATCGAAGTGAAAGGCCTGAAGAAGAGCTTTGGCGACCGTGTATTAATCGATGACTTAAACTTTGCAATGCCGAAAGGCGCTATCGTAGGTATTATCGGTGCCAATGGTGCGGGTAAATCAACGCTATTCAAAATGCTAAGTGGTGAAGAAACGCCTGATAGCGGTGAGATCATTGTTGGTGACACAGTTGAGCTTGCAACGGTTGATCAGTTCCGTGGCGACATGGACGAAAGCAACACTGTTTTCCAAGAAATCTCTAACGGCCAAGACGTATTAAAAATTGGTAACTTTGAATTCCCAAGCCGTGCCTATGTTGGCCGCTTTAACTTCAAAGGTAACGACCAACAAAAATTCGTTAAAGACCTATCAGGTGGTGAGCGCAACCGTTTACACCTAGCTAAGCTATTAAAAGCAGGTGGCAACGTATTACTACTGGATGAGCCAACCAATGACCTAGACGTTGAAACACTACGTGCACTTGAGAACGCTATTTTAGAGTTCCCTGGCTGTGTAATGTGTATCTCGCATGACCGTTGGTTCCTTGACCGTATTGCTACACATATTCTTGATTACCGTGACGAAGGCCAAATTAACTTCTTCGATGGTAACTACACAGAATACGAAGAGTGGTTGAAGAAAACCTTAGGCGCAGAAGCAGCACAACCTAAGCGTATCAAATACAAAAAAATTGGCTAATTAGCTGATACTCAAAAAGCCCCTATTTAGGGGCTTTTTTGTTGCATTAAGGTTTACTATCACTCACTCTATTATGATCTATACTCATTAGTAACTAAAGTGGGAGATACAGCTATGAATGAACGCAGAGAGTTTTCGCGGGTATTATTTTCTTGCCCGGCTGTCCTTCATATAGAAGATAACGACTATCACTGTCAGTTACTTGATTTATCTTTGCAAGGTGCGCTCATTACTAAAAGTGATTCATTTTTAGTGCCTATTCATAGTAAAGCTGACTTAATCTTTACCCTGCCAGAGTCAACTATCGAGATTAAAATGCAAGTGGAGCTGTGCCATGTTGAGCATCAGCATGCAGGCCTTCGCTGCGAACATATTGATATTGATAGTATTACTCACTTAAAACGATTGATTGAGCTCAATCTGGGTGACGAAGCATTATTACATCGCGAGTTAGCTCATTTAATTCACACACCAGAGTAAACATTTGTCGGTAGATTCGTTATGCTGTAGCAAATTCAGCTATTCAATGAGCTATGCAGTTAAATCCTCACTTACCCTTGGTGTATCATCCTAATTATTCGTTTAGTTTCGATCCTAACCATCGCTTTGTAATGAGTAAGTTTGCTTATTTATATGAGCATGTGCAAAACCTTGGATTAATAGATGACAACCTAACTCAACCAGTGCTTGGCAGCCCTGAACCTCTTGAATTAGTGCACTGCGAAAACTATATCCACGACCTTTGGCACAACCGCTTAGATGAAAAAGCGATGCGCCGTATTGGCTTACCTTGGTCAAAAGAGCTGATGGCACGTACCTTTACCGCGCCTCTGGGCACCTTACAAACAGCACGTTTAGCCCTTAAACATGGCATCGCTTGTCACTTAGCGGGTGGCACTCATCATGCCCATACTGATTTTGGCTCAGGCTATTGCATGGTAAACGACCTCGCTTTCACCAGCGAAACCCTGATAAAAAGTGGCGAAGTGACCAATATACTTATTTTTGATTTAGATGTTCATCAAGGTGATGGTACTGCAGCAATGCTGGCGCATCAGCCCTATGCTTATACCTGCTCTATTCACTGTGAAAAGAATTTTCCGTTTCGAAAGTCAGCCAGCGATTTAGACATAGGTTTAGCACCGAATGTCGCTGATAGTGAATACCTAGGCGTTGTTGACGATACGCTGAGTTATTTATTAAACACCCTAAACCCAGATTTAGTGCTTTATGATGCAGGTGTAGATGTGTGGCAGCAAGATGGCTTAGGAAAACTTGATATAAGCTGGCAAGGGATAGCACAACGGGACCATTTAGTCCTCAAGCGTTGCCTTGAGCACAATGTACCTGTCGCAACCGTTATTGGTGGTGGTTATGATAAAGACCATCGCCGTTTAGCGGCTCGCCATGGCATTGTGGTAGAGCAAGCTGCTCGATTTTAAAAATAACAAAGAAAAAAGGCCCGGTGGAGAAAAAACCGGGCCTTTGCTACTGTAACATTGGGATATGTTAGCAACTTTTTTCTAAGTTAAAACAAGTAGCTGTGGAGCTACCGAATGGTAATCTAAAGCCATCGCTATGCTCAAAACCGTGATGTTTACAATTGAAAAAGCAAACACTTGGCGCGCCCAGCCGCTGACGTCAATATTGCGACGATAGCCACGAAGCGCCATTAGCAACCACCAAAAACTCGTTGTACAGGCTACAGCCATAAAGGCTAAACCTGTATAACCACTAATGGTTAATAACATCACAACCAACGCATACACGGCGATATATAAAACAATGTGATGCTTTGCCTTCTCGATCCCCTGCGCTACTGGTAACACAGGAATTCTGGCCGCTTGGTAGTCGTTATAACGAAAGATTGCAATTGCATATGAATGAGGCATTTGCCATAGACTAAACATAACCAATAAAATCACAGCACCAGCATCAAACTGCCCAGTTACGGCACAATAACCCACTACAGGAGGTACTGCACCAGATAAACTTCCTACAAAGGTGCCGTACACAGAACGACGTTTCATGTATAAGCTGTACACACCTACGTAGATGACGTAACCAAAAGTAGCAAATAAGAGTGCCACTACGTTGGTATACACTGCTAATAATCCGAAACCAATAACACCAAGCACGATGCCATGTGCCATAGCCGCCTTTGCTGACATTTCGCCAGTCACTGTGACGCGTTTGCGAGTGCGCGCCATAGCAACATCAATATCACGATCAATTACGTTATTGATCGCGCATCCTGATGCCACTACTAAAGATAACCCTAGTAAGGTTGCGATCATTAACCATGGGTCAATATCACCACGAGAGGCTAGCAAGAATCCCCCCGCGACAGAGATCAAATTGCCCATGATAATGCCAGGTTTAGTGACATTTAAATAACGTCGAAACACTTCCTCGACTCCTCTAATTTTCAGCACAAACGCAATATTACGAAAGAAACTAGTTAGTAACAGACTGTAAGAACTGGAGACACAACCTCAGACTAACCAGCTCCTTTCGTAAATCTTTTTACCAATTACAAAGTAATTGTTATTAGTACATCATCATGGCGTTCGATTCGTAGATGATCCACACCGACAAACCAACCACCATTACAATGATTAAAGCACTAAAGATAAACGACAATGAACTTGCCTTGCCGTCTTCAGTTTTGAAGTTTAGGTGTAAGAAATATTTCAAATGCACCCAAATTTGCACAATCGCCATGCTCACGATGCACCATGCAGTGGTCGTTTTAGAAAACGAACCACTCATCACAGCCCAAAATGGAATAGCCGTTAAAACCACTGACAATAGAAAACCAATTAAATAGTCTTTAACGCTGCCATGTGATTGTTCGTTATGTGCATGAACTTCTAAGTTATTAATTACATGTGATTCACTGTGGCTCATTACATTGCTCCCATTAAATAAACAACGGTAAATACACAGATCCACACCACATCTAAGAAGTGCCAAAATAGGCTTAAACAACTTAGGCGTGTCACTGTTTGTGGGTTTAAACCACGGCGCACAACTTCAATCATCAGGACAGTCATCCAAATAAGACCAGCTGTTACGTGAAGACCGTGTAAGCCCACCAAAGAGAAGAACGATGTTAAAAAGGCACTTTGCTGAGGGCCATTACCGTGCGCAATTAGGTGATGGAATTCGTAAACTTCCATACCAATAAACACTGCACCAAAGGCAAAGGTAACCAGCAACCAAGTTAACGTAGCCGCCTTTTTCTGCCCATGAGCAGAAATCATCGCGAAACCAAAAGTGATACTACTAAGTAGTAGAGCTGCAGTTTCAACTGCAACAAAATCAAGTTCAAAAATATCTTTACCCGACACACCGCCTGCAGTGTTCATGAACAATACTGCGTAGGTTGCAAAGAATGATGCAAACAACAGACAGTCAGTCATAAGATAAAGCCAGAAACCAAATACGGTGTTACCACCTGTATCGTGGTGCTCATGGTCATGTGCATCGACATGACCGTGTGCGCCGTTTAAGGTGTCGAGTCCTGCAGAAATGCTACTCATGCATTCACCTCCTTCGTAGCGGCTGTATTGTGAGCCGTTTCTAGTTCAACAATTTCATCTGGTTGCACGTAGTAATCAACATCGCTGGTGTAACAACGTTTGATGAACACCACGATAGCCCCCAGTAAACCAAAGGCCGCAAGCCACCAAATGTGCCAGATCATGGCAAAACAGAAGGTTGTTAAAGCAGCGCTCATTAATACACCTGCCGATGTATTCTTTGGCATATGAATTGGGCTATAAGAGGCTTCTTGCTTGTAAGCTAAGCCTTTTTCTTTCATGTCTGTCCACGCATCGATGTCATCAACATGAGGGATTTTCGCAAAGTTGTAGTACTGCGGAGGTGAAGCCGATGCCCACTCAAGGGTATGACCATTCCACGGATCGCCCGTTGTATCATCAAGTTGCTCGCGGTTTTTGAAGCTCACTACAAGTTGCACAACTTGGAACAAGATACCGAACATAATGATCACCGCACCGCCAGCTGCAATGTATAACCAAATGTTCCAATCAGGGTTGTTCGTGTGGTTTAAGCGACGTGTCATACCTAAGAAACCAAGTACGTATAACGGCATAAATGCCACGAAGAAACCAATTAACCAGCACCAGAAAGATCGTCTGCCCCAGCTCTCGTCAAGTTTGAAGCCCATTGCTTTAGGGAACCAAAACGCAAAACCAGCTAAATAACCAAATACCGCACCACCAATGATGGTGTTATGGAAGTGAGCGATTAAGAATAAGCTGTTATGTAATACGTAGTCAGCACCAGGAATAGCAAGTAACACGCCGGTCATACCACCGATAGTAAAAGTCACCATGAAACCTAAAGTCCAAAGGACAGGCACAGTAATTCGTAAACGACCACGATACATAGTGAATAACCAGTTAAATAACTTAACCCCGGTCGGTACCGCAATAACCATGGTCATAACACCAAAGAAGGCATTAACGTTAGCGCTTGAGCCCATAGTAAAGAAGTGGTGAAGCCAAACGATGAACCCTAAAATCGAAATTGCACCGCTTGCATAAACCATCGACTTATAACCAAACAGGCGTTTACCCGCAAACGTTGAGATAACTTCTGAGAAAATACCAAACGCAGGTAAGATCAGAATGTAAACCTCAGGGTGACCCCATGCCCAGAATAAGTTGATGTACATCATCGCGTTACCACCTAATTCATTCGTGAAGAAGTGGAAATCGAGATAACGGTCAAGCGTTAGCATTGCCAGTACAGCTGTTAAAATTGGGAACGATGCTGCAATTAAGATATTCGCCCACGTGCATGCCCAAGTAAAAATAGGCATTTTCATTAATGTCATGCCTGGTGCACGCATTTTAAATACAGTCGCTAAGAAGTTTACCGATGTTAATAAGGTACCCAAGCCGGATATCTGCAAGGCCCATATATAATAGTCGACCCCGACACCTGGACTGAATGACAACTCTGACAACGGTGGATATGCCACCCAACCCGTTTTCGCAAACTCACCAAAGAATAATGAGATATTGATTAGGATTGCACCGCCAGCAGTTAACCAAAAGCTAAGGTTATTTAAGAATGGGAATGCAACATCACGAGCACCAATTTGCAACGGTAAAATGATGTTCATTAAACCAATCATAAACGGCATCGCCATAAAGATGATCATAATCACCCCGTGTGCCGTAAATATTTGGTCATAGTGCTCTGGTGGTAAGTAACCACTTGCACCGCCGGTAGCCATTGCTAATTGCAGTCGCATCATAATGGCATCCGCGAAACCACGGAAAAGCATGATAAGCGCGAGAATGATGTACATGACACCTAAACGCTTATGGTCAATTGAGGTGATCCAGTCGTGCCAAATCACGCCCCACTTTTTATATTTTGTTACTAAGCCTGCCACTAACAGACCTAAGACAGCAACAACCGTCATGGTAACCATGATAATTGGTTCATGAAACGGGATTGCGTCTAATGTTAATTTACCTAACAACGACATGATTATTCCTCGTCCTCGCTGTGCTTCTTATGAGCTGAGTGCTCTGGCATAGCGTGTTGCATTGCACCGTGAGAGCCATGCGCTTGCATATATTTCATTACGATTGAATGGAACATATCTTTATCTACGCTGGCATAGTATTTAACTGGGTCGTATTCACTTGGTTTTGCAAGTTCAACATAGCTTTGCTTAGTCAATGCAGAACCGGTATTTTTTACTTTGTTTACCCAAGCATCGAAATCAGCTTCTGTGGCTGTTGCAATGGCATCGAACTTCATACCAGTGAAACCTGCACCACTGTAGTTAGCAGAAAAGCCTTTAAAAGTACCCGGCTCATCAGCGATTAAGTGAAGCTTTGTTTCCATACCGGCCATTGAGTAAATTTGGCTACCAAGCTGTGGAATGAAAAACGAGTTCATGGTGCTTTCTGAGGTGATTTTGTACTGCACTGGCACATTGGCAGGAAAAACAAGCTCATTCACTGTGGCGATGCCTTGTTCTGGATAAATGAATAACCATTTCCAGTTCAAAGAAACAACCTCAACAGTAAGGTGCTTACCTTTACCCTCAAGTGGTTTATATGGGTCAAGTTGTTGCGTTGACTGCCACGTGATCACACCTAAAATCGCAACGATGATGATAGGAATGGTCCAAACTACAGCTTCAATCTTGGTAGAGTGCGCCCACTTTGGAGCGTAAATTTCTTGATCTCGTCCATCACGGTATTTCCATGCAAAATAAATTGTCATGGCAATAACTGGAATCACAACAATCAGCATTAACACCGTAGCTACGATAATTAAATACTTCTCGTCGACACCAATTTGACCTTTTGGATCGAGTACCCCGCCTTTACAGCCAGACAAAGCCAGCACTAAAGACGCTAGAGCAATATTACAAAGGTTTCGAATTGACAAAGGAATATCCTACAACCTAAAAGTTAACACTTGTCGAAATAAGTACACGACGCTTTTCTGCAACAGATGCTACAGATATCCCCTGCTGATTAACGAGCACGACAAATCGACACGCTAAAAAGTGAGGGATTTTAGGTTGGCTGACTGAAATTTGGGCGTAAAAAACCCACTAGGTGCTTAGTAAAGACAACTTAGAAAATGACTAAAATGGCTGAACTTAAGCAACAAAGCTTATTTACAGACAACCACTTACACGAGGAGGAGCACGACAGCCATGAGCGCTGTGTACTACTAAAGACTTTATCGTTTCACGCGCAGCGAAGGCCGCTTTACGTAAAATGACACCTGCACGACGCGCAGGGAAGAAATGGAAGACCAACCAGCATAGACCAATTAGTAATTGGCAAGACACCACAGGGTAAGCTAAAAAACTCAACACATTAAGCAACGGTGTTTCGTATAAAGCACCTTCGCTTAATAAGCTTCTTAGCCCTTGAGCATCTTCTAATGTACCGTTGATTATCATCGCTGAATTAATCAGCAACAAGGCTAAAACTGACATTAGCTCTTTACCAGCAAAAAACGCACGCGCAGCCAATTGCAACCTAGCTAAGCTAGACTGTTTGACACCTTGTGACTGATTAATTGCTCGCAAAACTCACGCCTTTTTATCGCTTTTACTGCATTTTAGGTAAATGGCTTACCCTATTTTTTAATGCGGTAACATGATCTTCATCAATAAAGTTTCAGTAATTACTGAAATTTCGATGTGGAGTATAACAAAGTCAACAGACGGTACAAGTAGAATTTAACAGCGCAAGGTTAAGTATTATTTAGCCATTTGATAACAAACTGTAAAAAAACCAAATCATTAAAGCTAAGTAATTAAAAGTAATACTGTATTTTATATAGCGAAAAGCAATGAAGAAAAAGAAAATAGCATAAAAATAGCGTTTTAAAGCATACTTAGTCAGTATCAAACAAAGCTTTAATACTGAACAAGGATTAGCCAAACCATAAAAAATATAATATTCTTTATGGGATTAAAATAAAGAATAAAAGAGATAATTATGCGCCTATATGCACTCGCCACAGCCCTTTTAGCATTAAGTACAAGTACACTTGCAAATACGATTGAAGACACCGCTGTAGCTGGCTTAGATAAGCCTGCGATTTACTACGCCGATATAGAGCCACACTTAAAAAGCGCAGCAAAACACCCAAGCGTTACACTAAAACAAATCGGCACTTCTTTCCAAGGACAGGCACTTAACTCTCTTAAAATCGGCACAGGCCCAATCAAAGTGATGATGTGGAGCCAAATGCACGGCGACGAAAATACAGCAACTGCGGCACTGATGGATTTTTTAAGCTTTATAACCGCAGATGAAAACGCACAATGGCTAGAAAGCTGGCAACAGAAAATAACTCTTCTCATTATCCCTATGGTGAACCCGGATGGCGCTGCTGTTCAAACCCGCCATAATGCACAAGGTATTGATTTAAATCGTGATGCAAAAGCTCTTCGCACAAAAGAAGGGCAAATACTCATGGCTGCGGCAGATGCATTCAAACCTGACTTTGGCTTTAACTTACATGATCAGAATGCCTATTACGGTGCAGGTAAAATGGGAAAACAAGCCACCATTTCAGTGCTAGCACCCGCCTATAATGAAGCAAGAGAAGTAAATAAAAGTCGTGGTGAGGCTATGCAGTTTATTGCCCACTTAGCCAAAACAGTTGAAACAATGATCCCGGGGCACTTAGGCAAGTACAACGACAGTTACTCTTATCGCAGTTTTGGAGATACTTTTTCAGAAAAAGGTATCCGAACTATATTAATTGAATCAGGCGCTTACCCAAACGACCCAAATCGCCAAATAGCCCGTAAGGTTAACCGTGTTTTATATAAAAAGGCTATTGATTCAATAACTTCACAGGAATGGAAAAGCGCTAAAATGACCCAGTACCACGCTATTCCATTTAATGCTAAAGACAATTGGGTAGACTTACTAATAGACGATGTAACAGTAAAGAGTGAACTTGGTGATTACCAGATAGATATTGCAATAAACAACAAAGGACAGTCACCCATAATTAAAGAATTGGGTGATATAAGCAGTATCCGCCAAGGTTACACCAGTTTAGATGCAAGCAGCCTGAACTTTAAGGTAGGTAACAGCTTTGTATTAAATGAGCCGTTAACGCTTACCGAAAATAAATATAAAGAGCTTTTAATACAAGGGTATAGTTGCTTTTCTGGCGATATTAATATGCTAGGAAACGCCACAAATTGGCCAGTTTACGCATGCAAAAGTGTATTTACATCAATACCTTCACTTAATGCACCTGCAGCCTTTTTCTTACAAGCAAATGGCAAAAATAAGTACGCAGTTTTAGGGGCTGAGCTAATTAATTTAGATTGAACACGATTTAAAAGGACAGGCACTGTTAAAAGTGCCTGTTAGATCTCCAAATACCTTAAATTTGTAACCTAAAATTATAACGGTTTAGGCAAACTACTCTATTAGCTTTATCTAATAATAAAAACCAAGATAAAAGATTTAGCTTTATGAGAATTAAAAGCAAAAGTTAGCTGCAAGAGTTTGCAAAAAATAAAAGTCGAGAGAAATTTAAGATTAACTAGCAAGTAATAACTTACAGCTTGCTAGGTTACTTCGTCGCTTACGAGCAGTTTTACTGCAATAACTTTCGATAGCCCCCACTCGACCTGCAGCTCCACGAAATAAGTTTTCAAATTGAGTTGTTAGTGTTAACCAGTTTTCAGCTTCGAAATTTAGCCTTTCAAGAATAGGAGGTAAATGATGCCCTATATATCCCGGCTTATCCGCGCTGATACAACGCCCAGTTTGCTCTACCAGTAACAAGTATGACTTTAACTCAAAAGGTATACCCTTTGATTTATACTTACTCATGCCACCAATAAAACGAGCTAGTAATTTAGGTTGCTTTGACTCCTTCGCACTCTGGAATCGCTTTTTAAAGCTGGTATAGTCCGATTGCTCCGGCGTGCTCGCAGCTTTAGCACGAACAGGGTTTAAATCAACATAGGCCATACATGCTAAAAGTGCTGATTCATCAAGGAGCGCTTGGCTTTTGAAACGCCCTTCCCAAAAGTGACCTGTACACTCATCTTCTTTATTTGCACGTCTGGCAATATACTCATTAAGCATTCGCATGAACCAACTAATGCTCGAAAGGCGCGCTCTGTATTCTGCAACCTCTCTATTCAAGAAGACTTGTTGGCCGTCACTTAACGGCTCACCATGAAGGAATTTTTGACCTAAAGGCGTTGCTTTACTGAGCTTAAACCAACGTAATAGAATGGCTTTATCCGATAACCTGTTTGCTTTTTTATCATCAACATAAATAACAAGATGCGTATGATTGCTCATCACGGCATAAGCACACACATCAATACAAAATATCTTTGCAAGAAAGAGCAGCCGCTCTTCGACCCATCCCCGGCGGTGTTCATATGATTTACCAGTGAGTGCGTCTTCTCCACAAAGGTAAGCGCGTCTAACGCAACGGGATACACAATGATAATACTTGGTGTTCGACAAACAGATTTGCCACTTCCTTGCTAAAGCCATCGTTCACTCCTTGAACTGATAATTTGAAATGCATTAGCTGTAACTAAAGTGTAGACAAAATCCGTTTTGCCGCAAGATTAAGTTAACAGATAAAAGTGACTGTCCGTTTAAGTGAGTTTTACTTTTAACGTCGTATTTCTATGTTTCTGCATATATAAAATTTTCGAATATGCATAATTGCCTTTATTTTTGGGCCAATGATTTCCTGCTACTTTTAAGTAAAGAACCTAGTTTATGAGGTATAAAGTGAATACATTTAACTGCCTGATGATAATAGCTTTTCTTATATTTTCAAGTGTAGGGCATGCTGGGACAGGCGTCGCAATTGACCTAGAGAAAGCGCAAGCCTACACACCCGCCCCTGAAAACTTAAAAGCTCGAGAACGTTTTCAAGATAATAAGTTTGGCATCTTTTTACATTGGGGGCTGTATAGCCAGCTTGGTGGTGTAGGAAGCCCCTATGGAGCCGAGTGGATCATGGAAGACTTACGAATTTCAGGCCCTAAGTATCAGCGTTTAGCTGAATTTTTTAATCCAACAGGCTTCGATGCAGAGCAATGGGTTAAGGCGTTTAAAGATGCTGGAGCAAAGTATATTGTTATTACTTCAAAGCATCATGATGGGTTTGCTATGTACGACAGTAAAGTTTCTAACTTTGATATTGTCGATAGTACACCTTATAAAAAAGACCCTATAAAAGAGCTTGCTAATTCAGCTCATAAACATGGTTTACAACTTTTCTTTTACTACTCTCACCTTGATTGGCATCACCCAGATTACTACCCATGGGGCCGAACAGGCCATTACACTAAGCGAGAAAAAGTGGTGACTGGGAAAAATACCTGCAATTTCAAGATGCACAACTAAAAGAGCTTTTAACTCAATATGGGCCAATTGGTGGTATTTGGTTTGATGGTTGGTGGGATCAAGAAGACTCCCACAATTGGGATAACTGGCAACTACAACGCACTTATAAAATGATCCATGAATTACAACCAGCAACCTTAATCGTAAATAACCATCACAGATTTACTGTTCCGGGAGAAGATTATCAGGGCTTTGAACAACAGCTGCCTACTAATCAAGAACGATTAGGTGAATTACCTTTAGAAATGGCACAAACAATGAACGGTAGCTGGGGGTTCAGTTTAACTGATGATAATTACAAGACGACTAAAGAGCTCGTGCAAACCTTAGTAAGTGCCGCAGGAAGAAACTCTAATTATTTACTAAATACTGGGCCTATGCCTAACGGCAAGATCCAACCTGAAAACCTAAAAACGTTTGCTGAGATTGGTCAGTGGCTGAAGGTGTTCGGTAAAAGTATATACGGTACTCGAGGCGGCCCTATTTCCCCGCAAGACTGGGGAGTGACCACTCATAATAATGAGAGTATTTTTATTCATATTCTCAACTGGCAAGCAGATACATTAAGTATAGAACTTGCAACCCCTATCAAGTCTGCAACTAATTTAAAAACCTCAGAACCAGTTAACTTTAAACAACTTGAGAGCGCAATTACACTAGAAAGTTTGAAGTTTGAAGTTTGATAATGAAGAGTACGTTCAAGTTATCAAGTTAAAGCTAAAATGATCAACGTCTAAAAGCAGTCAAAAAACTAATTTTAAAATTAAAGATGACTGTCCACATAAAATATATTTAACACTGACTGGGCTTAAAAAAGAGAGTCGCTGCCTCAGAAAATTTAACAGTGACTGTCCTTGTAAAATTCAGTGACTGTCCTTGTAAAATTTAGGTATTAAAAAAGCGCCTTTAGGCGCTTTTTTCTGTGGTTAAAGAATTTGATTCTCTTTCCAGGCTTGTTCTTTTGCCATGCGCTTTTTACGCTTGTCACATGGGTCGTCGCAGTCGCAGGCTTTGTCGATACCAACAGCGCCTAGGCCACCACAACTACTGGCCATAGATTTCTTTTGCACAATCATGCCGACAGCCATCGCTGCCACAATTAAAATGAGTAGACCAAATGTAAGAAGAAAAAGTGACATTGCTTTGCCCCTATCGTCAGCAATTAAATCGAGCCCAACTAATTAGGCTGCATGTATTATATACCCAAACCACCTCAAGGTGCGAGTTTCAGTTGGAATTAAAAGCGATTTAGGCAAGGCATTGATTGCAAGCAATAGTGGTTCTATTGTTAAAATCAATAACGCAGTATAAATCGCTTTTAAACCAACCCTTTGGGCGCTTCACAGGCGCTTACTCTCATCGTTGTTACTTCTTAAAAGGGACTGCCATTGTTGCAAAGTAACGCCTTGATATTAAGCACCTGTGAAGCGCTGAATTCTGCATCTTGAGATGGCTTGGGTATGCACTGCTTCTTGCCCTGCTACAAATATGGTTTAAATGCAGGGCTTGAATAAGTTACTAAGCCATTGCCTGACTTACCAATTAAGTACACCGGCAAATCGTGCTCTTCGGCGTATTTCTGCGCCTTTTCCATGCCCATCACTGTGATTGCCGTCGCTAAGCCATCTGCAGTCATCGCTGATGGGTGTAAAACAGTAACTGATACCAAATCATGACGGCTCGGCATACCTGTTACAGGGTCAATTAAGTGGCTATAGGTAACACCATCCATTTCGTAAAAAATTCGGTAATCACCTGATGTCGCAATACCATTAGTGCCCGGCTCAATTACTTTATGCACTTTACGCACGCCAGGCTCAGCATCAGGCTGTTCAATTGCAATTTTCCAGGAGATGTTGTTTGGCTTAATACCCGACACACGAAGCTCACCACCTATCTCAACCATATAATTAGTGAAACCATGGCTTTCTATCACTTGTGCTACTTTATCAATACCATAGCCTTTTGCTGTAGCAGAAAACGACAGCTCTAAGCCATCAATTGTTTTCATCAGACCAGCATCTGTAAGTTCAAGCTTATCAACACCAATTTTGGCAACCATTGCAGCCAAGTCTTCATCGCTTGGGCGTTTAGTCGGCTTTTTATCTGGACCAAAGCCCCACAAGTCAATAAGTGGCCCCATAGTCACATCTAACGTTTTTGTTGATTCGCCAAGGCGAATTGATTCAGCTACCACGTTTCTAAAATCAGCGCTTATTGGCATTACCTGCCCTGCTGGTAACTGGTTGAACTGGTTAATTTCTGAATCAGGAATGTAAGTCGACATAGATTGGTTTACATCTTTAAGTACTTGCTTAATTTCAGGATGTAAATCAACATCTGCAACCTTTGAAGACTCTGCAAACACCTTAATATGATAAGTGGTGCCCATCGTCTTACCTTCAAAATAAAGCTCTTCAGCCTTATCAGCTTGGCTGCAGCCAGCCATGAGTAAAGTCATAGTTAATAGAAAAAAGGCCATCAAGCCTTGGCGATAAAACACTCTATTCATAGCATTCACCTTTTAGATACCACAGGGTTCGGTATAGAAATAAAAAAGCCTCGTAACACTATGTGCTACGAGGCCTGTATTCTAACCAAAACTTATTGTTTTGTGTATGGTGTTAGCCACCGAAGTCATCTAATAAGATGTTTTCGTCTTCTACACCAAGATCTTTAAGCATGTTGATAACAGCCGCGTTCATCATTGGAGGACCACACATGTAGAACTCACAATCTTCTGGCGCTTCATGATCTTTCAAGTAGTTTTCATAAAGTACGTTATGGATGAAGCCTGTGTAACCTTCCCAATTATCTTCTGGTTGTGGATCAGACAGTGCTGTGTGCCATACAAAGTTATCGTTTTCTGCTGCTAAGCCATCGAAATCTTCTACGTAGAACATTTCACGCTTAGAACGCGCACCATACCAGAAGCTCATCTTACGCTTAGATTTTAAACGCTTAAGTTGGTCAAAGATATGTGAACGCATTGGTGCCATACCTGCACCACCACCTACGAATACCATTTCTGCATCAGTGTCTTTCGCGAAGAACTCACCGAATGGGCCAGAGATAGTTACTTTATCACCTTCTTTTAATGACCAAATGTACGAAGACATTTTACCACATGGAAGGCTTAGGTCTCTTGGCGGCGGCGTAGCGATACGCACGTTAAGCATGATGATGCCTTCTTCTTCTGGATAGTTAGCCATTGAGTATGCACGAATTGTTTCGTCGTCTACTTTAGACTCCAGATCGAAGAAACCGAAGTGGTTCCAGTCGCCACGATACTCTTCTGGAATATCGAAATCAGCGTATTTAACGTGGTGAGCAGGTGCTTCAATTTGAATATAACCACCGGCACGGAAAGGTACTGACTCGCCATCAGGAATTTGTAACTTAAGTTCCTTGATGAACGTTGCCTTGTTATCGTTAGAGATAACAGTACAGTCCCACTTCTTAACACCGAAAATTGACTCTTCAAGTTCAATTTCCATGTCGTTCTTAACATTTACCTGACACGCTAAACGGCAGCCTTCACGAGCTTCACCTTTAGAGATGTGATCAAGTTCTGTTGGTAAGATATCGCCGCCACCTTCTTTGATGTGTACACGACACTGACCACAAGAGCCACCGCCACCACATGCAGATGAAACGAAGATACCTGAATCAGCTAGCGCGCCTAATAGCTTGCTACCTGCAGATGTTTTAATAGCTTTTTCTGGGTCGCCATTAATTCCGATGATGATATCGCCGCTTGCTACTAATTTAGATTTAGCACCAATGATAACTAAAACTAAAATAACAACGATAGCGATGAAAACACCAACGCCTAAGAAAATCTCATTCATGATTTATCCTCGCTACCTATTAAAGTGAAATACCAGAGAATGACATAAAGCCAAGACCCATAAGACCAACAGTGATGAAAGTAATACCTAAACCACGTAAGCCATCAGGAACGTCTGAGTACTTCATTTTTTCACGGATACCAGCAAGTAAAGTAATTGCTAGTGCCCAGCCCACACCTGAACCGATACCATAAACAACAGACTCGCCGAAGTTATAGTTACGCTCAACCATGAAAGATACCGCACCGAAGATCGCACAGTTAACTGTGATCAGTGGTAAGAAGATACCTAACGCGTTGTAAAGTGCAGGGAAGAACTTATCTAATGCCATTTCAAGAATTTGTACAAGTGCTGCAATAACACCGATGAAAGTCAAGAAACGTAAGAAGCTAAGGTCTGCTTCTGGGTAGCCAAGCCACTCTAATGCACCAGGTGCAAGAACAGCGTGATAAACCAAGTTATTTACAGGTACTGAGATACCTAGTACCACGATAACTGCCACACCTAGGCCAATTGACGTTGTTACTTTCTTTGATACAGCAAGGAAAGTACACATACCTAGGAAGAAGGCTAAAGCTAAGTTTTCAATGAAAACCGCTTTTACAAATAAACTAATATAATGTTCCACTGCTCGCCCCTTACGCTTTTGCTTCTACTTGGTCTTTCTTGAAGGTACGAAGTACCCAGATGAATAAACCAATAATGAAGAATGCACTCGGTGGTAAAATCAATAGACCCATTGGTTGATACCAGCCACCATTTTGTACTAATGGAATAATATCAACACCGAATAGTGAACCTTTACCGAATAACTCACGGATGAAACCAACAGTTAGTAGTACTACTGAGTAGCCTAAACCGTTACCGATACCATCTAAGAAAGACATTAACGGTGGTGACTTCATTGCGTATGCTTCAGCACGACCCATTACGATACAGTTTGTAATGATTAGACCAACGAATACTGAAAGCTCTTTAGCTGTTGCATAAGAGAATGCTTGCAGTACTTGGTCAACAACGATTACAAGTGATGCGATGATCGTCATTTGCACGATGATACGTACAGATGATGGGATGTGGTTACGAATTGACGAAATAAACAAGCTAGAAAACGCAGTTACTAGTGTCAATGCGATTGACATGATTAGTGCATTTTTTAAGCTTGATGTTACCGCTAGCGCAGAACAAATACCTAGTACTTGTAATGCGATCGGGTTATTTGCGAATACCGGGCCAAATAGGACCGACTTCATTTCTTTAGTATCAGCCATTATTTCAACGCTCCTTCACGTACTTTCGCAAGGAATGGACCAAAGCCATGCTCGCCAGTCCAGAAGTCAACTGTGTGATCAACACCGTTTGAAGTTAATGTTGCACCAGAAAGACCATCGATTTGATGTTCGTTCTTCGCACCGCTCTTCATGATATTGATTGGTAACTCTTTACCTTGCCATTTAGCAGTCCATTGTGGATTTTGAATTTCACCACCTAGACCTGGCGTTTCGTTGTGCTTGAAGAAGTTGATGTTTTTAACTGTTTCACCATCGCTTTCAAGCGCTAAGAAGCCGTACATTACACCCCAAAGGCCGTAACCTTGGATTGGTAGAATGATTGCGTCTGTAGAACCATCAGGTTTCTTCGAAATATATACAGGTGAATTTTTTGTCATACGCTGGATACCAGCGATGTCTTTAATTCCTTCTGCTTTCAACGCAAAGCTACGAGCCTGGTCGAATTTTGTTTTCTCGAAGTCAAATGAGTTAGGATCAGCACCTTCAACAAACTCACCTGTGTTCATGTCTACAACACGTGCTTCAATTTTTGAGTTAAAGGTATCTGACACAGTACCTGATACTTCAATGCCTGCAGCCGCTAAGATATTACGTTGAATATCTTGTGTTTTGTTAGCTTGCTGTAAAGGACGAAGCTGAACTGAAGCAAACGATACGATGATTGCACACACTAAACATAGTGCAACAACAACGGTTAGCGTTTTGCCGATTGATTCGTTATTACTAGACATTACGTGCCAACCTCCGCTTGATATTAGCTTGCACTACAAAGTGATCGAATAATGGTGCAAATAAGTTAGCAAATAAGATTGCTAGCATCATACCTTCTGGGAATGCCGGGTTAACAACACGGATCATTACAACCATAAAGCCGATTAACGCACCGTAAGCGAACTTACCTTTGTCTGTGAATGATGCAGATACAGGGTCTGTTGCCATGAAGAACATACCAAATGCAAAACCACCAAGAACTAAGTGCCAGTGCCAAGGCATTGCAAATACAGCGTTAGTTTCTGAACCAATTGTATTTAGTAAGAATGCCGTTGCAACCATACCTAGGAATACACCTAGTACGATACGCCATGAAGCGATACGCACGTAAATTAGGAATAAACCACCGATTAATAGTGCTAGTGTTGACGTCTCACCCATAGAACCTTGAATGAAACCGTAGAACGCATTCCACCATAGCTCCATGTTGCTGTAATCAAGTGAACCAACAACAGCTTGGCCAAGCATAGTTGCACCAGAGAATGAATCTACTGCTGTCCATACTGTGTCACCTGAAATTTGCGCTGGGTATGCGAAGAATAAGAACGCACGACCGGCAAGAGCAGGGTTAAGGAAGTTACGACCTGTACCACCAAAGATTTCTTTAGCGATTACAACACCAAACGTAATACCTAATGCAACTTGCCATAAAGGAATCGTCGCAGGCAGGATTAGTGCGAATAATACAGATGTTACAAAGAAACCTTCATTTACTTCGTGCTTACGCACTGAAGCAAATAGTACTTCCCAGAAACCACCCACAGCAAACGTTACTGCGTATATTGGTAGGAAGAAGCAGGCACCGTAAAACATTTTCGCGCCCCAACCAGAATCAGCAGTTAATTCACCACCGAATAATTGGAACAGACCAACTTGCCATGTGTTTGCTAGTTCAAAACCTTGCGCTAAAGCACCAGCGGCCTGATGACCGATGTTGAACATACCAAAGAACATTGCAGGGAACGTCGCCATCCACACTAAAATCATCATACGTTTTAGGTCGATGTTATCGCGAACGTGTGTTTTGCCTTTATTTACATAACCAGGCGTGTAGAAAATAGTCGCTGCAGCTTCGTAAAGCGCATACCATTTTTCGTGTTTACCACCCGGTTCAAAATGCGGCTCAATATCTTCTAGAAATTTCTTTAAACCCATCTCTCTAGCCTTCCTTCTCGATCGTAGTCAAGCAATCGCGTAGGATTGAACCGTACTCGTATTTACCTGGACAAACGAAGGTACATAATGCTAAATCTTCTTCATCAAGCTCTAGCGCACCTAACGAAATAGCACCATCAAGATCACGTGCGATTAAATCACGTAATAATAGTGTAGGTAGGATGTCTAAAGGCATAACACGCTCATAGCTACCAATTGGAACCATGGCACGCTTCGAACCACCTGTTGAAGTCGTCATGTTAAATAGACGGCTAGGAGCAAGGTGAGATAAGAAGGTACGTGTTACTGAGAACTTGTTAGCACCTGGTGCGATCCAACCGAATAGCTCTTTTTCGCGACCTTCAAGTAATACAGATACTTGAACATGGTAACGACCTAAGAACGCGTGTGGACCTTGAGAAATAGCGCCTGATAATACAGAACCAGAAATTACACGGTTATCACCGTCTTCTAATTCACCAGCAACTAAATCATCTAAAGATGCACCTAGCTGAGTTTTCACTAAGCGTGGGTTTTTAACACGAGGACCTGCAAGAGAAACAACACGGTCTGTGAAGATTTCACCTGTTAGGAATAAATTACCAAACGCGATTACGTCTTGGTAACCTAAGTGCCAAACCTGCTTGCTTGCAGAAACTGGGTCTAAGTTATGAATGTGTGTACCAACAAGACCTGCCGGATGCTTGCCACCAAACTCATGTACTTCTACTTGAGGGATTGATGAACTAGGCACTTGGCTACCAGCTTGTTTACAAACAAATACTTTGCCGTCAGTCAAACGAGATACCACAGCTAAACCTGCTTCAAATGCTGCAGTGTTTTCAGCAATGATTACTGCAGGATCTGCAGCTAGCGGGTTAGTGTCGATAGCCGTTACAAAGATAGAGCTAGGATTTGCATCCAAAGCAGCTACTCTGCTGAATGGGCGAGCACGTAGTGCTGTCCATTGACCTGACTGAACTAGTACTTCTTTAACTTTTTCACGGTCTAAGCCCGAAAGCTCGTCGGCCTTGAAAGAGTCAAAGGTGATTTGCTCACTGCCATTAACTTCAATAACAACAGATTGCAGCACACGTTTAGCACCACGATTGATTTCTTTAACTACCCCAGAAGCTGGTGCAGTAAATAAGACGCCTGGGTTCTTTTTGTCTTCAAAAAGTACCTGGCCTTTTTTGACTTGGTCATCCACGCGAACATGCATGGTTGGACGCATACCAATATATTCTTCACCTAGCACAGCTACACGTTTGACGGCAGAACCATCGTGAATAACTTGCTGAGGTGCGCCCTCTATCGGTAAATCCAGACCTTTTTTTATGTTGATCATACGCACTTGCATTACATTAACGGAAAGAAACTGAAAAATCGTACCAACCACGTCGCCATTTGATATGCTCAAGTTAAACTCTAAGTATCAAAGAATAGCCTGTTTAACACCCCAAACAAGCAACGCAGTAAACTCCTCACATATATTGCCCGAATTTTAACATCAATCAGGGTGACTATGCGAGAGCAAATATGAAATTTATACGACAGATACGGTTATTTAGACTACAAAAACCTTTTGAATAAAATTCAATATAGACCAAAGTGCTATTGATGATGTTTTATTTTCACCCATAAACAAAAAAGTCGCTTAAAAAAGCGACTTTACAAAATCAAGTTTGTTCAGTGATTAATCGATCAGCTGTGAAATCGCAACATCAGGATTCACATCTTGCTCGTAATCTACACTGTCGATACCAAAACCGAATAAACGTAAAAATTCATTGTGGTAACCCACGTAATCCGTTAATTCGTCAATCGTATCTGTATCTACTGTATCCCAAACATGTTGTACACGAGCTTGAACATCATCTTCTAACTCTTTGTAGTTTTGGAATAAATGACCACCTTCGTCAAAACGTGGGGTTTCACCGTAAAGGTTTTCAGTAAATAGTGAGTGAATTTGCTCAATGGTACCTTCGTAAGTCCCGTCTGCTTTCATTACTTTGAATAAAGCAGAGATATATAAAGGCATAATTGGAATTGCCGAGCTTGCTTGTGTCACAACCGCATTTAATGAAGAAACATACGCTTCACCATTTAAGCCTTTTGTAGACTCTTTGATTGCTTGAGTTGCACGGTCAAGATCTTCTTTCGCTTTACCAATTGTCGCATGACCGTAAATTGGCCATGTTAATTCTTTACCGATGTAAGTGTAAGCAGTCGTTTTGAAGTTATCAGCTAGCACATCCGCTTCTTTTAATGCGTCAATCCACATTTCCCAATCTTCACCGCCCATTACTTTAATTGTATTGTCGATGTCTTCTTGACTTGCTGCTTCAACCGTTACTTCATCAATCACACGCTTTGAAGTGTTTAGGTTCTTCGTTGTGATATCTGAGCCAATAGGCTTAAGTGTTGATGAGTAAGTTTCGCCTGTATTTGGATCAGTACGACGAGGTGACGCTAGGCTGTAGATAACTAAATCAATTTTACCTAGATCAGCTTTGATAGTATCAATTGCTTTTTGCTTGATTTCGTTAGAAAACGCATCGCCATTGATATTTTTAGACCATAAACCTGCTTCTTCAGCGGCTGTTTGGAATGCAGCAGTGTTGTACCAACCTGCAGAACCTGTTTTACGTTCGCTACCTTCTTTTTCAAAGAAAATACCTAACGTTTTAGCACCGCCACCAAATGCAGCTGTGATACGTGATGCTAGGCCGTAACCTGTAGACGCACCAATCACTAATACATTCTTAGGTGCATTGCTCAGTGGTCCTTGCGCTTTCACATAATTAATTTGTTCTTGTACGTGCTCAGCACACCCTACTGGGTGCGCGTTAGTGCAGATAAATCCACGAATTTTCGGCTTAATGACCATTGATCATCCTATATCTATCACAATAAAAATTAGCGCTAGTTTAAAGGCTAATAGTTAAAATACAGGTCTGATCAGTAAAACTTTTCAGACCCACTTAAATCTTTCGGGCTTAAAACCCCAAGTAACAAGCAGTTTAGAGTGACTGTCCTTCTAACTTTGAGTGACTGTCCTGCTAACTTTGAGTGACTGTCCTGCTAACTTTGAGTGACTGTCCTGCTAACTTTGAGTGACTGTCCTGCTAACTTTGAGTGACTGTCCTGCTAACTTTAGGTGGCTGTCCTGCTAAATTAGTCGAACTTTGAGCCGCCTAAGCATTTTGGTGATTCAGGTGCCTGTCCATGTTGTTCACTAAACTCTTCGGGAGTAAATGTGTGAATCGCTAATGCATGAATATGGTTTGCTAATTCATCTTTTAATAGCTCATTAATTTGACGGTGACGTGCAAGTAAACGTTTACCTGCAAATTCTTCACTCACAACCACCACTTTAAAATGCGATTCAGTTCCACGGCTATGCATATGGCTTTCATTGACAACATTCAGGTGTTTACATTCGATACCCGCAGCAAGCTTTTGCTCAATTTGTTGTTGCATTGACATGTGTCATAGACCTTTAATAAGAAAATAATTGGCAGCTACTATATCAAGGGCATGACTCATTTTGCCAATGATTTTATATGATTGAACGAAAGGTGAGGTTAATTCGAGGGTGTTTGAGTCTTTGCTGCTTTGGCAAACTATGCTGGTAATCGCGCTGGCTAAAACCATTCATGATTAAACAGCTGCCACTTTGCAGCACAATGCTATGTTGTTCATTATTATGTTTGTGCTTTATTTTAAATATCCGTTCGGCCCCTAGTGATACAGAAGCGATTGTCGGTTGCTCCCCAAGTTCTTTCTCATCGTCACTATGCCAGCCCATACAATCATGACCATCTCGATACAAATTAACTAAAAGCGCATTGAATGGTATCTGCAAAGTTCTTGATAAGCGTACACGCATGGCATCAAGCACCTCTGGCCATGGCTCAACGATTAACTGTGAACCCGAGTAACCATAACTTACGTTCTGATCAGCAATAAAGCATTGCAAACGTGGGATCACATGGCTTTTTCCGTACACTTTTATAGTTGGTTGCTGCCAATTGAGCTGTTGCTGAAGAAAGTAAAATAACTCGAGGCTTTTTTGTGCACTCAATGCATTAGCTTGGTAAGAAAACCCATCTGGTAAATGATTAGGGTTGGCGTTTGGCTGTTGCATGTTAGAATTTACCTATACATTAATACATTCGTAAAATCATGATGACCACCCAAGCACAGCTCGGTGATAACACCTATACCCTAGAACGCTTTCCGTTAGATCAAAAAAATCGCAGTCTTCAAGCGTGGGACTCAGGCGATGAGTACCTTGTCAATTATGTACAAGAGCACTATCCAGATGCAAATTCAATCCTGATACTCAATGACAGTTTTGGCGCTTTAGCCTGTGCCTTTAATACGTTAACAGTTTATTCAGTTAACGACTCGTATATTGGTCATCAAGCTACCCGTTATAATTTACAAGCCAATGAGTTATCAACAGATTCTTCAACGCAACTGGACTCATTAGCTGCGTTACCTAGTCAGGTTGATTTAGTGATATTAAAAGTGCCACGCAATTTAGGCTACCTTCAGCATCAACTTGCCGCAATCAGTGCAGCTTTACCTGCCGACATTGATGTTATTGCAGCTGGAAAAACGAAAGACATTCACAACTCAACTATAAAGGCTTTTAGTCAGTATATCGGTGAAACATCAACCAGCTTAGCGGTTAAAAAGTCCCGCTTAATCATCAGTAAAACCAGCGGCCTTAATAAAGTTGCCCCCTTCCCTGTTAACTGGCCACTTGAAGGAAGTGAGTTTGAAATTCAAAATCATGCCAATGTATTTTCTCGAGACTCATTAGACATTGGCGCGCGCTTTTTCTTTAACTATTTGCCACAAACAAGTAAAGCTCGCAGCATCATTGATTTAGGCTGTGGTAATGGTGTTGTTGGCTTAATGACTTTAAAGCGTTGCCCTAAAGCCCATGTGACCTTCGTTGATGAGTCGTTTATGGCCGTTGAATCAGCTAAATTAAACGTCGCTCACAATCTACCAGAGCAATTAGAGCAGTGTGAGTTTGTCCAAAACGATTGCTTAACCGATTTTCAACCTAACAGTGTTGACCTCGTTTTATGTAATCCGCCATTCCACCAAGCGCAAGCGGTTACTGATCATATTGCTTGGCAAATGTTCAAACAGGCAAAACACACATTAAAGCACGGTGGTGAATTAAGAATTATTGGTAATCGTCATCTAGACTATCATGAAAAGTTAAAACGCATGTTCGGCAATTGTAAGTTGTTAGGGTCTAACAAAAAGTTTGTCGTACTAAGTGCAACAAAGAATAATTAATGGAGCTAACTAAATGAAAAAAATACTTCCTTTATGTGCGGTGCTTGCGCTTGCGGCATGTAGCAACCAACCCAATCAATTAATTTTAAACCCCGTTTATCAAGGCGGCAAAATTTCAAACCTTAGCACTAGCGTTAGTACTAGCGTAATTGATTTACGCGGCGACAACGTGACCCTAAAAATTATTGAATCAGATAAAACTAAAACCCTTGCCAGCCCAGGTATTACTGATTCAGTGAAAAGCGCTCTAGACAGTGCATTAAGCCGTAATGGGGCGAGTATCTCAAACTTGGCGACAACACGCTTTGAATTAGATATTCATAAGCTACAAGCAGTTGTTACTGAAAAGATGATGACTCATACAAGTGACGCAACTATTGAATTAGGCTTAAGAGTAATCAGAAACTCAAGCACTTTCAGCAAGATATACCGTGGAAATGCAAACCTAGAAGGGCCACTCAGCCATGACCGTGCAAAAGTAGAAGGTCAGCTTAATAAGTTGACTGAGCAAATAATTACCCGCATTGTATCTGACCCAGAATTAATCGCCTATTTAGAAGGTTAACTATGAAGCGTATTTTATTACTTAGTTTTATATTGTTTTTTGCTCACAGTTCATTCGCAGCGACTGAGGGTAAATTTATTCAAAAAGATAATATGTTTCCACGCGTAGAAATTGTCACTACGCTTGGCAGTATTGTGGTCGAAATGGATCGTTCACGCGCACCAATAACCGTAAATAACTTTCTAACTTACGTTGCCGACGGTAGCTATCAAGGTAGTGTGTTTCACCGTGTAGAACGTGATGAAGACAACGAACGTGATTTTGTTATTCAAGGCGGTGGTTACGATAAAGACTATGATGGTCTGTACGAAGGTGACCCTATTTTTAATGAAAGTGGCAACGGGTTAAAAAACGATATGTATAGCATCGCAATGGCATATCAAGACCGTAAACCTCACTCAGGTACTCGTCAGTTTTTCTTTAACATGGACGATAACGATCATCTTAATCCTGGTCGCGACTGGGGCTTTGCCGTATTCGGTATGGTCATGGATGGCTATGACACACTAGACAAAATCATGCGTGTCGAAACCGCTTTTAACGAAAAAATAGGTTACAGCTTTGTACCCAAAGATCCTGTTGTTATCTTAAATGTAAAAGTGCTTGACGCTAATCAATAATAAATAGGGGCGCATGCCCCTTAAACTG
Source organism: Pseudoalteromonas sp. CH_XMU1449-3 (assembly GCF_037027245.1). Classification (NCBI taxonomy): domain Bacteria; kingdom Pseudomonadati; phylum Pseudomonadota; class Gammaproteobacteria; order Alteromonadales; family Pseudoalteromonadaceae; genus Pseudoalteromonas; species Pseudoalteromonas sp. CH_XMU1449-3. The sequence goes on from NZ_JAYMDY010000002.1 coordinate 474,534, forward strand.
GCAACACTATGACAAAACCCCTTTCTATTTCAGAGTATTTCTCGTACTTCAAAGATAAACGTTTAATCAATATATTCATCTTTGGTATCAGTAGTGGCTTTCCTTGGGTATTGATTGGCTCTGTCATGTCGGCTTGGCTAAAAGACGAAGGCTTAAGCCGCAGTATGATCGGGCTATTTGGCATCGTGTTTGGTGCGTATAGCATTAACTTTTTATGGTCACCGCTCGTTGACCGTGTAAAGTTACCTGTTTTATTTAACTGGCTAGGCCAGCGCCGTAGCTGGATTTTACTTTGCCAGTCAGTGATTTTTATTGGCACCTTTTCACTTGCTGGGCTCGATATCAAGGCCAACCTCTGGTTTGCTGCCGCGCTGTGTTTAGTTATTGCTATCGCTTCTGCGACTCAAGATATTGCTATTGATGCGTTTCGTATCGACACTTTAGCCGAAAACGAAAGCCACAAAGCCACCGCAGCAGCTGCAATGGCCACTTCAGGTTGGTGGAGCGGTTACGCCCTATTAGGCGCCCTGCCATTTTATATGGCCGACATCCCTTCAATTGATTGGCCACAAGTTTACTTTTTCTTATCTGTGGTAATGCTGCTATTAATGAGCAGCGTATTGTGGGCAAAAGAACCCGAATCAAACCGTGACGCTGTTCAAGCTGAGCTTGAACAAACCTATCAACAAAAGCTGGCTGGTAGTACGCAGACTCGCTTTGCTAAAGTTATTGCATGGCTTGCTGTAACCGTTTTTGACCCTTTCAGAACCTTCTTTGCCCGTAATGGCGTAAAAACAGCATTGGCATTATTGGCCTTTATTTTCTTATTTAAAATCGGTGAAGCCTTTTTAGGGCGAATGTCTATCGTGTTTTATAAAGAAGTGGGCTTTTCAAATAGTGACATAGCGACCTTCTCAAAAGTGGGTACTGCAGTGCTCACCATTGCTTTTACTTTTTTAGGAAGCTTATTCAATCAACGCTATGGCATTGTAAAAGGCTTGTTTATTAGTGGTATTGCGATGGCAGCCTCAAACCTTGCCTTTGCTTGGATTGCGATTGCAGGTCCTAAACTAAGCCTGTACGCGTTTGCTATTATTATTGATGGTTTTACCCAAGCTTGGTCACTCGTTGCCATGGTGGCGTTTATATCAATGTTATGTGATAGAGCATTTAGTGCGACCCACTATGCACTACTTGCTTCATTGGGTAATTTAGGCAGAACCTTACTGTCGAGCTACAGCGGCGTGGTTATTGATGACTGGTTGGGGGGAAACTGGGCGATGTTCTTTGTACTAACTGCATTGATGGTGATCCCATCTCTGGTATTTTTATTCTTAATTCGCCATAAGCTTTATGCGTTAGAAAACAACTATCATCAAAACAATTAACAAATTTGATACGCATGTGATTAGTATGATGAAAATGCAAGGGAGGGGCTTTAAATAGCGCTTCCTTGCACTATTTGTATTACTTTAAAAGCGGCGTTTCGCTTTTAGTAATGAATAATTAAGCGTCTTTAAGTAAGTTAAGACCTTCGTACGGGTCAACTTCTAAAGCATCGCAATAACGCATGAATTCAATTACATCTAAACGACGTTCTTGGTTTTCAATTTTACCAATGAAAGAATGTGGTGTACCTAAAACCTGTGCAAGGCTACGCATTGTGTGACCTTTCTCATGACGCTTAGTTTTAAGCCATTTCGTTAGTTTCGAGTTTTCTTCAGAAGAAACTGTTTTACCCATCATAAAATACATCTCCTACTAGATGATTCAAGTTAATAATTTAAGAGTGAAATTTGCCCGTCTCACTCTTGGACACATTATATACTAATAATTTTCAGTTTGAATGATTAATTATACAAATGTCCACCTTTTAGGTATGGACCGTTTTAGTATACAAGCTTAAGTGTAGCTAAAATTAAAGCATGTGCTCTATAGTTAACTGGTTAACTGTACCAAAAAATTGATCAATTGGAAGTGTAACAAGATGAAAGTATCACTTTAAATTCTGCATATTTATGCTTAAAGTGTATGTAAATACTGAAAAAGGCTAGGAAATGTTTCGTATATTATTTTTGTTGCCAATTGTACTGTGTGTGGCGTGGTACCTGTTTTTAAAACAAAATCGTGTACCAATTAAGCAAGGTAAGAAAGGGTTTGTGTATATTTTAATCGCCTCTGCGTTAGTTTTAGGCTTCTTTTTACTGATGATTAAAGTGACCCAACACTAGGGTCACTCATTTTTAATTAATCAGTAACGAATTTACCGATTACCGACGACGATCTCGCAGCATTAACAAGCAAGGCGTAAGTACCAGTGTTAATACAGTAGCAAATGTTAATCCACCCGCAACAGCCGTGGCCAATTGCACCCACCACTGAGTAGATGGCGCACCAAAATCAATATGACGGTTAAATAAGTCAATATTCACTTGCAGTACCATCGGCATTAATCCCAATATGGTGGTTACGGTAGTTAATAGTACAGGACGTAAACGCTGAGCACCAGTTCGTAAAATCGCATCTTTTGCAGCAAGACCTTGGCTACGTAAAACATTATAGGTATCAATCAATACAATATTGTTATTAACCACAATACCTGCAAGCGAGATAACCCCGATGCCTGACATCACGATACCAAACGGTTGCTGTAATACGATTAAACCTAAGAACACACCCACAGTTGAAAACAGTACAGCACTTAAAATCAAAAATGCCTGATAAAAGCTATTAAATTGCGTTACCAGAATGATCCCCATCACAAACAGGGCAACCACAAAAGCCTGCTCAAGGAAGGCTTCTGATTCATCTTGATCTTCGGTTTCACCACGCACTTTAATTTTCACGCGCGGATCTAACCCTTGCTCCTCTAGTTGCGCTTGTAAACGCGGCAACGCTTTAGCAAGTTGTTCACCCGGTTTCATGTCTGCATTAACGGTAACAACGCGCTGAGAATCAACACGGCGAATTGTATCGACCTTAGGAGCTGCTTGACGCTCAACAAAGTGACTAATTGGCACTTGCCCATGCATAGTTTTTACACGTAATGTTTCAAGACGTCCTAAATCTCGCTTGTCATGAGGAAAGCGTACGCGTATATCAATCTCGTCATCAACATCATCAGGGCGGTATTCACCTAGTTTTAAACCATTGGTAATAAGCTGAACATTCGCCCCTAGCATACTGGCATCCGCACCAAAACGAGCCGCATCCGAACGATTCAATTTAAGTTGCCACTCAATGCCCGGTTTTGAAGCACTGTCATCAACATTTCGAAACGCGCCATCATTTTCGATAGCTTGTCTTACTCGTTTTGCTTCACTGTTAAGCACATCAACAAATCGAGAGCTCAGCTCAATACTTAGCGCTTTACCACCACCGGGGCCGTTTTCATCTTTACGAAGTTCAATTTCGACACCAGCATAACTTGCCGTAATTTCGTTAACTTGACTGATTATATCTTCGGCAGGTGGACGCTCATCCCAGTCTTTGAGATTCATTCTAAACGTGCCTACCTGATCTTTACCGCCAGTACGAGCATACAAGGTTTTAATACCTTCCACTTTTAAAATGCGTGACTCAATGTCTTTCATGATCACGTCTTTTTCAAATATAGATAAGTCACTGTAAGAGCGTACTTTGATATTGACGCCATTTGGCTCAACATCAGGAAAGAACTCAACGCCTAGCTTAGAGACAGCAAATGCAAAGAATACCAAAATAGAAAACACGATTGCAGCAGCTAGGCTCCACCAAGGGCGCTCTGTTGCATAATCAAGCACTCGAATATAACGCCCAAGCATCCCTTTAATTTGTGTTAAGTCACCAGACTCAGCTAACTCTAAATCCTGTTTTTGCTGATCAGAAAGCGGCCTTGATTTTCCTATTAATCCACCAATGGTTGGCACAAAAACCAATGCCATAAGTAATGACGCAGTCAAGGTGGCAATAAGCGTAATCGGCAAGTATTTCATAAACTCGCCCATCATTCCCGGCCAAAATATTAGCGGTGCAAAGGCCGCTAAGGTCGTTGCCGTAGAAGCTATAATAGGCCACGCCATTCGCTCAGCAGCTAGTTTATAAGCAACCTTGCGCGGTTTACCTTCACTCATTGCTCTGTCAGCAAACTCACTGACAACGATTGCACCGTCCACCAGCATACCGACAGCCATGATGAGTGCAAAAAGCACCACGATATTCACCGTTAAACCAAACACAGAGATCACTAAAATCCCGGTTAAGAATGAACCTGGAATGGCAATACCTACTAAGAAGGCGGTGCGCGCGCCAAGTACCGCCACAATAACGATAACCACCAACAATACAGCAGACAGCACATTATTTTGCAGGTCAGAAAGCATCATCTTCACGTCTTTTGACATGTCGCCGGTGTAATCAACTCGTATATGCTCAGGCCAAATTGTCTTGGCCTCATTAACCACTTTTTTAACTTGATCGACCGTATCAATAATATTTTCGCCAGCACGTTTTTTCACTTCCAGCGAAACCGCATGACGGCCATTAATACGTGCGATTGAGGTTGGGTCTTTATATGCTCGGCGAATTTTTGCTACGTCCATAAAACGCACCACCCTATCGCCAACAACTTTCACAGGTTGCTCCATCACATCCTGAATCGTCTCAAATACCGACGGAATTTTTACAGCAAAGCGGCCTTTACCAGTATCAAGGGTACCGGCAGCAACTAAGCGGTTGTTATTTGATAGCAGTTGAATAATGTCATTCGGTTCAAGGCCATAAGAAATCATCGCCAGTGGATCGACCTCAATTTCGACCATATCCTCGCGGTCACCACCTACATCAACTTCTAATACGCTAGAAATGCTTTCTAGCTCATCTTTAAGATTACGGGCAAGGGTTAGCAAACCTCGCTCTGGCGCATAACCTGACAAGGTTAATGTAATTGTTGGCTGCTGATCTTCCATCAAGATTTCATGAACTTCTGGCTCTTCTGATTCAGAAGGCAGCTTTGCCTTGGCTAAACTAACTTTATCTCGTACATCTGCTAAGGCTTCTTTGGGATCCATACCCGCGATAAACTCAAGGGTCACAGAAGCATGCCCTTCACTAGCTACCGCTGACATTTCTTTTACGCCTTCAATTGAGCGAAGCTCAATCTCCATTGGCCTTACTAACAGTCGCTCAGCATCTTCAGGGGAAATACCATCATGAATAATCGACACATAAATAAAAGGAATGGTGACATCAGGATTCGCTTCTTTAGGGATAGTTTGATATGTCACCCATCCCGAGATCAGCAATAAGATGAAAATAGATAAAACTGTACGCGTGTGAGTCAACGACGCTTCGATTAAGTTTTTCATACTTAGTTGCTCGTTGCTTCAGTAAACACAGGCTCAACTTTGTCACCGGCACGCACAAAACCTTGACCAAGGGTAATAACATTCGCTTGCTCGCCTAAACCCCAAAGCCAAACGCCCTGCTCGGTGCTTTTAGCTAGATTTACCGACTTAAACTCTACAATATTGTCGTCATTCACGACTTTTACGCCGATATTACCTTGTTCATCTAGGGCCATAAAAGCCGGGCTTAATAACATGGCTGGCTCAGTTGGCAACTCAATATTAAGCTGAGTCGAAAAACCTGCTTTATATTTCATACCTGGGTTTTCAAACGCCGCTTCGATGCGAAATGTATTGGTGCTGTCATCAGCAACAGAAGCAATATAACGAATTCGACCCGGATAGGTTTTGTCATTTAACACATGAGCAAAGGTAGCTTGCCCAACTTCTAAGCCTTGCACTTCTTTTTGAGTCGCATCGGCTCTGACAATTAACGGGTCTAAATCAGCGAGCTGCAAAATAGGGTCGCCTATGCCAACATAATCACCAATTTCGACTAAACGTTTGTTGATAACGCCATCAAAAGCAGCACGTACTTCAGTGCGCTCTAGCTTTAATTCAAGGCTTACCAAAGTTGCTTTTGCTTGTTGCAACATAGCTTGTGCTTGCATGGTCAATACTTTGTTTTGTAAACCTTGCTGATTAAGTTTAAGCGCGCCTTTGTATTCAGTTTGGTACTGTGCCACTAAGGCTTCTGCTGATGTGATTTGGGCGGCTAAATCAGATTTATCGAGACGTAAAATAACCTGATCTTGTTTTACAAACTGACCTTCTTCAACCAAAATTTCGAGTACTTGCCCTGCTTGCCTAGCGCTAATGTTCGCGATTTTGTCAGGCTCTGACTTTCCATAAAAAGTTAGGTTTTTATTAATATTCTTAGCGACCAAAGGCATCACTTGCACTTTAGGCAAGCGCTCTTGAACTTGCTGATCAGTTTGCTGTGCTTTTTGATCTGCTTTGCTATCCCCAGATAGCATCCACAGTACAATCACCAAAACAATGGCGATAGCTAAAATATAGGGTTTCTTTTCTATTGTTGTAGTTATATTTGGCAACGCAAAATTCCTTCTAATAATGCGTAAAATTTAGCAGAGGCAAGATATTATGAGAAATTAAAGCAATAAAAAAGCCACATAAAGTGGCTTTTTTAAATAATTCGTTAAACGCTGAAGCTGGCTCCGCAACCACAGGTTGTTGTTGCATTCGGGTTATTAACAAAAAAGCGTGCGCCTTCAAGCCCTTCGGTGTAATCCACGGTACCATCAACTAAATATTGAATACTCATAGGGTCGACAACAAGCGTTACACCATTTTTAACAATTTCTAAATCGCCAGGGTTAGCTTTTTCATCAAAAGTAAAACCATATTGGAAACCTGAGCAACCACCACCTGTTACATAAACACGTAGTTTAAGATCTGGATTCTCTTCTTCTTCGATTAACTGTTTAACACGAACAGCTGCTGCATCGCTGAACTTGATTGGCAACTCATCTGACATACCAAAACCCTCAAAACCTATATTGGCCGCAATTATCTAATACCCGAGTGTTTTAATCAAGTATCACCAGAAGAGCATCTCAATTATGGTGAGGGTAACTGGCTAACCCATTCGCCTTGGACTAAAGTTTATTTGTACTACATTTGGGCTGGCATGAGTTTGCACTGAGGGAAGATAATTGTGATAGAGCATTTCAAGCTGCATTTTATAACTGATAATTTAAGCAGTGCGCAGGTCATTCCAGCTGAATACGATTTGCTCCTTGTGTTTGCTTCTATTCTCACAGCCGTATTTGCTTCGTATATCTCTTTTTTATTATCTGCTCGTATAAAACATTCTTATCTAAAAAATGAAAGTCAGATATGGACCATCATGGCTTCGTGTTTTTTAGGTATAGGAATTTGGGGTATGCACTTTGTAGGTATGCTTGCTTATACCTTACCCATCCCTATTGAATACAACATTAGCATTACTTTGATATCAATATTGCCAAGTGTGTTTGCCAGTTACATCGTACTCTCACCAGCACTACAAACCAACAAAGGGCTACTTTTTAGAAGTGTGCTAATGGGTGCTGGAATTGGCTCGATGCATTTTGTTGGCATGATGGCGATGGTGATGCCCGCAAAAATGGCTTATGATCCTTGGTTGTTCTCTTTATCTATTATCGTCGCTATTGTGCTGTCAGGTATTGCATTAAAAATTAATGATTTTCGACTTGCCAAAGGAGTTCATCAAACACGGATGAACTTAGTGGTGGCCTTGATAATGGGCAGTGCAATTTCGGGAATGCATTACATTGGCATGATTTCGATGTCGGTTTTTGAAACTGAATACACCACCTATGTTACAACCCACGACTACTCGACGTTAGCACAACTTATTATTTTTATTCTGGTGGCATTAAGTCTGTTTGTATTGGGTGCTGTTGAACTCAGAGCAAGGAGCTTATTATCAGCAAAACTGAAAGCAGTACTTAATACCGTACAAGATGTGGTAATTAGCTTTAATAATGAAGGAAAAATTGAATTTGCAAACCCGACTGTTATCCATGTTTTTGGCTATCAGCCGCATGATTTAATAGGCAAACATATTCGCACCCTGATCCCTGAAAGATCGTTAGAACTTGATGAAATCCTCAGAGATTCACAACTCAGCAAAAGAACGGCGGGTAAAAGTAGCAGTCGGCTCTTAAAAGGACAACGAGCGAATAAAAAACGTTTTCCTATTACGTTAACCATCAGCTCTATTGGTAAAAAAGAGTCAGGCCCTTATGTGGCGACAATAAAAGATTTGTCTGATATTCGAAACCAAGAGGCCTTTACGCAAACTATTTTCGATAATTTACCCATCATGTTATTTGTAAAAGAAGCAGAGCATCTAACTTTTAGCCATGTGAATAAAGCGGGTGAGCAACTCCTCGGTAAAAATAAAGACCAACTAATCGGTTTAAATGACTTTGATATTTTCAGTAATGAACAGGCAGTCAGTTTCGTGCAAACCGATCGCGATGTATTGAAAAGTGATGACACTCTCACTATAGAGGAAAAGCCAGTTACCATTGATGGTAATACTCATTACTTAAGGACACGGAAGCTCACTATTAAAGACAGTAATGGTAAAGCGCAATATTTATTGGACGTTTCTGAAGATGTAACTGAATTAAAACAAGCAAAAACCGAGCTTGAAAGCTTACACCAACGCATGTCTATGGCTGCAGATGCGGCTCATATTGGTATATGGGAGTGGAATTTTGACACTAATGAACTGATTTGGGATGACTGGATGCATACCTTATTTGAAATTCCAAAATCAGAATTTAAAGGGGACTATTCAGCATGGGCTAATAGCTTACACCCTGATGAATATGAAGACGTGACTAACAAGTTGAAACTCGCAATTTTAAATGGTGAAGAATTCCATGCAGAGTTTCAAATTGTTCTGCCTTCTGGAAAAACCCGCTATATCAATGCTGATGGGCGAATATACGGCAACCGGATGATTGGTGTTAATTTCGATATCACGAAGCGTGTTATAGCAGAGAAGAAAATTAGGCAATTGGCACAAACAGATCATTTAACAGGTTTAGCGAATCGTAGCGCGCTTGAGCGATTCATCAAGCAAGAGTTTGCCCGAGTTGAGCGCACAGGCTCTAAGGTAGGTTGTCTGTATTTTGATCTTGATAAGTTTAAGCCAATCAACGATACCCATGGCCATGCAGTGGGAGATAAAGTACTGATAGAAGTTGCTAAACGCTTACAAGACACCGCTCGAAAAACCGATTGCGTTGCTCGCATTGGTGGTGATGAGTTTGTAGTTATTGTTACCGACATAGAAAACCAAGTACAAATAAACCGTGCATTATCACGATTGATCTGTGCGATTAAGGCGCCAATAAAATCAGAATATGGTGACTTGCATGTAGAAGCGAGTGTTGGCTTTGCCTTATATCCAGATGATGCGCAATCATTTGATGAATTACTTAGCATGGCCGATAAGCGTATGTATGACCAAAAACATCACTGCTTTAGTTGTAATGTTATGAACTGCAAATAAGCAAATTAATAATGCTAAAAAGTCTAATTTAGACGTATACTTATTAAACAATTAATAATGATTCTTTTTCCATGCTTACTCGCTTTTATTATTTTATGGTACTTGTTTTCAGCTCGCTTGCAGCTGCTGATAGCACGTACCAAGAAACATGGAAAATCACCTCTTTAGAAGCCCCGCCATACGCCAGTAGTAAAATGGAAAATGGCGGTGATGCTATTGCTCTATTAAGAGACACGCTTGCCAAAAAATCGATACACCTCGAAGTTGAATATTTACCTTGGCAAGATGCAATAAAAAAAGCCCAGTTAACCGGCTACCTGGGTTATTACCCGGCTTGGCCCTCTGAAATGATACCTGGCTTTATAGCTTCACCCACTATTTTAAATTCTCAATTAGCTGTCATTACCACTCAGTCTAATTCACAAGATTTTGAAAATCTTGAACAGCTTTTTAATGAGAACAAAGTTGGCGTTGTTGAGCCTTATATTTACCCGGGTGTGGTCGAAAAAGTGATTCAATCCTATGCTGGCAGCATTGTGCAAACAGCAAACGATGAAGAGCTATTCCACTTAATGCAAACTAAGCAGATTAATTTTGCGATTACTGCGCCAAAAGTACTTAACTATTTTGCTGAGCAACAAAACCTACCTGAGCCAAAAATAGTAACTCAGTTTACCGACTCCCCATTAGTGATTGGTATACGGAATGACCCTGAAAACCGAGCTAAAATAGCCTTACTTAATGATTTATTTACTGGCGCAAAGCTATCTGCAACAAATTACTCTCGGCCAAAAAAGCTGTTGTTAACCTATATAGATATTCCGCGTGTAGCACCATTTAAAGCGTTAATGAGTGATGTTTATAATGATTTAAATATCAAAGTCCAGATGCAAGCAACACCATCTCGGAGAGGCGTATTGTTATTAAATGCAGGCATCGTTGACGGCGATATAGTGCGCTCACAAAGTAATATGCGTAAATTCGAGAATATTATCGTCGTAGAACCTAGCCTTGGCGTTATTAACTTAGTGCTCCTATGTCGAAAGTCGCTGCCATGCGATAGAGATAATTTATACAACCCTAACAACCTAATTATGAGCTCGATTGGTGATATAGAAATGCTTAATGAGTTTGATATTAAAGCCGAGATCATTCATAACGAAGATTTAAGTCACACGCTTACCATGCTAAAAAAAGGACGTGTCGATTACGCGCTTTATCCTGCGCTCAATAACGATATAACTACCTTTAAAAAAGACTTTTCAGTGGTGGTACTAAGGCAAATGGCTATCAACACGGTTATTCATAAAAAACATGCCCCACTGGTAGATGAAATATCTAAAGCTATTTCAGCTCGCTTGCCTGAATTAACGCAGCAAATTAATAATGGCAGCAAAGATTAGCTAGATTTACCCAAAATGCAGATAAAATTATAAAATCCCAACGACTTAGTTAATTTGATTTGCTAAACTGCGGCTCAAAAGTGCTGTGAGGAAATATGCATGTGGCTTGAGAGACTAAGACGTCGCCTAGCAAAGCCTAAAACATCTGTGCAATTGTGCTTACTTGGTGTAAGTGCAGGGTTAATTGCGGCAGTGTTGATCATACTTTTTCGCCTCACAATCATGTTTTTTCAAAGCTTATTTTTAGATAAGCCTGATGACTTCACCACTTTACCAACCTATGAGCGAATGATACTGCCAGTTGGTGCAGCCCTATTAATTGCCTTATTCGCCGCCCTAACAGGCTTTAAGCATTATCGTCTTGGCATTCCATTTGTAATTCACCGTATAAAAAAACACTATGGTCATATGCCGCTTTATAACACGGTGAACCAATTTGTTGGTGGCGCATTAGCCCTTATTAGTGGTTTTTCGGTCGGTCGAGAAGGCCCCTCTGTACATATGGGTGCAACAGGTGCCAGTTTACTGGCCGATAAATTACATCTTCCGCACAATGCAATGCGTACCCTCACCGGTTGTGGTGTTGCAGCCGGTATTGCTGCCTCATTTAACACCCCACTGGCAGCCGTCATCTTTGTTATGGAGGTGGTACTTAGGGAATATAAAGTGCATATTTTCGTGCCCATTATGCTCGCAGCGGTTACCGGCGCATTAGCCACTCAATTTGTATTTGGTGACGCTTCAGAGCTTGCCCTTATTACCATGAACCCGTTAAGTGGTTGGCATTACCCATTTTTAATCATTTTTGGTATGGCACTTGGCGCTGTTGCCTATGCATTTAACCAAAACTTGATGCTTATAATCCGTACTTTTAAACCACTAAGTATGTTCCCTCGTCTATTACTCGCAGGGTTAATAGCAGGCCTAATTGCATATATGGTTCCTCATGCAATGGGCTCAGGTATGAGTGCTATCACTATTGCTATTGAATCGCCAGATGATGTGCAGTTTTTAACAACCATCTTGATTGCCAAATTACTCGCCACCTTATTTGCCATTGGTTTAGGTATTCCAGGTGGGATCATCGGCCCTGTTATTGGGCTTGGGGTATTAATGGGCACCTTGATGGCCTTTTTCGCACAGTTCATTAGTCCGGGTGTTGATATCACAGGGACTTATAGCATGCTTGGCATGGCGGGGTTATTGGCTGCAACATTACACGCACCACTGGCTGCGCTTACTACAGTTATGGAATTGACCTCAAGCCCCGAGATTATTGTGCCAGCCATGCTGGTGATCTCAACGGCTTATGTTACAGCACTACAGTTTTTTGGTAACCGCTCTATTTTCATGCAACAACTCGATTTCCAAGGGCTTGAGTATCAAATATCGCCTGCTACCGAAGCATTACAAAAAGTAGGTGTGATGGATGAAATGGATGAGCAGTTCAAGCTGCTTTACAGTGACGACAAACAACAAATTAAAGAGTCGCTCGATGCCCTTGATAGCCAAACCCCGCTGATTGTTCATGATGAAGAGAATGGCTATCGTCTTGCGGAATATGATTTAAGCCTTATGTCTGATCAAGAAAGTAATATCAAATATGTCAGCCTTGCCGGCCTTAGTAGCCAAGCAACATTAGCCGATGCTTTTGACTTATTGAAAGATAAACGCAGCGGTGCGGTATATATTTACAACCTGCTTGATAACCAACAGATTATGGGCCTTTTGCGTTGGGACCAAATCAGACATATCCTTACCATACGCAACAGTTTGTTATAACAATTAAAATGGATGCTTAAATGACTGCGCTATTAGTTTATAAAACCTTCCACGTATTTTTTATGATTGCTTGGTTTGCCGGTATTTTTTACCTGCCACGTCTTTTTGTTTACCACGCAATGAGTGAAGAAAAAGCCTGTAACTCAATGCTGAAAGTAATGGAACGCCGCTTACTGTTTTTTGTGACGCCGTTTGCCATTTTAACATTGGTGTTTGGCGTACTGACCATTTTTGAATATGGTCGAGACTGGTTTAGATACAGCATGTGGCTGCACTACAAACTGGTGCTAGTGATTATTCTCTATATCTACCACGGCTATTGCTTTAAATTACTGGCTGACTTTAAGCATGACCGCAATACACGTAGCGATCGCTTTTACCGTATTTTTAATGAAGTTCCGGTACTCATCCTTTTAGCTATAGTGGCACTGGCAATTATTAAACCTAACTTATAATTTGCTGCTGTGAACGCTAAAAATTTGCTATAGTACTGCGCAAATTTATGCGGCCTCCCATACCGAGTGCCAGCGCCCTATAAATGTGATTAGGAACAAACCCCATGCTAAGTTTCCAAGGTGAAAATATCCTGTCGGTCAATCAGCTTGATCGAGATTGTATTGAACGTATTTTTGCAGTTGCTAAGAAAATGGAGCCTTATGCTAAAAAGCAAAAGCGCACCAATGTTTTAGAGGGCGCAATTTTAGCGAACTTGTTCTTTGAACCAAGCACGCGTACTCGCGTAAGTTTTGGTACTGCATTTAACTTACTAGGTGGTTTGGTTCGTGAAACAACGGGCATGCAAAGCTCAGCGCTTGCAAAAGGTGAATCTTTGTATGATACCGCACGCGTGATCTCAGCGTATGCAGATGCAGTCGCAATGCGCCACCCTGACGCAGGCTCTGTTGCTGAGTTTGCCACCGGGTGTGACGTGCCAGTGATTAATGGCGGTGACGGCCCGAATGAGCACCCAACACAAGCCTTACTAGACTTACTAACGATTGAACGTGAGCTAGGTCGTTTCAACCAAAGTATCGACGGTATGCATATTGCCCTAGTAGGTGATTTAAAATACGGCCGTACTGTGCACTCTTTATCTAAATTACTTTGCCATTATAAAGACGTTAAATTCTCTATGGTGGCACCTGATGGCTTACAAATGCCAGACTACATTTTAGATGCTGTTGATAACGCAGGTCATAAAATTCAAGTAGTAGATAAAATGGAAGGCAACTTGGCCGCCGATATTGTTTATCAAACCCGTATCCAAGAAGAGCGCTTCCCTTCTCAAGAAGAAGCTAACAAATACCGTGGTGGTTTCCGTATCAGTCAGGCTATTTACAACGCACACTGTAAGCCTAACTCAGTACTGATGCACCCACTTCCTCGTGATAGCCGTTTAGAAGCAAACGAGCTAGATAACGATTTAAATAGCAACGACAACCTAGCGATTTTCCGCCAAGTGCAAAATGGCGTGTTAATTCGCATGGCGTTGTTTGCTCTAACCTTAGATGTTGCCGACAAAGTTGAGCAATATGAAGTCGACGTGCCTTGGTTTAGCCGTAAACGTAATAGCTAACTTGCATCGTTTTGGGCTCTTTGAGCCCTTGCGAACCAACTCATTTAACGTGACAACCCAATAGGACTATTCATGACAATTAGCCAAGATCTTTTTAATCGCGCGCAAGAATCAATCCCAGGCGGTGTTAACTCACCAGTTCGTGCCTTCAATGGCGTTGGCGGTACTCCTTTATTTATCACTAAAGCAGAAGGTCCTTTTACCTTTGATGCTGATGGTAACCGTTTTATCGATTACGTTGGTTCATGGGGACCAATGATCATGGGTCACAACCACCCAGCTATTAAGCAAGCGGTATTAGAAGCCGTAGAAAATGGCTTAAGCTATGGTGCGCCAACCGAAACTGAAATCTTAATGGCCGAAAAAGTAAAAGAGCTAGTACCATCAATCGAAAAAGTACGTATGGTAAGCTCAGGTACTGAGGCAACAATGAGTGCAATTCGCTTAGCACGTGGTTTCACTGGCCGTGATAAAATCTTAAAGTTTGAAGGCTGTTACCACGGTCATGCTGACTCACTACTAGTAAAAGCAGGCTCAGGCGCACTGACGATGGGTGTACCTAACTCGCCGGGTATTCCTGAAGATTTTGCTAAGCACACATTAACTGTGTCGTTTAACAACCTTGATGAAGTAAAAGCAATTTTCGCAAAATACGCTGACGAAATCGCTTGTATCATCGTTGAGCCAGTTGCTGGCAACATGAACTGTATTCCACCTGTACCTGGCTTCTTAGAAGGTTTACGTGAGGTGTGTGATGAATACAAATCTGTACTTATTTTTGATGAAGTAATGACAGGTTTCCGTGTTGCTTTAGGCGGCGCACAAGCTTACTACAACATCAAGCCAGACCTAACGTGTTTAGGTAAAGTGATCGGTGGCGGTATGCCAGTAGGTGCTTTTGGTGGTAAGAAAGAAATCATGGATTACATCGCACCTGTTGGTCCAGTTTATCAAGCGGGTACATTATCAGGTAACCCAATTGCTATGGCTGCCGGCTTAAAATCTTTAGAGCTATTAAGTGCTGAAGGCCTGCACGATGAACTTGAAGCAAAGAGCAAAGCAATTTGTGAAGGCTTTGAAGCCGCAGCTAAAAAAGCAGGCATTGCACTTACAACAAACTACGCAGGTGGTATGTACGGTTTCTTCTTTACTGATAAAGAAAAAGTAACTAGCTACCAACAAGCGACTGAGTGTGATTTAGAGCGCTTCAAAAAGTTCTTCCATTTAATGCTAGAAGAAGGTGTTTACTTAGCTCCTTCGGCGTTTGAAGCAGGCTTTGTGTGCGCTGAGCACTCTGAAAAAGAGATCAACGACACCATTGCAGCAGCAGAGCGCGCATTCGCGAAGCTTTAATAAGCGTTAAGCAAGTTAATAAAAAGCCCCAGCATTTTTCAATGCTGGGGCTTTTTTTATTCTTTGCCAATTCGTTTATTTAAGTATTAATGCGAGTTAGTGTTGTTAATCTCTAACGCAAGTTGGTCTAGGCTCAAACTCACTGGCACGTATAGGTAGCTGCACCACTTTACCGCAACCAGGAGGCGCTTGCAGACCAGTCTCTTCGTTAATAAATGCCCAACGAATAGAAGCAGGGCGAGTGTCTGCTATGGCTTCAGGGTTGAGTGGTTTAAGGTAACGAATGTAAGCTTCTAGTGCGCCAACACTGCCTGTTAAACCTGTACTCTTGTTATCGTCACGACCAATCCATGCAACAGTCACGGTGTTTTGATCAAAACCTGCAAACCAACTATCGCGTAAGTCATTACTGGTGCCTGTTTTACCAGCAAGCTGAATTGATGGGAAGTGGGCATTTAAACGCTTTGCTGTACCATCTTTTGTCACGCGCTTCATTGCGTACTTAGTCATGTAAATTGATGCATCATCAAAACGTTTTTGTGAGCTGACATCATGCTTATAAAGCACCTTACCTACTGAGTCAGTCAGTGCTGAAATAGACGTTAATTCGCGGTACTGACCATCAGCAGCAAGGGTTGTATATAGCTGCGCTACTTCAAAGCTTGAAAGCTCAAGTGCACCTAAAAGTAATGACGGGTATTGATCAATACGCCCTTCTACACCTAAACGCTTTAAGGTATCAGCTACTTTATCAACTCCAACATCAAGGCCAGTGTTAACCGCAGGAATATTAATACTGTTACTAAATGCTTTGTATAGTGGCATAGGGCCGCGGAACTGCTTGTCGAAGTTCTCTGGTTGCCAAACTTTCCCCTGCTCATTAGTCACTTGTAGCGGTGAGTCATCCACCAAGGTGGCAACATTAAACTGACCACTTTCAAATGCCGTTAAATAAACGGCAGGCTTAACGAGTGAGCCTATATTACGTTTGGTATCAAGTACACGGTTAAAACCAAAATAACGTACGTCACGGCCTGCTACCAACGCCGACACCCCACCCTTTTCAACGTTGACAGAGATCATCGCCGCTTCAAGCTCTTGTGTTTTAGGGCGTCTTTCTAGATAAGGTAAACTTGCCTCAACCGACTCTTCCATGGCCGTTTGCTTTTGTAAGTCAAAATAGGTGAATACACGCACCCCGGCATCTAACACTTGCTGATCAGGTAGCAGGCGCTTTAATTCTCGATTAACTAATTCTAAGTAACCCGGATACGACTTTTGCAGACTGTCTTTCATTGGTGCAATATCAATTGGACGCTTTAATGCCGCACGGTATTCACGGGTATCAATCAATTTATTTTCAACCATTAAGCGCAGTACTAGATCACGACGCTCCATTGCACGCTCACTATAACGGCGTGGGTTGTAATATGAAGGACCTTTAACCATAGCCACTAATAGCGCAATTTGGTCGTATTCAAGCTCATCCACAGGCTTTGAAAAATAAAACTCAGCGGCAAGACCCATACCGTGAACGCCTTGATTGTAAGACTGACCTAAATACACTTCATTGAGGTAAGCTTCTAAAATGTCATCTTTGCTGTAGCGGTAATCTAATATCAGAGCGATAAGCGCTTCATTAAACTTACGCACCAGAGAACGCTCACGGGTAAGGTATATATTCTTTGCTAATTGCTGGGTTAAGGTACTGCCCCCTTGCACTGTACGTCCGGCTTTAATATTGCTGTATAAAGCGCGCATAATTGACCACACAGATACGCCATGGTGTTGATAGAAATTACGATCTTCAACCACCAGTAAAGTGTCTTTTAGCATCGGCGGAAATTTATCTAACGGCACAAACTCGCGGTCTTGTTTTGAATCATTACCAATGCGAGCTATTTGAACCGGCTCTAATCGAGCGCTGTTTAAACGACGACCAAATTTATCTTTGATAGTTGCTAATTTCTGCCCTGAAAAACGCAGCTCAACCACTTGTGAATCTTCAAGGCCATCATAAAATTCAAATTCACGGCGGTACACTTTAATACTGTTAGCTGATTTAACATACTGGCCTGTACGGCTTAGCTTATTTACAGATGAATAATTTAAACGGTTTAACTCCCAAATAACCTCTTGCTGAGACAAATATTGCCCAGGATAAAAGCTCATTGCACGAGCATACACTTGTGCAGGTAACTGCCATTTATTGCCTTCAAATTGGCGAGTAATTTTTGCATCTAAATAAATTAGATACAGCACCATGGCAACAATCACAGCAAGTGAAAGCTTCCAAAAAATTGACCAAAGTTTTCTTAATACACTAGCTTTAGCTGGCCCTTGAGGTGCGCGTGAGCGCTTAGCGGTAGTTTTTTTTGATGTCGCCTTCGGTTTACTAGACGATTTTTTTGCAGGAGTTTTTTTATCAGCCATTGAGTTCGCTATTGGTCAGTTAATTTTACAGGATTACGCCTTGAACAGCGCAATATTAACACCTGTAAAATTAACAGTCACTTAAACTCGTTTAGCGTGTACACAACCAGAGTGAGTGGATCACAGCAGGTATAAAGAAGATAAAGCATAGAATAATGTTAATCACTAAGTCTTTACCTGCGCCCGCTTTTAAAAATACCGCAACAGGCGGTAAAAACAGCGAAATAATTATAAGCAAGAGTTTGTTATCCATCGTTTTTCCTTGTTAGAAATGAACATTAAGCATAGTCAAAAAATAGCGATTTCGCCTATCAGAAAAGACTTATTTAAACGCAAAAAAGCCCTACCTAAGTAGAGCTTTGATTTGAACACACAATGATATTGTTATGGGCGTGCTATTTGCACGCACCAAGATTAGTTACTGCGAACTGATACAAACTCAGGGTAAGCATCAATACCACAGTCATGTTGATCCATACCGTTTAGTTCTTCTTCTTCGGTAACACGGATACCCATGGTATTTTTCAGGATTGCCCATACGATTGATGACGCGATGAACACAAATCCTAAGATACATACTAAGCCAATTAATTGATTAACAAAGGTTGCATCAGAGTTTGAAAGTGGTACTAACATGATACCTAATGCACCACACACACCATGTACAGAGATAGCACCTACAGGGTCATCGATTTTCGCTTTATCAAGAGCAACGATGCTAAATACAACCAGTGAACCACCTAATAGACCAAGTAAACAAGCAAGTAATGGCGTTGGAGATGCAGGCTCTGCAGTAATCGTTACTAGACCTGCTAGTGCACCATTAAGAACCATAGTTAAATCAGCTTTACCCCATAACACTTTACATACGAATAGTGCTGCAATTGCGCCACACGCTGCTGCTGCGTTAGTGTTTAAGAAGATTTTACCAACCGCTGTTGCGTTTTCAGCGTCAGAAACAAGTAGCTGTGAACCACCGTTAAAGCCGAACCAACCCATCCAAAGGATTAATGTACCTAGCGTTGCTAACGGTAAGTTAGAACCAGGAATTGGGTAGATTTCACCGTTTTTACCATATTTACCCTTACGAGCACCTAGGAAAAGCACACCAGCTAGCGCTGCCGCAGCACCTGCACCGTGAACGATTGCAGAACCAGCGAAGTCAACAAAGCCCATTTCAGATAAGAAACCTGCGCCCCAAGTCCAGTAACCTTCGATTGGGTAGATGAAACCAGTTAAAACAACAGTGAAAATTAAGAATGCCCATAACTTCATACGCTCAGCAACCGCACCAGATACGATTGACATAGCTGTTGCTACGAACACAACTTGGAAGAAGAAATCAGACTCTAAAGAGTGATCCGCATCAGCAGCTTGAGTACCGATTAATGCGCCAAATGAAGGGATGAAACCACCTTCTGCGTTATCAACATACATGATGTTGTAACCCACTAATAAGAACATAGTGCAGGCAATAGAAAATAGTGCAACGTTTTTAGTTAGGATTTCTGTTGTATTTTTTGCACGAACTAAACCTGCTTCAAGCATAGCGAAACCAGCCGCCATCCACATTACTAAAACACCCGACATTAAAAAGTAAAAAGTGTCGAGTGAGAACTTCAACTCTACGATAGTGTTTTCCATAATTCCCCCTTAAATTGCTTCTTCATCAAGTTCGCCCGTACGGATACGAACGATTTGGTCTAAGTCGTAAACAAAAATTTTGCCGTCACCAATTTTGCCTGTTGAAGCAATTTTTGTGATGGTTTCAACAACGCGTTGACAATTTTCGCTACGAGTTGCAATTTCAAGTTTGATTTTTGGAATAAAATCGACTTGGTATTCAGCTCCACGATATAGCTCAGTATGACCACGTTGACGGCCAAAGCCTTTAACGTCGACAACTGTCATCCCCTCAATGCCTAAATCAGCCAATGCTTCACGTACATCATCAAGTTTGAATGGCTTTATTATTGCACTAATCATTTTCATAGTGGCCCCCTTCGGACGCTTATTGTTATCCTGTTGGCTTATACAATCCAACCTTTGTGCCACTATTTTTTATTACTTATTTTCAATAACTTAAAAATAAAAATTGGTTTTTGCACAAAAAAAATGCACCCTATTGGTGCATTTTTTTAACAATTAACCAGCGCTGGTGCAATTAGCACAACTATAGTTTAACTAAGCAGTTCCGATCTTGCTGTTTGGCTTGATATAAGGCCTTGTCAGCAATGCGCATCGCAGCTGTAAGCGATACTTTTTGGAATTGGGTCATACCAATACTCATGGTTAATGAGTATGGCTCACCGTTAATTGAAAAGGCATGGCTTGCTAACTGCTCTCTGAAGGTATTGAGCCTTGATTCGGCCTTAGCTAAGTCCATATTATGCAGTACCACGGCAAATTCTTCGCCGCCGATTCTCGCGATAGTGAAGTCATCAAACTTAGTCTTTAAAAATGAAGACACTTGTTTTAGCGCCTGATCACCGGCTTCGTGACCAAACTGGTCGTTCACATTTTTAAAGAAGTCGATATCAAGCAAAGCCAATACGTTTTCTTGCTCAACATTTTTAAGCAGTTTTTCTGCGTATTGATAAAAATAACGACGATTATGCAAGCCAGTTAAATGGTCGCGGTATGCGCTTTCTTTTATATCGGCTATTAAAGCAAGCTGCTCCATTGTTTGCATAACACGACAATGAAACTCTTCATTCATAAACGGCTTAGTTAAAAAGTCGTTAGCGCCGTATTTAATAAAACGCGCCGATAAACCATGCTTACCGGCACCTGATAAACCGATAATAGCTAAGTCATCTCGGCCGCGGAAATTACGTACCGCCTTAACGAGCTCAAAACCATCCATTGTTGGCATAGCATAGTCAGTGAGTAGCAGCTTGATTTCAGGATCGTCTTTCAGCATTTGTAGTGCTTGTTCACCATCTTGCGCATCGCGTACATCAAACAACTGCTTTTCGAGCATTTGCTTCATTAAAGTGCGACTTAGTACTGAGTCATCAGCCACCAGCGCTTTGCTACCATCGTTTCTAAGTAATTGTGCAACAAGTTTGATCGCATAATGGTATGAGTCGCGGTTATCTTTAACCACGTAATCAACCACACCAAGCTCTAACATTTGCTGGCGAATGTATTCATCAATCTTTGATGTTAGAACAACGGTCGGGATGTTTTTTGATAAGGTGTATTTAGCTACTTCGCCATTCATCGCATCAGGTAGCGTTAAATCGACTAAAGCTAAAGTGTAATCGTGCTCTGAAATTAAAGAGACGCCCTCTTTTAAAGACCACGCAAAGTCGACAGCCACATCTAAATAGTGAGCAGCGAGGTGACGTAACACTTGCTGTACTACTTTACTGTCTTCAACTACTAATACTCTTTGCATTGCAACTTCTCTTTCTTAAGCACGTGTACACAGATTATAAACACGCTAAATATACGCCATTTTTTAATCTAGCTAAATAATTAAGCAAAATATCTTTGCTAAAAAAATGCACTTTTTTGTAACCAGCTCAGTATTTTCGGTTATTTTTCTGTTTAACAGCTAATATTGGTCACTAGTCTCATTAGTTTGTCATCGAGTTTGCTTTACTTTTTAATAGCTGCAATTCGAATAATAAGGAATCAACATGAAACTAGTTAGTTTTATTGGCTTGTCAGTGACAGCACTAACACTGACCTTCAGTACTCCAAGCTTTGCTGATAACGGACGTCGTATTGACGTTGACAGCAAAGTGGTAACAGAGCACAAAGCCCGCATTAATGGTGAGCGCTTTTCATATACCGCAACCACAGGCACGCAACCAGTTTGGAATGAGCAAGGCGATGCCGTTGCAACGCTACAATATACTTATTATACCCGCGATAAAGTAGACGATAGAACAAAACGTCCTTTAGTCTTTTCGTTTAATGGTGGCCCAGGTTCTGCGTCAGTATGGATGCACCTTGCCTATACTGGACCACGTGTATTAAAAATTGATGACGAAGGTTACCCTGTTCAACCTTATGGCGTAAAAGATAACCCTTACTCAATTTTAGACGTGGCTGATATTGTTTATATCAACCCAGTTAACACCGGTTACTCGCGCGTTCTTGAAAACGAAAAAGGTGAGTTGCCAAGTAAGTCAGATCAACAAAAAATGTTCTTTGGTGTTAACGCTGACATCAAATACTTAGCTGAATGGTTAAATACCTTTGTTTCTCGCAACGAGCGCTGGCGTTCACCTAAGTTCTTAATTGGTGAGAGCTATGGTACGACTCGTGTTTCTGGTCTTGCTCACGAATTACAAAATCGCCAATGGATGTATATCAACGGCGTTATCTTAGTATCACCAACTGAAATTGGTATTAAACGTGAAGGCCCGGTAGAAGCTGCTAACCGCCTACCTTACTTTGCAGCAACCGCTTGGTACCACAAAGCCCTTAGCGCAGACTTACAGGCAAAAGACTTAGACGAATTATTACCTGAAGTTGAACAGTTCACTGTGAACAAGTTCTTACCTGCAATTGCTAAAGGTGGTTTTTTACCTGCTGATGAAAAACGTGCCATCATCAAGCAAGCAGCAAAATACGCAGGTTTATCTGAAAAGTTTGTTGAGCAAAATAACCTTGATATTCCAAATAACTTCTTCTGGAAAGAGCTATTACGCGAGCGCGGCCAAACTGTGGGCCGTTTAGATTCTCGTTACCTAGGAATCGACAAGCGTGATGCAGGTGAGTCACCTGATTACTGGGCTGAGCTTACTTCATGGTTACACTCATTCACGCCAGCGATTAACTATTACCTACGTGAAGAGCTTAATTACAAAACCGATATCAAATATAACCTATTTGGTAATGTTCACCCTTGGGATCGCTCAGGCAACAACACAGGTGAAAACTTACGTTTAGCAATGGCACAAAACCCATACTTAAACGTGATGATTCAATCTGGCTACTACGATGGTGCTACAAACTACTTTGATGCTAAATACACAATGTGGCAGTTAGATCCAAGTGGCAAAATGAAAGATCGCTTAAGCTTTAAAGGCTATCGCAGTGGTCACATGATGTATTTACGTCATGCTGATCTTGAGTCATCAAATAATGACTTACGTGATTTTATCCTTAAATCACTGCCTGCCGAAGGTAAAGCTGCAAAATACTAAACAGCGTATTTGCAAAACCATAACAGAAAAAGCCCGTTTTATACGGGCTTTTGTTTTTACGCTAATCTTTTTGGGTATATACTCAAGTCATTGATTTAAGGATTTGGATAATCAGCAAATGGCAGAAAAATTTCGCGTTATGTTTGCAGGGCTTGAAGCCGGTGTCGACCAAGCACAAGCAACAGAGCAACTAGCTGCAAAACTAAAAACAACAACAGACAAAGTTGCGACCCTGTTTGAGCATAAGCCATTATTTGCACCAAGCGAGCAAGATAAAGCACTAAAACAAGCAAAGTTACTCGCCAGTGTTGGCATTAAAGCCAAGCTCCAACCGATTACCAAAGCAGCCACCAGCAGCCAATCAGACAATACAGCCGCACAGGCCAAAGAGCGTGAAGAACGTATTTTTGATGCCCTCGATTACATCACCAGTAGTCTTATTCGCCTAGAAGAAAAACTGGATGACTTAGAGCAACGTTTACCTGAGCTTGAAAATAACAGCGTTGCTGATAGCGACGATAGCTGGCAAGAAGATGACTTGCTACTTGAAGACGAATTAACAGAGCCTGTTAAAAAACGCTCAAACACCCTACTTTATTCGCTTATTGCAATGGTCATTGTGTTATTGATCATTTTGGGTGTAGTGGAGCTTTTTCCTGAACTTTTCTCCTTTTTAGAAAGTTAACACTAATATTGACATGAGCAACACACGAGCAGAAATCAGACAATCTATTCGAAAAAAGCGCAATTCACTGACTGTTGAACAACAAAAAAATGCAGCAATTGCGCTAAAAGTGAATTTTACTCAACACCTAAAATCGCTAAAAACACCTAAAAATGCCCATATTGGCATTTATTTCAGCAATGATGGCGAATTAGATACTTCTTTGTTAATTAAAGAATTATGGATGCAAGAGCAGCATTTATATCTGCCTATCATCCACCCTTTCAATGGCACAACTTTATACTTTCAGAGGTATGAAGAAAATTCACCCATGACTGCAAACCGCTATGGTATCTTGGAGCCCAAGTTGAATTGCAGTCAAATATGTCCTTTAGACAAGCTTGATATTTTACTTATGCCATTAGTGGCATTTGATGATCAAGGTAACCGTTTAGGAATGGGCGGTGGGTTTTATGACAAAACGTTGGCTCGGTATTACCAAGAAAACTGGCAAAAACCGATTTTGATAGGCCTTGCCCATCAATGTCAGCATGTTTCAGCATTGCCAATTGAATCATGGGATGTACCGTTAAAACACATTATAACCCCAGAGAAAATCTACCAATGGTAAGCAAACTGTTTGTATACTATAGGCCCTCTCTGACAGCTAACTGAGCACATAATTATGACGCAAGATGAATTAAAAAAAGCCGCTGCCTGGGCAGCCCTAGAGTTTGTAAACGAAAATACCATTGTTGGTGTAGGTACAGGCTCTACAGTGAATCACTTTATTGATGCACTTGATACAGTAAAAGACACCATTACTGGTGCGGTTTCAAGCTCTGAGGCTTCAACTGAAAAGTTAAAAGCACTGGGTATTGAAGTATTCGAACTAAACGATGTATCAAGCCTTGATGTGTATGTTGATGGCGCAGACGAAATCAACCCACATAATGAGATGATCAAAGGCGGTGGTGCAGCGCTGACACGCGAGAAAATCGTTTCAGCGGTAGCAAAACAATTTGTTTGTATTGTTGATGAATCTAAAGAAGTTACAACATTAGGCGCATTTCCACTGCCGGTTGAAGTGATCCCAATGGCACGCAGCTATGTAGCGCGTGAACTAGTAAAACTAGGCGGTGACCCTGTTTACCGTGAAGGAGTTGTAACAGATAACGGTAACGTTATTTTAGACGTGCACAATTTAGACATCAGCAACGCCAAAGAATTAGAACTAACAATCAACCAGATTGTTGGTGTAGTAACAAACGGCTTATTTGCCCATCGCGGCGCAGATAAAGTCATTATCGGCACCAAAAATGGGCCGCAAATAAAGTAAATAGGAATGAGGATATGAGTAAGGTATCGTTAGCAAAAGACAAAATTAAAATTCTCTTGCTGGAAGGCGTGCACCAAAGTGCTGTAGAAACGCTTAAGCGTAATGGCTACAGTAATATTGATTACGTAAAAACATCCTTACCTGAAGACGAGCTCATTGAGCGCATTAAAGATGTGCACTTTGTAGGCCTTCGTTCTCGCACTCATATTAATGAAGCGGTATTAGAAGCAGCTGAAAAGCTAGTCGCAATCGGCTGCTTCTGTATCGGTACTAACCAAGTCGACCTGCAAGGTGCTCGTGAGCGTGGTATTGCTGTATTTAACGCGCCATTCTCAAACACACGCTCTGTAGCAGAATTAGTACTTGGTGAAATCTTATTATTACTTCGTGGTATTCCAGAGCGTAATGCCCTAGCACACCGCGGTGGTTGGTTAAAATCAGCCAACGGTTCATTTGAAGCACGTGGTAAAACGTTAGGTATTATTGGTTACGGCCATATTGGTACACAGCTAGGTATCATGGCTGAAAATATCGGTATGAACGTTGAGTTTTACGATATCGAAGACAAGCTAACACTAGGTAATGCAACGCAAGTTCATAACCTAACTCAGTTACTACAACGTGCTGACGTTATTAGCTTACACGTACCAGAAACACCGCAAACGAAGAACCTAATTGGTATGGCTGAGCTTGAAGTAATGAAGCAAGGCGCGATCTTGATCAATGCTTCTCGCGGCACTGTTGTTGATATCGATGCATTAGCAGAATCACTGCGTGATAAAAAGCTGAGCGGCGCTGCAATCGACGTGTTCCCTGTAGAACCAAAATCAAATGATGAAGAGTTCGTATCACCGCTGCGCGAGTTCGATAACGTAATTCTGACTCCGCATATTGGTGGTTCAACACAAGAAGCACAAGAAAATATCGGTATTGAAGTAGCAGGAAAACTTGCTAAGTACTCAGATAATGGTTCAACCATTACGGCGGTTAACTTCCCTGAAGTATCACTGCCTGAGCTTGCAAACCGCAGCCGCTTATTACACGTGCACCACAACCGCCCTGGTGTTCTAACGCAAATTAACCAAGCATTTGCACAGCACGGCATTAATATCGCAGCCCAGTACTTACAAACTGACGAATCAATTGGCTACGTAGTAATTGATGTAGATACAGACCAATCAGAAGTCGCTCTTAAAGAGCTAAGTGCTGTTGAAGGTACAATCAGAGCACGTATCCTTCACTAATCGTTGGCATATCGAATAGATAAAAAGCGCAACCAGTTAAACTGCTTGCGCTTTTTTGTAGGATAAAACTTTAAGGTAGGTTGGTTTGAGCGCAGCGAAACCCAACACGGGAACCCAGCTTTAAACCGTAAATTTCAAGCTCTAAGCCATAAATAGCTTACCGTAGACGTGACGTTTATTTCGCGCGATAGATTATTTCTTATAAATAACACACAAGAAATTTCAGATGAACAGCCAAAGTAGCAGCAAGCTTGTGATTATTCTCATTACGCTACTGCAAAACTAATAGGGTGTACCTTGGTTAGGTTAACATTTTGTTTAGCTTGCCAAAGATTGTAATTATCTTGCATCGATAGCCAACTTTCAGGGCTTCTACCCAAAGCCTTAGATAATCTTAATGCCATTTCAGGAGTAATAGAGCTCTGCCCCTTAAGGACTCTGTTAAGAGTTGAAGGTGAGACATCCAATTGTTTCGCAACAAATCTACAGCTGTAACCGAAAGGCTCCATATATACATCGGAAATAAATTCACCCGGATGCGGTGGATTATGCATAGTCATTAGTGATAATCCTCGTAGTTTAATATGTAGGCGTTACCATCTTTGAATTCAAATGTTACTCGCCAATTACCATTTACAGTTATTGACCAAACACCATCACGATTGCCTTTTAATGGATGCAACTTAAACCCAGGTAAATCGATATCTTCAATAATCGAAGCGGTATCTATAGCGGCTAGTTGCATTCTCAAACGACGCTCGTGTTTGGCTTGAATCCCTGCTTTGCTTCCAGTCTCGAAGAACTTTTTCAAGCCTTTATGTTTGAATGTCTTGATCATTGCCAAAGTGTAGCGCGTTGCGCAACAGGTGTCCACTTAAAATGTAACCCCCTTACTTAGGGGGAATAGCCCGTGGGTTAAAATTTGAAGCAAAGCAAAAACCAACACGTTAATTAAAAGCATTAAGCCTAAATTTTAAACGCTAAGTCAGATACGGCTCACCGTAGGCGTAAAATTGATTTCGCGTTAACACATAAGAAACTACATCTCATTCCATAAACTTTCATTCAAAATTTAGATGTTAAATCAGATTAAAATCCGTATTTTCCATCTTATAAAACCAGCATTTGATTCTCAATATATTCGAGCACACCTTGTCAATAACTAAAACCATAAAGATTAACAAGATTTAAAAAATTAAAACCTGAGATTACAAAAAGTCATTTCTCAAGTTAATTTCCTCTTTACTCCCATCAACTTTAAATTTATAAATAATAAAAGGAATTAAATCATCAATGGAACCTGAGATTGTTATTCTTTTATACATTGTTTTCTCTATCAATAATAATTCCTTATGGGCTAGCATTAAAAGTCGCAATAAAATATGCGAAATTGAAAAGGTTCAGGAAAGGCCTAATGGTATTATCCCTACATCTACTCTGGTCTAGTTGGTGTATGGTAGTCATTGGAGGCCATGGCGCTTTAATCTTTCCTTCTCCAACTTTTATCGCATTGCTTTTAACTCATATAGAAAATGGGATTGAAATTGCACCAAACATATGGTTTAACACAGCTATACCTATCGCAATATATTTAGTAACCTTTGCTATCCTTGTTGAAGTAGACAACGGAGAAATCCCACCAAGTTAATAAAAAATAAATTAAAGTATAAAAATAGTAACTCTATAGGATTTATAATTTAAGCTCTAAGTCAAAATAGCTCACCGTAGGCGTAAAATTCATTTCGCGCGAATTTACATTCCCAACCTCCTTTAAATTATTTAACAGGTTCAGGTTATTTATGTTAATTCTCAGATATCGACATAATGCATCACTATGCTCAAATCAGCCTCGGCTTGAATATTAAGTTTATAATTTCCCATCCTTACTCGCTTCTTCCTTTAAACTAGCTAACATTTGACTTGATGATTTATCTGAGAGCCCTCCTTTCTCTCCTTCTCACAACCACACTTCCCTGTGTAAATCACGCCGATGGGTCAGTAAATTTTACTCATCGGTTTGCGGTGCCTCAGCGTCTTTATCTTGCTGTTTTTCGCTTATCATGGCATTTAATTTCTCGCCGCCTTTGATACCAAAATCTAACGTGCGGATTGGGAATGGGATGGTCATATCAGCTTCGCTTAGGGCGTTTCTAACTGCCACAACAGCCTTGTGGCGAACGGTCATAAAGTCCGCTTCGCCGGGGTATTTAATCCAAAACCAAACCAGTAAGTTAACGCTGCTATCACCAAAGCTTTCGGCGTAAACGGCGGTTTCTTCTTGTTTAATCACAAAATCAAACTCATTGATTTTTTTAACAATCACCTCAGCGGCTTGCTCTGGATCGTCAGCATACGAAATTCCCACTGGCACTTCGATACGACGCACACCTAAGGTACTGTAGTTACTGAGTATATTTCTAAATAGAATCTTGTTAGGCACTAATATAAGTTGCCCATAAAAGTTCTCAATGAGGGTATTTCTAAGGTTAATCGCCCGTACAGTACCAAACACGCTCTCGGTGCGAATTACATCACCTGTTTTAAATGGTTTGCGAATACCCATAGCAATACCCGCTATAAGGTTCTCTGTCATGTCCTGAAAGGCAAAACCAATAGCAAGACCGACGATACCAGCACCAGCAAGTAATGAGGTGACCGTGCCTCTGAGGCCCAAGAAATCAAGGGCTACAAATAAGCCTACACATAATACGATGACTTTTACTATCGATGACATTAAGTCTGCTATTTGCGAAGACTCTAACGAACGACGTAATAGCTTTCTAAGCATTGAACCAACGATACGTGCCAGCAGTGAAAACACGATAGTAATGATTACTGCAACTATAAAGTTAGGGATATGGCTTATGATGATATCAACCCAGCCACCGAGCTTTTCTTCTATAAGTTTTTCGGCTTCACCGACGGTTGGTATTTTTAACATGCGACTACCTGATACATTAAGAAACATAAAAGGTGTTTTGCAAAATAAGCGCCAGTTTCATACAAGCACAAAAAAGCCGTGCTTAGCACGGCTGTTCTAAATCATTTTACTAAAAATTTAGTTCTGCTCTTCTCGTAAGAAAACAGGCTCTAATTCTTTTGCTGTTGCATCGCTGCTAAAGTAATAACCAGCAACAGTAAAATCTTTTAAATCACTTAATTGGGTGATTTTATTTTCAATGATGTAACGCGCCATCATGCCGCGAGCTTTTTTCGCATAAAAGCTGATCACTTTATATTGGCCGTTTTTACAGTCTTTAAAATGTGGGGTGATGATTTGTGCATTTAATGCTTTTTTATCAACCGCTTTAAAATACTCATTCGAAGCAAGGTTTACCAAGTATTTGCTATCTTGCTCAGCAAGCACTGTATTAAGCTTTTCGGCGATAACACTGCCCCAAAACTCATATAAGTTTTTACCACGTGGGTTTTCTAACTTAGTGCCCATTTCAAGGCGGTAAGCTTGCATTAAATCTAATGGTTTAAGCACACCATAAAGACCAGACAAAATACGTAAGTGCGACTGTGCGTAATCAAGATCAGCATCGCTTAGAGTTTGCGCATCTAAGCCACCGTATACATCACCATTAAAGGCTAGCACGGCTTGTTTTGCGTTATCTTGAGTAAATGGCTGTGACCACTCGGCGAAGCGTGCCGCATTCAAACCAGCTAGTTTATCGCTGATTTTCATTAGGCTACCAATTTGCGCTGGTGTTAAATCACGGCAAACTGACATTAACTCTTCGCTGTGCTCGAGTAATTCAGGTTGAGTGAATTTATCGGTCGTGGCTGGTGTTTCGTAATCTAAATTTTTTGCAGGTGAAATAACAGTGATCATACTTAGCTATTGACTTGTAATTTGTTTGATGTCAATTTCAACATTAATTGAATCAAAATGCACGTTTTGTTTCGTCCTGCCTTTATCCGCTGTTCTTTTCATACATAATGTTCTAGTTTTCTGTATTAAGGACATTTGACCTATTAAACACTGTCATAGTGTTGCAGCATAAAGGCCGCTATAATGGATTTTCTTTTAACTTGCTTGGAATGAGGAAAGCAAATGACTTCAGCACTACAAAGGCTTAAACAGCATTCATCTATTGTTGCAGATACAGGTGATATCGAAGCTATCAAAAAGCACCAACCAGAAGATGCAACAACAAACCCATCTCTACTTTTAAAAGCCAGTGAAATTGAAGCGTATAAGCCTTATTTAGATAAAGCGTGGCAATATGCCAAAGAAACCGAGCAAGATGCAGCTAAACAACTTGAGTTAGCATGTGATTACTTTGCTGTATTAATTGGTAAAGAAATTAGCGAAATCGTACCGGGCTATATCTCTACAGAGGTAGACGCACGTTTATCATTTGATACCCAAGCGACTATCGACAAAGCCCACACTTTACTGAGCCTTTACGAAAAAGAAGGTGTTAGCAAAGATAAAATCCTAATCAAAGTTGCATCAACTTGGGAAGGTATCAAAGCCGCTGAGCAGCTTGAAAAAGAAGGCACTAAGTGTAACTTAACGCTGTTATTCTCTGAAGCACAAGCACGCGCATGTGCCGATGCAAATGTATTTTTAATTTCACCATTCGTTGGCCGTATCTTAGACTGGCACGTTGCTAACGGTATGGAAAAACCAACTGATCCGCTAAACGATCCAGGTGTGCAATCTGTACGTAGCATTTACGAATTCTACAAACGCCACGACTACAAAACAGTTGTTATGGGCGCAAGCTTCCGTAACACAGGCGAGATCATCGCACTTACTGGCTGTGATAAGTTAACGATTAGCCCAGGTCTTTTAGAAGAGTTAGGCCAATTAACGGATGCACAAGAGTACCTACTAGAGAGCGACTTTACTGTTGAAGAAAAACCAGCACCACTAACTGAAAGTCAGTTCCGTTGGTTACATAACCAAGATGCTATGGCGACAGAAAAACTTGCTGAGGGTATTCGCTCTTTTGCACAAGCACAGCTTGAATTAGAAGCACGCTTTAAAGCAATGTAATTCAAATTACAGCATTTTTTAAACGCCACCGCTAGGTGGCGTTTTTGTTTCTAAAATAACTAAACCTTTGATCTATTCATCTATCAATCACACTTCTGTAACAGTATTGTCACTTTTTTATTCTATTTTTGAGCAGCCTGTGGTATAGGTATTTCCGAGGTTCAAAAAATCAATAGGAGAAGTTCATGGATAGCCTAGACGATATTTTAGAAATATTAGAAGGTCCTAGTAAAACAAAAAAGACCTCTACAAAAAATAAAAAGAGAAAATGGCGCGAAATCGAAGCTTTGAAAGACAAGCATAGACTTCGCAAAGAACTACAGGAGTTAGACTATTTCACAGACAGCATTGAGCTTGATGAATTAGACTTTTAATTAAAGGCCCGCAAGGGCCTTTTGCATTTGTGCTATAGAATTTGTGGCAACGACCAATTTACTGGCGCTTTATTTTGATCAGTAAGAAGCTGGTTTGTCTTTGAAAAATGCTGACAACCAAAAAAGCCACGATGTGCAGAAAGCGGTGATGGATGCGGGCCTTGGATCACATGATGACGCGAGGTATCAATGTGTTTGCCTTTTTTCTGAGCATGTGCGCCCCATAACACAAACACCACACCATCACAGTGCTGATTAATAAGCGCAATTACTGCATCGGTAAATTGCTCCCAACCAAGGTGCTTATGAGAATGAGCTTGCCCTTGCTCAACCGTTAATACCGTGTTGAGTAAGAACACGCCTTGCTCAGCCCAGCTTTGCAAATAGCCATGGTGAGGAATCTCAAAACCTTCTATATCAGTAGCCAACTCTTTGTACATATTCTTCAAAGACGGTGGTAATTTTTTAACTTCTGGTAATACCGAAAAGCATAAACCATGGGCTTGCCCTTCTCCGTGGTAAGGATCTTGCCCTAAAATAACCACCTTAACTTCATTTAAAGGTGTAGCATCAAAAGCTGAGAATACCTGTTCGTCTTTCGGATAAACGGTAACGCCTGCTGCGCGTCTATCGGCCACATATTGTAAGGTTTCTTGCATGTAGGGCTTAGCAAGTTCGGTATCTAGAAATGTTTGCCAATCGTTCATTTTGAAGCCTGTATTTGCTGACGAGAAACGTCTATTTTACCACACATGTCGGTCAAACCATCAAGCATACGGGTTGTAAAACGGTGCAATAAGTCTGCGTTTACACTAATAAACTGGTTATGTTGCACCGCTGGCAATTCAGGCCATTGTCGCCAATCAATTTTAGGCTGAGGCTTTTTCGATTTTTCATCTGGAATAATCACTACCTCTGGATTGGCAACCAATACATTTTCAATACTAATGCGCGGGTAGTCGGTATCGCTATTAGCAAACACATTATCCGCATGACAAATAGTTAATAGCTGATTGATCCAAGTGTTTCCACCAACTGTCATCATTGGCTCAGGCCATAATTGATAAAACACCGACACTTTCGGTTTGCCTTCTTGCGCTGTACGAATAGCGTTGAGTTTAGCTTCAAACTGTTTGGCTACTTTATTTGCCTTGGTTTGCAAATGCGTAAGCGTGCCTAGTTTACGTAGTTCATCAGCCACATTATCAACTTGATTTGGGTTACTGTACGCTACCGGAATACCTAATTTTTCAATGTAAGCGAGATCTTCGGCTTTGTTACCCGTTTTCCAAGCCAGAACTAGGTCTGGTTTTAAAGACAACAGTTTTTCCATGTTAATGCCGTAATAGCCACCTACTCGTTCGATATCATTCGCTTGCTGAGGAAAGTCTGCATAGTCAACGGTACCGACAATGCGCTCTCCTGCTCCAATCGCAAATAGGTTTTCAACAATGTGCGGTGCTAAGGCAACGATACGCTGCGGCTCTTTAATTTCATGAGCGTGAGCCAATGCAGGTAAATAAAATAAAACCCCTAAAAGTGCAAACTTGATGGTTCTCATGTTAAAAATCGAACCCTTTTTGCGCTTTTATTCCTGCATCAAAAGCGTGTTTTACGTTTCTGACTTCACTGACTGTATCAGCTAAGTCGGTCAGTTTACGGTGCGCACCACGACCTGTAATTATCACCGATTGCATGGCTGGGCGAGAGCTAATGGCTTCTAGCACTTCGTCTAAATCAATATAGCCGTAGGTGATCATATAGGTTATTTCATCTAGCATAACGAGGTTAATCGACTCATCCTTCAGCATTCTTTTCGCTTCTTGCCATGTCACTTGCGCAGCAGCTGTATCTGACTCTTTATTTTGTGTTTCCCAAGTAAAACCGGTGTTCATAATAACAAATTCAACCCCTGCTTTTTCCAGTAGGTTGCGTTCACCGCACTCCCATGTGCCTTTAATAAACTGACACACAGCTGCTTTCATTCCGTGACCTACCGCACGTGCAACAGTACCAAAACCAGAAGTCGATTTACCCTTACCGTTGCCAGTTATAACCTGAAAAATACCCTGCTCTTTTTGTGCAGCAGCAATCCGTTCGTCGACTTTTTGTTTTACTTTTTGTTGGCGTTGTTGGTGCTTATCTTGATTCTGTTCGCTCATTGTTGTTCCTTATGTCTCTAAATTGAAGTTCTCATAAATATTGATGATTTGTTCAATATCGAGATTCTCTGCTACTACACTAGCTAAACGGCTTAACTGCTGTTCACGGTTTAAGTTAATATCAATTGGCTTAATTTGGCTATTTGTTGCAAGCCAAGTTATTAGCTCAGATACGCCCTCAGGGGTATCGAACAAGCCATGTAAGTAAGTACCTGCTATTTGGTTATCATCACTAATAAAACCATCTAATTTGAATCCACTTGGGTGATCATTAAAGCTCAAAAATGGCTTTTCAAATGCTGGACCTTGACTAATCCCGACGTGAATTTCATAACCTGAAATTACTTTATCGCTATTGTTTAAATGAAGAATGCCGGAGACTTGGCTTAGTACTTTTTGTTGCCCTAATTGCGTTTCAAAGTCAGCAAGCCCTAGCCCTGCTGCGCTGCCTAAATTAGACTCCACAGCATGTGGATCTGCAAGGTAGTTGCCTAACATCTGCAGCCCACCACACACTCCAAGCACTTTACCGCCATAACGCAGGTGACGTGTTATTTGTTTATGCCAACCTTCATTTTTTAAAAACGCTAAATCGCTGAGTACATTTTTACTGCCCGGTATAATAATCAGATCAACACTTGGAATAGCCTGAGTATGACGTACATACTGTAAATCGATTTCTGGTTGTAATCGCAGTGCATCAAAGTCTGTGTGATTACTGATATGAGGAAGTAGCAGCACTACTATGCGTAATTGCGGTTTATCGACCTGATTATTTATAGCAACGGCATCTTCAGCATCTAGTGCTAAGTCATGTAAATAAGGTAATACCCCAAGCACTGGCTTATTGGTGTATTGCTCTAACCAATCAAGGCCACCTTGCAATAACGCAATATCACCCCGAAAACGGTTAATCACAAAGCCTTTAACGCGAGCCTGCTCTGACTCAGACAACAAGGCTAACGTTCCGACTAAATGAGCAAACACACCACCTTTGTCAATATCGGCAATAATGATCACCGGGCAATCTACCGCCTCAGCGTAACCCATATTGGCAATGTCGTTTTCGCGCAGGTTAATTTCTGCAGGGCTCCCAGCACCTTCAACAACCAGTAATTCAAAACGCTCACTTAAGCGCTGCTGCGAAGTAAGAACAGCATCCATCGCCACTTTTTTGTAGTCGTGATAACTGCCCGCTTCCATATTCGACAGCGCTTTACCATGAACGATTACCTGCGCTCCGGTATCGCTGTTAGGTTTTAATAAGATAGGGTTAAAATCGACTTCTGCGGGGACTTTTGCCGCTACAGCTTGCAAAGCTTGTGCTCGGCCTATTTCGCCACCATCTGCGGTTACAGCGCTATTTAACGCCATATTTTGTGGCTTAAAGGGCGCAACCTTTATGCCTCGCTCAGCAAAGATCCGGCAAAGTGCTGCTACAAGAGTACTTTTACCTGCATCTGAGGTCGTGCCTTGCACCATTAATGTTTTCATCATTGTTCTCTTTTTAAGGTTTGTGCAAGACCTGCAATCACAAACTCAACACGTGCAACTTGCTGTGCTAAGGCTTGATGCAACCAACCTGAATGATCAACAAACTGACGGCTTAATTCACCGAGCGGCACAATGCCATGACCCACTTCATTGCTGACAAAAATCACCTCACCCGGCAATTGCGATAGCACATCAAGTAAGGCCGCTTTTTGCTCAAGCCAAAATGCTTCCCCCTGCTGGCATAAGCAATTACTCAACCATAGGGTTAAACAGTCCACTAAAATACAGTTTTCAGCATGGCTATATTGTTGTAGTGCTTTAGCCAAATACAAAGGCTCTTCAACAAGCTGCCAATGCTTAGCGCGCTCTGCTTGATGCCTATTAATTCTGGCTGTCATTTCTTCATCACCCGCATTGGCTGTGGCAATGTAGATAAGCGGCTTGTTTGAACTTATTGCCTGCTGCTCTGCAAAACGGCTTTTACCGCTGCGAGCACCGCCTAAAATTAAAGTATGTTGCTGGCTCATAATAAGCTCACCAAGCAAAGGTAGGTAGTAAGCTCTGACACTTGCTGGGCTGCTCCTAAGCAATCGCCGGTGTAGCCAGATAACTGCTTTTCAAACCAGCGCTTCAATAGTAAACGAGTAACAAAAAGCACACTGATGAGTATTAATAATTGCCCTAGAGTGAAGCCAAAAAACAACCATGCAATTGCTAATACCGCACCGCCAGTTGCTAACAGTATTTGATAACTTTGCGTGCTTAAATGCATCGCAATGGGTTTTACTTTAGATGTGGCGTCGTGACTTACATAGTCCATGTCTGCAATTAAACTTGTTGCTACAACCCGACTTAAGCTTTGCCCTAAAACAAGTGCAATAATCACAGTACTGGTTACTTCACTAAGTGCGACGAGTGTTTGGTACTTAATTAATAAGGCCATCACTAACGCCGCAGCACCATAGGTACCTAAACGACTGTCTTTCATAATGCTCAGCTTATCTGCAACGTGCCAACCACCACCAAAGCCATCCCAGACATCAGCAAGGCCATCTTCATGAAATGCCCCTGTGATTATCAAGCTAAACGCCATAACTAACGCGACTGCAATGGCTGCAGGGAATAACCAACTTAACAGTAAAAAACTCAGCGCTAAAAGTACACCTAATATCACACCGACCAATGAAAAATAACGGCTGGCCTGATTGAGTGCCTGACTCGATACTGCAAAGTTTAACTTAACGGGGATACGCGTTAAAAAACTAAGCGCCAGTAAAAATAGTTGAAGCTGACTTGGGGTAGAGTCAGAAGTGTGTTGTTCATCGCTCATATCAGACAACTTGCTCAACATTAGCATCGGCAAAACTTGCCATGTCATTATAAAACGCCAAAGATGCTTGCAGTAAAGGTAAAGCAAGCGCAGCCCCGGTGCCCTCTCCTAAACGTAAATCAAGCTGCAATAAAGGTGCTGCATGCAAGGCATTGAGCATTGCTTTGTGCCCTTGTTCATCAGAGGCATGAGCAAATATCATGTAATCGCGAGCGTTTGCATTAATGCGAGTTGCAACAAGCGCTGCTGCAGTACAAATAAAGCCATCCACGATCACCGCCATGCCGAGCTCCGCAGCAGCTAAAATGGCACCGGTGATCTGAACAATTTCAAAACCGCCTAATGCAGCGAGTGTCATTAGTGGGTCATCAAAGTGAGCTTGATGCAATTGGAGGGCTTGCTCGACAACCTTGATTTTTTTAGTAACAACCTCGTCGCTCACACCTGTGCCTTTACCAACACATTGGCTGACTGGTAACGACAACAAGGCAGCCATTAATGCCGCAGCACTTGTGGTATTGCCAATGCCCATCTCGCCAAAGGCGATGGTATTACAACCTTGCTCATAGAGTGAATGAACTCGCTGTCTGGCTAATGCAAACCCTTTTTCAACCTGGCTAAGTGACATGGCCATTTCAGTATTCAGTGGTGCAGTGATGTCACCTAAACGCTGGTTATGCACACTTTTATCGTGTGAAGTACTGAGTGTTCCGGCATCAACAACTTCTAGCTGCCAGCCAAACTGGCGACAAAATACATTAATCGCTGCACCTCCTGCTGCAAAGTTTGCCACCATTTGAGATGTAACGCTGCTAGGAGCAATCGACACACCTTGGCTTGCCACACCATGATCACCTGCAAATACAACCAGAGAAGGGTTTGAAATAACCGGTTTAAAGGCAACTAGCGCCTGCTCACTATCAAGTTGCTTTGAAAAAATAAGCGTTAATTGTTTAGCACAACTTTCAAGCTGACCCAAAGCGCCTAACGGCTTTGTTTTGAGGTCTATTTTTTGTTGAATTACAGCTGAAAATTGCTGATTAATAGGCATGATATTAAACATTCGCTACCTGCTCTGTTTACGAAAATAAAGTAAGAATAAAAAGAACACGCTACCAATAGCGGCTGTGATCACACCAACAGGTAGTTCTTGGTTATTCAATAGGGTTCGGCATAACACATCTACCCACACCATAAAAATGCCACCGACCAAGGATGTCATAACTAAGTTATGGCTGCTGCCTTGCGGTGAAAAGTAGCGCACAATATGTGGGATCATCAGGCCGACAAAACCAACGCCACCGCACATAGCAACAAGCACCGCTGTGATTAGTGAACTTAGCAGCAGCATCATGATCCGAAAGCGCTGCACATGAATCCCCAAGGTCGCTGCACTTTCGTCACCAAGCAGCATTGCATTAAGTTGACGACGAAATGCAATCATCAGTGTCATGCAGGCAATAATAACGGTAAATGGCAGCCAAAGAGTGTCCCACTGGGCACGAGAAAAACTGCCCATCGTCCAAAACAAAATGGCGGTGATGGCTTGTGGATCGCTAAAATAAAGCAGCAGACTAGTCAGAGCACTAAATAAGAAAGATAGAGCAACACCTGCGAGTAACATGGCTTCAACTTGGCCAACATGACGACGCCCTGCAATAGCAATAAGCAACAGCATAGAAAGTAAGCTTCCGGCAAATGCTGCAACTGACATACTAAAGCCAAAACTCACACCGGTTAGGGCTATAAAGCACACCACACCAAATGAAGCCCCAGAAGAAATACCAAACAAGTATGGATCAGCAAGCGGGTTTCGGGTTACGGTCTGCAAAATTAATCCTGCAAGGGCAAGTCCAGAACCAGCTAAAAATGCCAGCACCGTTCTTGGCATACGCAACTGCCAGATAATACGCTGCACAAATTCATCGCTACCTTGGCTAAACAAACCATTAAAAACATCACTCAGTGGCGTATTTGCAGCACCAAAGCTCAATGCTAAAAAACAACTAATAAGCCCTACGACAACACAGATACTTAAACGCATTGCATCAGTCATTTTGATGCTCCTGTGTCTGATAGCCATAAAAATAAGTGATGTGCGGAATAAACTTATCAGAGCTTGATTGCGGGTGAGCAGATACCGCTGCGCAGACACCAAATACATCACTCAACAGCTGCTCAGTAAGCACCGCTTTTGGTTGCCCCTGACAAACCAAACGCCCTTCATCAATCACCAATAATTCATCACATAAACTCGCAGCAAGATTTAAGTCATGAAACGAGGCAAGCACAGTCACATCAAGGGACTTTGCTAATTCCATTATTTGAATTTGGTATTTAACATCAAGGTGACTGGTAGGCTCATCCATGATGAGCAACTTAGGTTGTTGTACGATAGAGCGTGCAATAAGCGCTCTTTGCTTTTCGCCACCTGAGAGCGAATCAAATGCTTGTTCACTGTGATGAGATAAACCAACCTGCTCTATAGCTTGATATATTCGCTGCTTATCATTAGTAGAAGTGCCGCTGAGAAGTCGCTTATGAGGTGTTAAGCCTAAACTCACTACATCGAACAAAGACAAATTAAACTGCGATGGAGACTCTTGTAAAACCACTGCAACCTGCTTTGCATATTCATCAGCACTGATTTGCCAAATATCTTGACCGCTTAGCAGCACACCCCCTTGCTGAGGTTTCAAGTAACGATAAAGGCAACGCAGCAAGCTTGATTTACCCGCACCATTAGGGCCGAGTAGACCGATAAATTGCCCTGCTTTTAACTCAAGGTTAATTGATTTAAGTATCGTTTTATTCGCAGTACCCCAACTTAAATCAGACACTGATATTAATGGCGCAGCGCTAAGGCTATTTTGTTGCAAGCTTATTCTCTCTTGGCGAGTAATCACAACGCACAAGAAAGCACTGGTAAGTACCAGAAAATAATGTGAGTTGACCCGCTCGATGATTAGTTGTTAATGCTAAGTATCTGGCTGACCATTATTTAGATGGATTACAGTTGCGGGAACAGCTGGAGAATTTCACTCCATTCCATAGCATATGAGTATTATGGCGGGCTAAGTAAATAATTCAATGAATATCGCTCTAGATGGCTAAAAAACAATTTTAGGCCAAGCCTGTCCTTGTTCATCTATATATACATCGAGTGTAATAAGCCCCGCATAAGGAAGGTGAAAAACATTTAAATGCGTGGCTGATTGTTTTGGCATCTGACAAACAATAGCGAGGATTTGTTTAATCACCCCAGCATGACTTATTACCAATGACTGTTCATGCTTAGATTCACATAGTGATTGTAAAAATGTTTGCCACCATGCCTCCACTCGTGCGTAAAAGTCTGCCATAGATTCACCATTGGGCACTTTTACTTGCCAAGGATGCTGCCAAAAATCACCAATATGAGGTTTACTCGTTTGCTGCCAAAGCTGTTGGTAGTCTTGGCCATCCCAATCACCAAAATTAAACTCTTTTAGCGCGTTATAATACTGTACATGCAGTGAGTGTTGATTTGCTAAATAATCAGCGTGGACTGAGCAACGCTTTAGCGGTGAACTATATATGGCATTTAAATTGATGAACTCAGCAGAGGCTTGGCGCATTTGTTCAAGGCCTTGCTCAGATAAACCGACATCGATTTGCCCAGAAAGAATTCCAGGCGTAGCGATTTCGCCATGGCGAAGAAAGTAAACTCGTGAAGTAATTGCGCCCATAATGTTCCTCAGTAAACCAATAGTGAACGTTAACGCGTTTTAAGTACTCTGTCGACTTATGCTAAGGGAACTATACTCAGAGAGTTAAGCTAAACGCATTAAACGAACGTCAAAATGTAGCACTGCATTTGCGCCAATCTTGCCACCGTTGCCTTTTTTACCCCAAGCAAGCTCTGGAGGGATCACAAATTCATAGCGAGAACCGATATTCATTAATAACAATCCTTCTCTTAACCCTTCTATAGCTTCAGATAAAGCGAACACTTCGGGCATACCCGCTTTATAACTGTCGGCAATCACATTACCATCAGCAAGCATAATACGTTGGTTAATAACCACTGTATCAAACTCTGTTACTCGCTCCCCTTCAACATCATCAATCACTTTATACATTAAACCAGACGGGCATAGATGCGTATCAGGGTGAGATGAGAACTTAGCGATAAATGCTTCACTATTTTTACGATTTAAACCTGAAGAACCTTTTGACTTGGTCGTTTTCTTACAAGACACAGTACACCTTAATTGTATTACAAATATAAAACGCTTTATCGCATAACAAGGTTAGGGAAGCAAGTTTGCTAGAGTAAAGTTGCAAGTTAGAAAGGGGAAAGATACGAGTTAGAAAGAGTAAAGCTTTAGGGTCTGGCGTAGGTTGGGTAGAGCGCAGCGAAACCCAACACAGAGATATCAGCTTTCAGCCGTCAGCGATCAGCCGCGCGGTGTGGGTGTTTGGGTCAGAGTCTCTTTAAGTAATAAAATTTTGTAGGAGGCACTTCAGTGCCGAAATAATAAAACAAAAATATTCATTGCTGAAGTCATTCTTACGCCAGACTTGACCTTGGAATTTAAACTTTACCCTTGCTAACTTGCAACTCGCTAACTCGTGTTGGGTTTCGCTACGCTCTACCCAACCTACTTAGAGAATGAATTGGGTGAATGCTGAGGGAGTCTCTGCACTAAACAACCCCACAGTTCAGCTGACGTCTGACGGCTGAAAGCTGACAGCTCCAGAAGCAAAAAAGCCCGACTCTTTCGAATCGGGCTTTCTTTAATAGGATCCTGGCGATGACCTACTTTCACATAGCAACTGCTACACTATCATCGGCGCTGTTTCGTTTCACTACTGAGTTCGGCATGGGGTCAGGTGGGTCCAAAACGCTATTGTCACCAAGAAAATTCTTTTCAATTTTCTTATTATTTTATTTATAGTCTTTCGACTTAATTTAAAGTCTTGCGACTGAATTTGGAGCCTGGATATGACCAAGTACCCACAGCGGTAGAGAGACACATAGCAGCTGCTATGGGAAACCTAACACTTTAATTAGGAGCCTGGCGATGACCTACTTTCACATAGCAACTGCTACACTATCATCGGCGCTGTTTCGTTTCACTACTGAGTTCGGCATGGGGTCAGGTGGGTCCAAAACGCTATTGTCACCAAGCAAATTTGGTTTTAATTCGCTAATCTGAGCAAATTAATAAATCTGGAAATCTGATATTTTCTTACAGCTTAAAGCTTATGGCTTACAGCTTCGTAAAATCTACTTTAGTAACTTAACTTCTGTTCGTTACGCTGTCATAAAACGCGTTTGGCGTTGTATGGTTAAGCCTCACGGGTAATTAGTACAGGTTAGCTTAATGGCTCACACCACTTCCACATCCTGCCTATCAACGTTGTAGTCTTCAACGGCCCTTCAGAGACTTTA